>CAZBIH010000026.1:6486-15682 GCA_964492015.1 uncultured Planctomycetia bacterium | reverse complement strand
GCCTGAACACGCAGATCGACAAGCTCATAGATCTTTGCATCCTTTAAAAGTTCTTCATAGCCGGAGTATGCGATCTTTTGTAAGTTCGCGTAAGCTTCGATCTCTTCCCGGCGCGGCACAACCAGCGCGGTGATGAATTTCATGCCTTCCCCGAAGAGAACACAGCGCAGGATCAAAGGTTCTTTGGAGACGGCTTCTTCGATCGATTGCGGTGAAACCTTCTTGCCGCCGGAAGTGACGATCAATTCTTTCTTGCGGCCCGTGATCGAAAGAAAACCATCCGCATCGATCTTGCCCAAGTCTCCGGTATAAAACCAGCCGTCCTTGAGCACCTCTTGTGTTTCAGCGGGCTTGTGGTAATACCCCTTCATCACACAAGCGCTTTTAGTCAGGATCTCCCCGTCCGGGGCTATTTTGACCTCAACTCCGGCAAGCGGGACGCCAACGGTCCCAAAACGCACCTGATCCTGACGGTTCACACTGATCACGGGAGACGTTTCTGTCAGCCCATAACCCTCATAGATCACAACGCCCAGATCATAAAAAAATTCGGCGATCTCCTTGGGAAGCGCGGCGCCGCCCGAAACACAAAATCGGATCCGCCCGCCCAAACGCTTTCGAAATGTCTTATAGACAAGGGCTTCAGCCAACTTTTCTTCAAGCCCGGCAAAGAGCCCCTTCTTACGCCTCCCCTCTCTCTTGGCCTGGCCGATCTCTTGGGCCCAGAAAAAAAGAGCTTTGCGCACCGGGTTGGCTTTTTTGACAGCTTCCAAAACCCGCCCGCGGACCTTTTCATAAAAACGCGGCACCCCCAAAAGGAATGTGGGTTTAATTTCAGAAATATTCTTCGGAACTGATTCCAGGTCTTCGGCGTAAGCGATCGTAGCGCCGATATAGACCATCAGATAATGGCCGGCCGTGCGCTCGAACACATGGCACAGAGGTAAAAAAGACAGGTGCAGGTCGTTTTCATCCATTTTAAGAGTGTCACGGCAACCAACCACGTTGGTAATGAAATTAGCGTGGGTCAACAACACGCCCTTCGGAGAGCCCGTGGTGCCGGAGGTATAAATAATGCTGGCGATGGCCTCCCCTAAAACTTGAGCGGCCAAGCTGTCCAGATCAGGACGGAGTTTGGTTTTGACAAGCTCTCTCCATAAGAATAAAGGCACCGTAATGTCCGCCCCGGAAACCGAAAGCGAGGGATCAAAACCAACCACCCCCTTCAGCGTCGGCAAGTTCTTCTGGACCGCCGCGATCTTTTCAAACTGCCCTTTGTTCGATACAGCGACCAGTGAGGCGCCGGAGTCCGCCAAAATATACTGAGCTTCCGCCGGTGTCAGCGAAGGATAGATCGGAACTGTGATGATCCCGACAAGCTGCGCCGCAAGATCCGTCATCGCCCATTCCGGGCGATTCTCGGAAAAGATCGCGACGCGGTCTTGCGCCTTTAAACCCATCGATAAAAAAGCAGAGGCGATCGCGTAAATGTCCCTCGCGGCACTTTCCCACAAGATGGGCTCAAAATTCCCCGCTACTTTTGTTAAAAAAGCTGCTTTTTTAGGCAGTCTTTGGGCGGTGTATTGAAAAAGACGGCCAAGGCTGGGAGCGTTCATACGTTTTGCTGCGCGACAAGCGCCTTGATCTTGGGTAAAAGTCTCATTGTTTCTTCTTCTCCTTTTTTGATAAAGGGTCCGGCCTTGTAAAACTCGACCCAATTGGCGCTGACCAATACAGGCCGGATCAAGACATCCGCGGCGCTTCCCTCGATCTCCGCGATCTCCGATTCCATGAATTGGATCGTATTCATTAAAATATCGAACACGTTGGGGAAAAAGAGGCGTGCCAATTTTTTCTTGATCCGATAAATGAAACGGACCAGAAAATTTTTCTGCCGCACGACCGCCGCTTCTTTTTGCGCCGCATCTTCGAGAATAATGCGCCGCTCCAGTGTATCCTTGGTGGTCGGAAAAACATTCACCGCGATGATCTTGTGCACACCCGCATCGTGAAGCGCCTGGATCGGCAAGGGATTCAGGATCCCACCATCCACGATCGTTTCCCCGTCAATGAAAATGGGCTTAAAGATCGCCGGGATCGCGATCGATGCGCGTACGGCATCGGCGATCATTCCCGATTCAAAAATAATGGATTCGCGCGTGGAAAGGTTGGCGCCCGTGACCTTTAAGGGAACACGGCAGTTCTCAAAGGTCCTGTTGCCCAGCTGCTTGCTCAAGTGTTTCATGATCCCCCGGCCGTTCAAAAAACCCCGGACCGGATAAAGACTGATATCGATCAAGCGGGTGATCAGAAGGCTTGGGGTGATCTCCATCGCAAATTTTTCAACTTCCGCGGCGCTTTGATTGACCGCATAAAGAGCGCCGATCATGGCGCCAATGCTCGAGCCGGCGATCACATCGATCGGTATTTTTTCTCTCTCAAGGACCTTTAAAACGCCGATGTGAGCAAGGCCGAGTGCCGCGCCGCTGCCCAGGACCACTCCCACAAGATTGTTGCTGACGTACCGGGCAATATGACGCACCACGCGCGAATACTCCGCGTCGGGAGCATGCACGACCCAAGGTTCCCGGGGAGGCTCTTTGGCTTCAAATAAAGGAAGCGCCGGAAGCGAAAAACATCTTTTCTTCGGAAAAAGCTCATGCCGCACAAGGCTGGTCGTCCTCACTCCAAAAAAAATCTCGCGCATCACGACCGCCGTACAGCCCTCCGACGCCGGGATCATTTTTTCAACGTCTGCGATCACTTCCTGGGTTTGCCGGATGTTATTCATATGGCTGTCTGTCGCAAAAAATATGAAATCGGACTGTGTCATGGTTTTCAGCACCAGAGAGCTCATCTCAAAGGGCAGATCGATCAAAATGAAACGGTACTCGATCGACAGATGGTTCAGGATCGAGATGATCGCATTTTCCGAGGAGCCCTCCGAACCATCCGTAAAAACACTCAAAACATCGAACCCCGCTTCATGCTTGGTGCGATACCGAAGGACCGGATCCGGCGTGTTCGTGCCCAGATTACAAAATTCTGAAAGCGGAGCTTTGGGTGCACTCTCCAGGCCCGGAAGAAGGTCCGCTGCCTCAACGCCTAGATCGATCAAGATGGTTTTTTGACTCGTTTCATGAAAAAGACTCGCAGCCAGATTGATTGAAAAATGCGCCCGCTCATTTTTTGGCTGATGGCTGTAAACGGAGAAAACGTCGCTACGAAATAGTGTTTTTTCTCGAGAATTATCCCCCCGCAGACGATGGCTTAAGCGACGGCTAAGCTCCAGCGAGATCGTGGCATTGTGTTCGATCGTCCGCTCGAAATCTTCTTTTTTAAGTTCCAACACCAGCGAGTCTGAAAGAGCGCGAAGCGTCGCGGAGTGGGGCTCATGCGTCAGAAGTGACATCTCGCCAAAATGATCGCCGCGGCGCAAATAAGCAAGAACCTTCTTTTTTGCGCCGGAAGAAACAAAAGCCTCAAAGCGCCCTGAAACGACCACATAAAATCCGTCAGCAGGATTCCCCTCTTTATAAACAGCCTCGTCCCTGCGGAACTCCACCAGGCGCATCAGCTGGCTAATGGATTTTAATTCCCACTGGCTCAAACCGGCAAAAAGAGGGCACTGGCCCAGCAGAGCGACTTTATCTATTTTTTGGAAGGGTGATCCGGGATCCTGTGCGCGGGGAGCGTCCATGCAGGCTTACAAATTTTTAAGGTAGTGGGCGATAAATTGCTCGAGCCGCTTCGCGTCGGCAGGTTTGATGTCAGAAAAATAAACAGCGACGAGAAACCGTCCGGTGCGCACTTCCTTTTCCTTGCGCACCAACACCCCCTTCATGTGGACCGTTTTGCGCTTGCCTCGAGATCCGGCCGGCAGTTCGAGCCCGATATTCAATTGACTCATCATCGGAATATCCCTGTCCACGATGCATAGGGCTCCGTGGCAGGAAATATTAAGCGTGATCGCTTGAATGTCATATCCGCGATGCCCGATCTTGAATAACAACGGCTCCGTGATGCGGACCGAGTGACGCCTCTCCACGATCCGCTTCGGGAGGCCGTCCATACTTTTATTCCGCGGCCTTGGGAGTAGCGGCCTCTTGGGCAGCTTTGGCCTTTTGAGCTTTTTCCGCCTCAGCTACCACGAAAAGCTTGTGAGCTTGCTTGTTGGCAAAATATTTTCCGTCGCGATAATACCAGTCTTTGCGACGTATCCTTTTATTGCTCTGCGCGCAGTTGGTGGGCTTGACTTTTTTTTCTTTGACCGCGGTCGCGGTTTCCTTCTTTGCTTCGTCTGCCATTGGGTCTAACTCCATTTTTTCATGATTATTTTAAAGGTCGCTTCCCGCTTCGGCGAAAAGATTGGGGGCCATCTTATCTGTTTATCTGCCGTCTGTCTATCTGTCTTCTGTGTTTACCCTATCGCGACCGAGTAGACATAATCGAGGATCTTATTGAGCTCACCGGGGTTTGCATCCTGAAAACGGATCCCGGCCTCTTGGGAAGGCTTCTCCTTGTTTTTGGATGTCCAATGCCACATCACATCCCCTACGATCTCCACCGGGTCCTCCAGATGCGGCACCTGAATTCCAACCCAGACCAGATCCCCCACCCGAAAGGTCTCTTTTAGAACAAGGCTTAGTCCGCCAATGCTGATATTATTCATTAAGGCCGCCACTGTTTTTTGTTTTTTATGTTTTTTGATCAGACGGTATTCCACCGGCAATAGGGTTCTTAAACGAATAAATTTCCGATTTTCGATCATAAAAAACTCACCTTTTCTCAGCCGCGGCTTTCTTGGTGGTTTTAAGCCACTCGCTATAAACGTACTCGAGTACACGCTTACGGTCTGTTTGATCCATCTTGGTCAAACGAACACCCGCCTCCAGGCCATCAGCCCATGCGATCTTTCCCGTAGCAAACACAGGCAAATTATCCCCGGGCACATTCATCTGTATTTCCAGCGGGGTTCCCACAGACACCCTCTCTTTAACTCCGATCCTCAAACCCTCACGACTTAAGTCTTTGGCCAGCGTCTTTCCGAAAATGGGGTTTAAGGTCAGTGTTTTATATTCCACATCCATGGGCGTGTTGAATCGAAGGTACTTTCGACGCTCATTCATCTGTTCCTCGTAAGTAAGTTTGGTGCTTTTGGAAGGAGTTGACATAGCCGTCCTAGTCGTTTTTAAAATAGTGGATGAGGTCGCTTTTTAAAAAACGGTAATTATCCCCCACCTTGCGGCCCGGGATTTTTTTAGCTTTTACCAATTTATAGAGGGTCTGCCGGCTGATACTCAAAAAATCACAGGCATCTTCGGTGGTCAGCGCTTTATCGGTATCCTTGCCCGCAAAAATTTTTAGAGTCAAAGCCTCTCCTTAAAAAACGTATTCAGGCTCAAGTGTTGGCCGGTAATCCTGCGGCAACGGAATCGGAAATGTGGCGATCTCAAAAAGACCCGCTCCGGTGCGCACAACCGTCATTCCAACTCCCCTGGCCAGACCCAACGTGAGCCCCGTAAACGCATTGTCCTTAACACTGGTGTTATAAATATTTTTTGGCAGCTCCACCCATCCGGTCAGCGTATTCGCCACCCCTCGTCCCAATTTTGTAAAGGGGTCTTGGGCAAAGCAGGCTGAGTTGATCAAGAGACTCAAAAAAACTGCGCTACAAACCATTGCGTTCCTAAAAAAAAGTTTTTTCATTTAAATCCTCCCCCGGGACTCTCGAACTATGTTTAGAATTAGTAATTTTTAGTAAGTTTTATATAGGGCTAATAATACTTAAAAAGACCCTTTTTGTCAATTTTTATTAGGATTCCAAGCCTTTACTTTGCCTCGATTGAATGCTAGACTACGGCTTAATGTACGAATCTTTTTATTCCCTCAACCGGAAGCCTTTTTCGGTCACCTCGAACCCTGCATTCCTCTATCTATCGCACAGGCATAAAGAGGCTCTTTCGCATATGATGTACGGGATCCGTGAACGTGTAGGTTTCATCGAGATCACCGGGGAAGTGGGGACGGGTAAAACAACCCTTTGCCGCGCCCTGCTAAATCGGTTGGACCCCTCCGTTAAAACCGCCTTTATCTTTAACTCCAATCTCTCTGAAACTCAACTTCTCCAGACGATCCTAGAAGACCTCGGAATAAAATCTGCCGCCAAAAACAAAGGCGGCCTATTCATCGAGCTGAATCGTTTTTTGATCGAACAATTGCGCTCGGGCGGCAATGTCGCCGTGATCATCGATGAAGCCCAGAATCTCTCTAAAAAATTGCTGGAGCAGATCCGCATGCTCTCAAACTTAGAATCTGAAAATGAGAAGCTGATCCAGATCGTTCTCGTCGGTCAGCCAGAACTGCGTGAAAAATTAAAAGACCCTTCCCTTCGCCAATTGCGCCAACGGATCGTTGTGCGCTATCATATCGAAGCGCTGGACAGGCGTGAAGTCGGGCATTATATTGGACACCGTCTGGAACTTGCCGGATCCAACGGAAGCGGGCCCAATTTTGACGAAAAAGCCGTGGACAGCATTCATCTCTATTCGGGCGGAATACCGCGCTTGGTCAATATTGTTTGTGATAAAGCGCTTTTAAACGGTTTTGTGCGGGAGAGCCGCAGGATCACGGAAGACACCATTCAACAGGCAATTCATGAGATCGAGGGACAACACAATGAGCATCATTAATGAAGCCTTGAAAAAAGCAGGCCAAGACAAGCATCCGGCGATCGCTGAATCTTCTCCCGCTTCAAAACAGACCTCTTTTTTTATTGCGGAGCCCAACAAAAAATTGATCCCTGAGCTGGCGAAGAAAAAACAGAAGGTCAACTGGGGGCCGGTGTTTGTGCTTCTGGTATTGGTGTTGATCACCGGGCCTTTGGTTGCGCCTATTTTTTCGAGCCCTTACCGCAGTACCAGCTCGGCCTTTCTCGTCCCCTCGTATCAAGAGGCTTTGGCGGCATCCGGGCAGGCAAAAAACGGGGATCCCGAGAACCGTCTCGCACAGTTTGTCATCGAAGAATCACCGATCCTTTCCACGGCCACCGCGGGGATCAGGAACGCCTTATCACCCCTGAGAATGGCGGATCGTCCGAACTTTTTGATCAATGGGATCGTTTACTCTTCCCCTGATTCCTACTGCATCATCAACGGAAAAGTGGTCAAGGTGGGAGAGAGGATCAATGGCGCCACACTTAAAAGCGTAACACCCGAGAAAGCGATCCTGGAATACAACGGCTCCAAGATCGAGCTCTGGGTCAATCACGGATAACGGTGAGCCGACGACTTTCTATCTTTTTCTTTTCAGAAGCGCTTCCGTGATCACGGGCACAGGGACGTCAACGAAAATTTGAGTTTTTCCTGCGCGGACAGGCAGAACAAAGCGATTCTTTCCACCCTCTGATTTTTTGTCATAACCCATCGCCTGAAAGATCGCCTTGAGTTCCAGGTTTTTAAAAAAAACGGGCAAGCCAAATTTGATCAAAAGCGTTTCCAGGCGGGTTGCTAAGCCGGGGTCTTTTAATATCCCCAGACGCGCTGAGATATCACAAGCGATCAACATGCCAATAGACACCGCTTCCCCGTGCGTGTACTGCTGTGAAAATTGGGATGCGGCTTCCAACGCATGTCCACCGGTGTGCCCAAAATTCAAAACGATCCGAATATTTTTTTTGTCGTGTTCGTCCAGAGAAACAACGCGCGCTTTGATGCGGACACAACGCTCGACGACCTCCTCAAGAAGCTTTGAATTCTTAACCAGATTTTCCTTGCCCGTTCTTTCCAATAGCGAAAATAGGGATGCGTCCTCGATAACACCATATTTGATGACTTCGGCAAAACCTTCGGAGAAACATCTATCCGGAAGGCTTTTGAGCGTATTCACATCACTCAATACAAGCCTGGGCTGATGAATGCTCCCTAAAAGATTTTTGCCTTCAGGCAGGTCGATGGCGGTCTTTCCCCCGATAGCGGAGTCAACCTGCGCAGTGAGTGTGGTAGGGATCTGAACATAAGGAATACCGCGGCGATACACAGAAGCCGCAAAACCCGTCAAATCTCCGATGACACCTCCACCCAGAGCTACCAAAAAAAGAGATTTATTCTTGCCCTCTTGGCCTGCAATGCGCTGAATAAGTTTCCAGAACACCTCCGGGGATTTTGCGGCTTCTGAGCTTTTGCTTGGGGGTGTCAAAAAAACAGACGTCTCGATCCCCTCGCCACGCAGAGATCCTAAGATCGTTTTTTCGTATAGAGTGGCTATCTCTTTTTGGGAGACCACAAGGGCGCTGCGGCCGAGAATGCCCTGCTGCCTAATAAAAAACCCTGCCCGATCCAATAGGCTAGAGCCGACCAAGACAGGATAAGTTCTTTCCGAGAGCCGGACGCGAACCGTCTTCATCTTGAAGATCAGCCGACCGAACTACCCGGGGGCAGGTCTGTATCGAGGGTTAACAGAGATAGGCGCTTATCCTCTTTTCCGCCGGACGACGCAGCCAAAAGCATTCCTTGTGATTGAACACCGCGGATCAGGCTGGGCACAAGATTATTGACCACCACGATCGATCGCCCCAAAAGCTGTTCGCGAGTATAAAATGCTTTGATCCCGGCAACGATCTCTTTTTTTTCGCTGCCTACATCAACCAGGAGCTTCCATATCCTATCCGCACCGGGGATCTCCTGCACCTCCAGGATCTTGGCGATCCGAAGGTCAGTTTTTTTAAAATCAGCAAAAGTGAGGTCGCTGATCGGGCCACTTTTTCCGTCGGTCGAAGAAGTGGTTGACATCACCCCACCACCTGCTTATTCAAGTGAGAGAGTGGTGGGGTCATTTCTTATCTGTTTTTCCACCCGACATCGGCGCTGCCTTGACAGGAGCTCCTGCAACGGCTACCGCGGGCGCACCTGGAGTTTCCGCTCCTGCAACGGCCTTCTCCTTCTTCACCTTCAATTTTTGCATCTTAACTTTGGGTATTCCAAGAACCGACTTGCCCTCATCCCAAAGGCTGCTTTCCTTGAGCATCTTAAGACGCTCGAAACGCTTCAGAACGGAGCGGTGCTTTTTGTCCGATCCTCCGGAGCGCAAACTAGAATGAATTGACATACAAAACCCCTTTCTTTGATTAGGTCGATTAGTCTACCACAGGAGGGTCCCAAGAAGCTATTCTTGAATGAGATAAGGGGACATCATACTT
>CAZBIH010000026.1:0-6386 GCA_964492015.1 uncultured Planctomycetia bacterium | reverse complement strand
TGAGATAAGGGGACATCATACTTAATTGGTCACAATTAAGTATGATGTCCCCTTATCTCGATGGGTTAGCGCCGTCGTAAATAGGCGCTTTTATAGTTCGCTCTAAAATATAAAAGATCTTTTTTTGCCCCCTCCTTGTTCGCATAAGAGCCGGCGCAGACGACGTAAAAATCGCCGCTTTTGGCCGCCCAGGCATTGGCGCCCTTCTTACGCAGAGAAGAGGCTTCCTCTTCGGCGTAGTCCTTTTTTTTAGTGGTGAGCACCTGAATGGTATAGGGCTTTACCAGGGACTCGTTGACCACAACAAAAGAACTCTCTTTTTTTGTCGTGACCGTCCGTGGGGTCGGCAAACGCCCGGGCGCCGCTAAAATAGGCGCGGCGAGCGGCGCCCCAGGCGCCAAAGCGGCCACGGGCTTCAAGAGTATCGTGGAGCCCATCGAGCGGCCGCGAAGAACACCCAAAAAAAATACAAAGCATAGCAAGAGGATCAACACAATGCCCGCCAACAATAATTGCTCAAGCGTTGTTGAAAAAAAGATCGGTTTTTGGGTCTTGGTGATCATGGGGATAGGGTCGGGTGGACGAGGCTCGCCGGAAAGGATCGGGAAAAGCTCGCTCTGATTTTCTGGCCGCTGTTTCTCATTCATAAAATTTCTCCCTGAAACTGGAGTAGCGGGCCTTGGGCTCCCCGTAAAGTCCAGGTGGTGCCGCCAAACATAAGGCCAAACGAGCGCCTGCCTGTTGGGTCTGTGACTACAATACGTGCGCTTAGTTTTTCCAAGTGCCGGGCCCGCATCTGCACGCCGCCCCGCAATTTAAAATCATGCCCTTGCGCTTTCAAAACTCGCACCCCGAGAATTTCTCCCTTGCTCCAAATCGCAAGGTCCACCCGCTCAACGATGGGCAATGCCTTCCCGCTCTTTTTAGCCCACGAAAAAAAAGAGAGCGCCTTTTTTTGCAATGAGCCGCCAAGCGCAACATTTTCAAGAGCTATCCGAGTGACACCTGAAAGATCTCCTGGAGCCCATAACACCAGGGTGCCTTTTTCAGCCCGAAACCACTCGCGGCCCCCGTCCCCGTCCCGCGTGACAAGATCCGAAAAAACAACCTGCCCGATCCGCGGCATACACACATCACGCACGCGGATACCCAACCCTGTTTTTTCACTCAGATAAAAAGAGGCGATCTTATCTTTACCGGAAACAAGGCCCGCGGCAGCCAATAAAAAGAAACCTACGAAAAAAAATAATTTTTTCATTCAGTCTCTTTAGCCCTTAACCGAGAAAACAATAAGGTCATCGACTTCTTTTTAAGAGACGCCGCAGGCCCTCTTTTTCAAGCGCTCGAATAAAGGCATCCACCACGCGAGGATCAAACTGTGTGCCCCGGTTACGTGAAATTTCATTCAACGCCTCCTCGATCGAAACCTGACTGCGGTAGGGCCGTCCGGAAATGATCGCCTCAAAAGCGTTGATCACGGACAAGATCCTCGCGCCTATAGGGATCTTGTCGCCTTTCAACCCCTTAGGGTAACCGGTCCCGTCAAACTTTTCCCTCGAATAAAGAATGATCGGAGTCACAGACCTCAGATTTTCAAAATGCTGCACGATCTTGGCACCTTCGATCGGATGCTCGCGCAAACGCTTAAACTCATCCCCGGTCAATTTGCCCGATTTATTTAAAATTTCATCAGGGATCCCGACCCTGGTCGTATCTTTCAAAAGAGTCGCGTAGTGAAGCGCCTGAGACTCCTCCTCGCTCAGGCGAAGCTCGCGTGCCACAGCCTCTGCCAGCTTTAAAAAAATTTCTTGGGAGAGGCGGCTGGCCGAAGTATTTTTAGCTCCGAGGATCACCGCAAGCGCCTGGATCGTCCCCAGCGTCACTTTGCGCTGTTCTTCATAAAGCTGGGCATTCTTGATGGCGATGACCGCCTCTTCCGCCAGCGTTGTCAGGATCTCAAGGTCAAAATGGTTGAACGGTTTCTTATCTTTTTTATCTCGCACATGCACCACCCCCATCAGATCCTCGTCGATCAATGGCAGGCAGATAAATTTCTTGCGAAGCAGCATCTCGGACGTCTTGGCCACACGGCCCTCAATGCCATGTCCAAACGCGATCCGCAAGGAAACACGGCTGGACTTAGGAAACCCCACCCGGGCCTTGCATACCAGGTGCTCAAGTCGGTGCTTTTTATGGCGCATACCGCCTATCCCGGCCTTTTCCGCCAGATAAATAGAGCAACGGTTCACACGCAAGACCTGTGCTGTCAAATGCCCCAACCGGGAAACTAGCTCGTCAAGGTTCAAGGTAGAGTTAATGATGCGGTGCACCGTGTGGACCGTAGAAAGCGCGATCGCGCGTGGACGCAGGGTCGCCGAAAGACGGCTGATCTCCTCTGATTTAAACAAAGTTTCAAGCAAAAGACCCACGTAGCCCCCCAAAAGATCCAGGGACTCCGGATTGATCTTTTTCTTGATGCCTGACAGGACAAAATACCCCACAAGACGTCCGGCGATAGACAGCGGGATACAAAAATGAGCAAGATCCTTGGGTTCTTCAAATACAAAAGGAGCTCCCTTGTCCGCATGTTTTTTGAGCGCTGTCGATATCTTGGCGGCGCTGTGAAATTGGTGAGCCTCCTCCATCTCGCTCAGGCGATAACATTCGCCGTCCAGACGGGAAAAAACCCACCAAACGGGGTTTCCAAAGACGGAATGAAAAGAAGCTTTTAATTTCTGAAGGCCCTCGTGTTTTAAGAAGGCGGCTAAGATCTCTTTATCGGCCGGGGCGGTGTCCATCGTTATACCTTTTCGAACGGTTCAAAAAACTTTTTATACTCGTCCTGCGCATAGCGGTCCGTCATGCCTGCGATGTAATCACAAATGACCCGATGAGAGCCCTCGGCTTTCAACCTTTTTTGACTGCCCGGGGGAAGCTGTTCGGGCCTCGACAGATAAACCTCAAAAAGAGCCCGGATAAAACGCCGCGCCTTGTCCGTCATACGCACCACACGGTAATGGCGGTAAAGACGGGTCTTTAAAAAATGTCTCAACTCTTCCCTCTCCTTCCATAAGCCCGCACTAAATGAGATCATGAATTTCTCAAGATCCATCGCGTCTTTGGGGGTACGTATCCCGGATTTTTGAATATTTTTCTGGGATTGCTTCAGCAGATCCGTTGCTTCCAGATTGATGAGCGTGCGTATCACCTGGTAACGGCGGATCTGAGGCTTTGTCGTGCTGCTGGGGCGCGCGATCTTCTTGGCTTGTTTCCACAGCCCGATCTTATCGAGCTCCGTCTCTGTGATCAATCCCGACGCGAGTCCGTCGTCAATATCATGATTGTCGTAAGCGATCTCATCGGCGACATCCACGACTTGAGATTCCAGGATCGGAGATTTGAATTTCTCAAATTTTCCCATCCCCCGCCTCTCGGCTTCCAGCGCAAGTTCGGGATGCTTAAAAAGTCCGACACGGGATTCATAGGTTAGATTGAGGCCTCGAAAGTTGGGGTAATTTTCCTCAAGAAAATCCACAATGCGGAGACTCTGCAGATTATGATCAAATCCGCCATGGTCTTTCATCAGAACCTCCAACTCATCCTCACCGGCGTGGCCAAAAGGCGTATGCCCCAGATCATGCGCCAGCGTGATCGTTTCCACCAGGTCCGCGTTCAAGCGCAGGGCGCTGGCGATCACGCGCGCGATCTGACTGGCTTCCAGCGAATGCGTCAGGCGCGTGCGGTAATAATCCCCCTCATGGTTCACGAAAACTTGGGTTTTGTATTCCAGGCGTCGGAAGGCGGAGCTGTGAATGATGCGGTCGCGGTCGCGCTGGTAGGCGGTGCGGTAAGGGTGTTCATTTTCCTTGTACGCCCTTCCCTTGGAATCGGCGCTTTTGGCCGCGTAGGAGGACAGAAGCTTTCTTTCTTCCCGTTCCAGCTGGGGCCGCAAACGGATCATGAAGCGCTACCGGGCGCCGGGTGAGAGAGGCTCATGAAGAATGATCGGGGGCATTCCGTAGAGATCCATCAAAAGATTCACGCGCGAAAGCCCGAGTGTCAGCACGCGCTTTTCTTTTGCCAGAAGTTTGGCATTTTCATCAAAACCGCCGAGCGCCAAAAACACTTTGGTGTGCGCAGGCTCCGCCGAAGAAACCCCCTGCACAAGGTCCAGGACTTGCTTCTCGGTCGCTTTTTCCTCGGTGACCCGGCAGATCCAGCAGCGTCCATGCCCCCGAGCAACGATCTGATGGGTATTTTGCCCCGGAAGAAGGGGATCTTCTGCCGGCCTTAAAAATTCAGTGAAATGAGGCAACTTTCTTTTTTTCTCGCCAAACTCGACCAGATCATTGCGAAATTCTGAAAATAAATTCTCCATCCGGCTGACAACGCCCATCGCCAAAATTTGTTCATGCTCGCGGATCGCCTGACAAACAGCCCCCAAGAACGCTTCGTTCTTGCCTCGAGTGCCCAGGATCGAAAGTTCTTTTCTTTCGTAAACCTCGCGCAGCCAAAACTTGAATATTTTATTGTGAAAACGGTAAAAGATCCCCGTTTTGACCAAAAGCTCATAATCCATCAACTCCTGGATCTGAGAAGACGCTTCCCTCTGGCTCATATTCAGCGCTGCCGCGATATCCTTCAAACGGTTAGTGCCCCGGGCGATCTCGGCCAGGATCAAAAGATGCCTGCCTCGCGAGCGAGGCTGTGTCCAGGGCGAGATCAGTTTCATGAAATACTGATTCAGCACCCCTTGAGATCCGTAAAAAAGACGGTAAAAAACTTCCGCCAGGATCTCGGCAGTCACTTCCCGCTGATCCTCCGCCAGGCACCATTCCCGGAGATGTGAAGTGATCGTTTCAAGGAAGAAGGGGTGCCCGTCCGTAAAAGAAACCAGATAATTTTTAAACCTCTCGCCAAGCGAGAGCGGCTGCATTTTTTTATCCACAAACGCGAAGGATGTTTTAAAATCAAAGTTTTCCAGATAAATACGCTCAAAATTCCCGAACAACAGCGAAAGTTTTTCGGCCAAAATTTTACGGCTGGCGGAAAAAGAAGAGCTTGAAAGCAAGTACATCGTGTCTTTCTGCACCATGATGCGCTTGCCAAAATTTGAGAAAGCGTTTTTGACGCCAAACTCACCCAGCCGGTGAAATTCATCCAGGATCACGATGCAATTTTTTCCGGTCTCTTCCTTGATGACCGAGGTCAATTCAAAAAGCTTGGAGTAGGCCTCTTCGGCGCGGCGTGACCGGAGCAGGTGGGCGATCTCGCGTGTGCGCGCCACGGTCTTGGGGATAGAGTTTTGGGCGGCCGATTCAAGCTTCTCCAGCGATTCTTCGGGATTCACCGTCATGGTCTGGATCAGGTATTGAAAAAGCAGCGAGCGGATGAATTGATCGACGAAATAATCCAGTGACTGAAGTTTGATCTCAACGTAAACGGAGAGGATCTGAGGGTCGTTGAGCGTGTAGAGAAAATGACGCAGGATAGAGGTTTTGCCCAACTGTTGATGGCCGATGATGGCAACGTTCTGGCGGTAGCCGGATTTGAGCGCCGTGGCCCGCTTCAACAGAAGATCGAGTATCTCTTGCCGGCCAAAAAAATCATTGCCGACAACAGGATCGCTGAACATGAATAGCCTTTTAAAACTTAAAAATTAGGTTAAAATTTTCCTGCTTTAGCCCTGCAAAAATTGTCCCGCATCTTGAAGTTCTATGATAACCCGAAAGGGCGTGTGTCGTCAAAAAAATAATGCTCATAAAAGCGCGGATTTGATACGTTTTTTCAAAGGAAGTCCTCCTACGCTCTACGAGCTTCGGCGCGACACTTCTTCGCATGCTGGCTTGCAGCGTCGAAGCTCTGCCGCATAAGCGGACAAGAGCGAAGAAGTGAGCGGGTGGCGGGAATCGGACCCGCATCTAAAGCTTGGGAAGCTTTCATTCTGCCACTGAACTACACCCGCAAACATTGCCCCTAGTATCTGGGTCTTTTCTATCGAAATATTTTCAAAACCTTGTTAAAGAGCGAAATTCTTTGTAGCGTTTCTCGACATCGGCGCGTTTTAAGCCTGCGATGCGTTTTAAACTAAAGCTTTCCACATTATACGAAGCCAGGACCGTTCCGTAAATGATCGCTTTGCGGATGATGCTGTCATTGATCCGGGAAGGCGCGCCCGCCAGATAACCGATGAAGCCGCCGGCGAATGTATCCCCGGCGCCCGTCGGGTCAAAAACATTTTCCAATAAAAATGCCGGCGCTGAAAACAGGGAATCCTTGGTGAAGCAAAGCACGCCATGTTCCCCTTTTTTGATGACAAAGATCTTAGGCCCGCGGCTCATCACCCAGCGGGCGGCGCGGATCAGGCTGTATTCGCCGCTCAACTC
>CAZBIH010000025.1:9051-15788 GCA_964492015.1 uncultured Planctomycetia bacterium | reverse complement strand
GCCAGTCGCAGGTTTTTGTGAAGACGTCGCGGCGGCTGAATGAGTCCCTGCTGGAGGACGCGAAGCTTTTGCCGGGACTGGCCAAGGAGCTCGGACAATTTGAATCGGATGAGGTGTATCGCAAGAAATTCTCATTTATCCATGAAAAGCTTCAGAATACGCTGAAAAAGAAAAAACCATTTTATACCGGTTCCGAAGAGTTTTTGGAGGACTTGCGTGTGGTGCGCGAGAGTTTGAAGACCCACCAGGGACTTTTGGCCGTCATTGATATGGACCGGCTGATCGACGTGGTGCGTTTTTTCGGGTTTCATTTGGCACGGCTTGATTTTCGCGATCACTCCAAAAAGATACGCGGGCTTTTTTCAGAACTTTTCCCCGATAGCCCTTTTGATGTAGAATTTATTCATAAAAAAATACTTTCTCCTGTCAAATTAGCGGCCTCCTCGCAGCTTTCAGCGCCGTCCAAAGACCTTCTCGACCAGATCAGCGCGATCCGTTTTATCCAGGAACGCATTGACGCCAAGGCGGTGGAAGATTACATCATCAGCATGACGGAGGGACCCGCGGATGTGCTGGCGCTTTTTTATATCGCTCAAGTCAAGGGGTTGATCCATGTCTCGCGGAAAAAAGTAAAAAATAGCTCGATCGGCATCATTCCGCTTTTTGAATCGATCTCATCTTTGGATTCGGCCCATGAAGTCATGGACCAGCTTTTCTCGATCCCTATTTACCGGTCGTACTTGGAATCACGCGGTTGCGTGCAGGAAGTGATGCTCGGCTACTCCGATTCCAGCAAGGACGGCGGGTATTTGACGGCCAACTGGAAACTTTATGTCGCGCAGAAAAAATTGGCGGAGGTCGCGCGGCGTCATGGAGTGAAGCTTGAGCTTTTTCACGGCAAGGGCGGCACGATCGATCGCGGCGGCGGGGAATCGCATAAAGCCATTTTAGCTCAGCCTTATGCGGCGTCTGACGGGCGCATCAAGGTCACGGAGCAGGGAGAAGTGGTCGCGCAAAAATATGCCAACGCCGTGATCGCCCAGAGAAATCTAGAGCAGATGGTGACGGCCGTGGCGTGGACAAATCTTGTCAGTAAAAAGGAAGTCGAAAAAAACGTGAAGATCCCCGTGTGGGAGACTCACATGGAAAGACTTTCGGAGCTCTCGCTTTATTTTTACCGAAAACTGGTGTTCGGCACTCCGGGATTCTTGGACTTTTATCATGAGGCGACCCCGATCCGTCTCCTCAAAATGACCAAGATCGGCTCCCGGCCGGCAACACGTGGGACCAAACAATCCTTTGAAGAGCTTCGCGCGATCCCTTGGGTTTTCAGCTGGATCCAATCACGCTACATTATTTCTGCCTGGTATGGGATGGGGTATGCCCTTGAGACTTACATGAAGGAGAAGGGTCCGGAAGGTCTCGCGGAACTTCGGGAAATGTATCAGGAATGGCCGTTCTTCAGCTCTCTGATCCATAATCTTCAAACGTCACTGGCCAAGACGGACCTTCATACCGCCGAGCTCTATGCGGCGCTTGTCAAAGATAAGGCACTGAGCCAGTCCATCCACGCGGAAGTGACCGCCGAATACAAGCGCGCCTTGGACAACGTGCTTGAGATCTCATCGCAAAAAGAACTTTTAGATTATCACCGGGTGCTGAAGGATTCGATCCGTCTCAGGAATCCTTATGTGGATCCTTTGAACTACATTCAGATCCGTTTTTTAAATGAGTTAAAAGACGGACAGGACAAAAAAACAGAGATGCTGGATGAAATTTTATTGCTTACAGTCAATGGTATTGCATTTGGAATGAAGAGTACCGGATGAAAAATAAAATTCAAAAAAACACCGTCCGCATTGGCCTGATCCAGACCCATTCGGATCCCGATCCCGCGAAGAACCTTAAAAAAGCCATCTCCCAGATCAAGATCGCGGCGGCCAAGGGCGCTCAAATTATTTCGACTCAGGAACTTTTTACGACGTCTTATTTTTGCCAGACGGAAAATACAAAAAATTTTGACTTGGCCGAGACGATCCCCGGCCCCACGACGGACGCGCTGTGTAAAGTGGCGAAGGCTGAAAAAGTGGTGATCGTCGCGGCTTTGTTTGAAAAACGCGGAAAAGGCGTGTATCACAATACCGCCGCGGTGATCGATGCCGATGGAAAATACCTGGGCAAGTACCGCAAGATGCATATTCCCGACGATCCGGCGTTCTATGAGAAATTTTATTTTGTTCCGGGAGATCTGGGGTTCAAGACCTTCCAGACTCGCTATGCCAAGATTGGTGTGCTCATCTGCTGGGACCAGTGGTTCCCGGAATCCGCGCGTCTAACAGCTCTCTCAGGCGCTGAGATAATTTTTTATCCGACGGCTATCGGATGGAAGCCGGAAGAGCCGAAAGAGACCGCTTATTATCACGCGGCTTGGGAGACTATCCAGCGCAGTCACTCGATCGCTAACGGTGTCTATGTCGCCTCGGTGAACCGTGTCGGCAAAGAAGACGGGATGCAATTTTGGGGGCAGTCTTTCATTTCGGATCCCTTTGGGCATGTATTGTACCGCGCCTCCGCCGCAAAAGAAGAGATCGTCGTGGCGGATTGTGATCTAAATTTAGTCGAACAAACACGGCGTGAGTGGCCGTTCTTACGTGACCGCCGTATTGACGCTTATCCTCCTATACTGTCGAGACTGATCGAGAAGTGACGCCCCAGAAATACCGCCCCACCATTCGGCGGGGCTTCACTTCATTTCGCATGCCCGCCGAGTGGGAACCCCACGAGGCGACCTGGCTTACATGGCCCACTAATAAAATTACCTGGCCCGGCCCGCTCCTCAAGCGGGTTGAAGAAATTTACCTGGAAATGATGCGCGGGCTCTTGCCCGGCGAGAAGGTGAATCTTCTTGTATCGGATGAAAAGACCGCCAAGTCCATCTTCCGCAGGCTTTCTGTCAAAAAAAGTGATGCCGCGCGGCTTGTTTTTCACAAAGTCAAAACGGTGGATGTGTGGATACGGGATTATGGGCCGATTTTTGTGAGGGAAGAGGGAAGAGGGAAGAGGGAAGAGGGAAGAGCGTTCACCAAATGGATATTCAATGCCTGGGGCGGGAAATATTCAGACCTAGCGCGGGATACTAAAGTTGTGGATAAGGTCGCTTATTTCAAAAAATTTAAGCGTTTTGATCCGGGTATTATTCTCGAGGGCGGCTCCATCGACGTGAACGGGCGCGGGACGCTTTTGACGACGGAGCAATGTCTTTTAAATGCTAATCGTAATCCACAGTTGTCGCGCCACGGGATCGAGAAATATCTCGAAAAATATTTGGGGATCCAAAAAACGATCTGGCTGAAAGAGGGGATCGAGGCCGATGACACGGACGGCCATGTGGATGATATCACCCGCTTTGCGGGCCCGCGGACGATCCTGACAGCGGTTGAACCGGATCCGAATGACAAAAATCATGCGTATCTGGAAGAAAACCTAGAAATTTTAAAACACGCCACGGACCAGGATGGAAAAAAATTCAATATCATTCCCTTGCCGATGCCCGGTGTTGTCGGTCCTCCGCGGTCGGATTATGATCACAACCGGCTTCCCGCAAGCTACGCCAACTTCTATATCGGGAATCACGCGGTGCTTGTACCTGTGTACAGCCACAAAAATGATAGGGCCGCTCTCAAGGTCATCCGTAAAGCGTTTCCCTCGAGAAAAGTCCTCGGTATTGAATGTTCAGCGCTTGTTTATGGGCTCGGTTCCATTCATTGCGTGACTCAGCAACAACCGAGATGAAAAAGAAACCTTACCGTCTAATTTTTTACTATTTACTGATCGCCCTCCGCTGTTTTTTTAATTTATTTCCTTATGGTACCGGTGTCCGGGTAGGCAGATCGTTGGGTAGGGTCATCTTTTGTCTGCTTTCAAAAGAAAGAAATAAGACGGTCGATAATCTAAAGCTCGCTTTCGGTGAGCAAAAGACAGAAAAAGAACTTCGCGGTATCGCGCGGGCTGTATTTGAAAACTACGGCATGATCGCCGCGGAAACCCAGCTGGTTCATAAGATCAAACATTCCATGGACCTCTGGGTGGATATCCAGGGAAGAGAGATCCTCGATGAAGCGCTCAAAAAAGGCCATGGGGTCATCGGCTTGGTCGCGCACTTCGGCAACTGGGAGCTGATGGGGGGGTACCTAGCGGTGAAGGGCTACCCCATGACCGCGATTGGTCGAAAAATTTATTATGAAAAATACAACCAACTTTTGATCGAAGCTCGTGAAAAAGTGGGCGTGAAGACGATCTACCGCGATGAATCACCCAGAGAAATGCTAAAGGTCCTAAAAAACAACAGTGTTCTTGTGTTCGCGGCCGACCAGGATGTGGATACCGTGGACGGGGTGTTTGTGGAGTTTTTTGGAAGGCCGGCTTATACTCCGGTGGCTCCGGTGAGATTCGCGATGGCTTCTGAGGCGCCGATCATGCCTGCTTTTATTATTCGGCAAGGTTTGAGGCATCGGATCATTATTGAAAAACCCATTGAGCTTCAAGTGACGGGAAATAAAGAGCAGGATCTCATGATCAATACCCAAAAATGGGTCTCTTTGCAGGAAAATTATATTCGTCAATATCCGCATTTATGGGTTTGGAATCATAAACGGTGGAAAACAAAACCGGCAGTTTAATCAAAAATTATCATGAGTATATTTCATTTAATCTAAGACTATTCACGCAAGCAGTCTTTTACTTTATATAATGTAAGTTATTTATTTTCATATAGTTACACAAATATTTTTTTGTTTTTCAAGTAAAAAATATTGTATTTGCGGGTTGAAGTCACCAGCCTTATCAGGTAAACTTTGGAAATCAATGAGAAACCCTTTTTGAAGACTCCTTTTTTGTTGGTCATTACGACAAACTTTTTATAAGAAAGAATATAAAATTTAGATAATGAACACTCAAAAAACCAGTCCATCCTCTCCCCGGATTTATCCGCGTATCATTCGCGCTATATCTCTGAGTTTGATCCTAACTTTTACCTTCAATGATCTGGCACATGCCGCGCCGGCGGATCTATTTGCGGCCCGTACGGCGGGGGATCCTTTCAAGATACAATTGTCAGGCTCGTTTGCGAAAGTCAGTGATGTCTTTCAAGGGAAAAGCCCCAAGCTTCTCATCCATATTCAGGACGCTCACACCAACACCGGCGCTGAACAAAATCTCTCCAAGACTCTCGAAGAACTCATCACTCGTTATGACGTGAAAACGGTTTTCATTGAGGGCGGTACGCGTGACGATTCTCTCGATTTCTTGAGGCCTCTGGCGCCTCTGCCGATGCGGCAACAAGTCGCCAAAAAATATTTGATGCAGGGCGAGTTGAACGGCGCTGAATACTTAAGCCTGGCATCGGACCATGATTTCAAGATCCTGGGAGTCGAAGAGGCCAAGCTTTATGACCAAAGCCTCAAGACTTATGCGGCCGTTGTTGATAAAAGAGAGGCCGTCCTTTCCTATATAGGGGAGATGGACAAGCGGGTTGCCAGCCTCAAGCGCCGGATGTATCCCAAAGAAGTCCTTGTATTTGACGATTTTCTGGACAAGTACCGGAAAAAAGAAAAAAACTTTACGGAGTATTACTCTCTTTTGTCTTCGATGGCCGCCAAACAGGACATCAATCTTCTAGGATTTCCCCATTTTCTGTCACTTAAAGATCTAAAAGCCCAAGAAGAAAAAATTGATTTCAAAACAGCCAATACGGAGCAAGCGGCGCTTTATTCTGTCATAAAACAAGATCCCTCGGCTTTGCTCGGGATGACATCTATCGAAAAACTAAAATCAGGTACGTTAAACCCGCTTTCTTTTTACGAGTCCGTGCTGGCCCAAGCCCGCGCGAAAAAAATAGACCTCTCCGTTTATCCCAATTTCTCAGCCTATGTCGAATACCTGCGCGGTTACTCGGCGATCAAAATGGAAAGGCTTCTCAAAGAAACCCGCATCCTCGAAGAGATCATCTACCAGAAGGCGCTCGCTGACGAAGATACATTCTATCTTTATCGTTTAGATGAATACCTCTCGATCATGAACAAACTCTTCTCCTTGCAAGCGACCCCCGACGAATATGACGCGTACTCGCTGAGACAGAAAGACATGCGTTTCAACACATCCGTGTGCCTGGCATTCATCAACCGCAAACTTTATGATCTGGGCAATTACGGCGACGTGGTGGCGACCAATTCCATCCTGGATGAAAATAAAAAATACATCGAAGATTTCTACCGCAGCACCGGCGATCGCGACGAAGTCTTTTTAAATAAATCTTTGGCTGAAATGGACAAAAAGAATATTTCCACAGCCGTCCTCATCACCGGCGGCTATCACACGCCGAGCTTAAAGCAAAGAATGAGGGAGAGGAATATTTCCTACGCGGTTGTGACTCCGGCGGTGACGGAGGAGACGAATATGAAGAGGTATGAAAAAATTCTTTTGTCGCGCGGCGGGTTTGAGGATAAATTTTCTACCAATCGAAAAGTAATCACGAACGGCCATCAGGATTTTGTCATGCCTCGTGGGGTTGCGGAAGTACCTGTGGATCTGAATATTATTCGGCAAAATTTCACCGGTGGCATGAGCCTTAGCTCCGCTCTGGGTTCCAGCCAAGGAGGCCGTCCTATTGTCATCGCGGCAAGGATGGCCATGCGCGGCAGACCTCCTGTCATAGAAAAGAAACTCCAATCCTTCGGCAA
>CAZBIH010000025.1:0-8951 GCA_964492015.1 uncultured Planctomycetia bacterium | reverse complement strand
ATCAAAGCTTAAAGGCCTCAACATCACCCAAGCCGCCGGTCTTATCGGAGTATCAATAACAGGCCTGTCCCTTCACCTCCAAGCCCACCCCAATGACTTTAAAATTTACGGGATCGAGAAATCCAAAACGATTATACCTGCTCGACTCCAATCCTTCGGCAAATCAAAGCTTAAAGGCCTCAACATCACCCAAGCCGCCGGTCTTATCGGAGTATCAGAACCAGGCCTGTCCCGTTACCTCCAAGCCCACTCTGAGGATTTGGGAGTGTATGGAATTGTAAAGAGAGGCACTCAGGGCGCGCGGTTGGCGGAATTGGATAATTATTTCGCAGTAAAGAAGGCTCTGCACGTGGGGCAGGTGGATAAAGCTTTGGAAAAGATTGAGTATTTGACGCCGCAGGAGACGTCTTTTTTGGTCGAGCATCTCTTTACAAATATCCTATGGCTCATCATGTATTACCAAAATCCTAATGATCTCACGAATGTCGACAGAGCGCCTTCCTTTGCCGGACAAGCTGAAAAAGATATCCTCTTGCAATACTCTTCCGATCCTGAATATTTCGAAGGCACACAATACCCTACCGCAGTAGTATTCGCCCTCTCGGCCGCCATTCATCAAAGAACGGCAGACAAGTATTTAAAATTCTTCGATTCGTTGCCTCAGCCAATCCAAACGACTCTCAAACAATCAAATGCCAGCAGTCATTATTATGAGCGTTTCGCCCTGTCTTTAGCAGATATCGGGTTGAATCCTCACGCCACCTTGGGAGAAGCTTTGGGAGTCCTACGCCAACGCAAAGGCGCGCGGCTTTCCGCGGATGTTGACCGCATTGACCGGACGACGTCCCGGAGGGAGAGGTTAGGTCCTCGCCCTAACGTCTCCCCGGCGGACGACGTCCCGTATATTCAGCCGGTTGGGGCGAGGTTGGCGAATCAATCCGAGGAACGTGATCAATGGCTTAACGAACTAGGAATATCGCTCGGATCTTTTAGATCAGAAAGATTACTGGCTCTGGATACCGTAGATGCGTTGAACAGAGTCATTGAATTTTTTGAAGCTCAGATCGCATACGATCGTGCTTCAGAGCTCAACTCGTTCCTGTCTGACCAGGATGTTTTTAATTTTTTGAGCAACCTCATGATGCTGTATCAATCCTTCATCGCCGCGGAAGATACGGTGGGGATCTATTTAGAACCCAAGATGTATATTACGCTTATACAGCATACTTTGGATACGTATCAGAGCAACATTCGTGACGAAATATTTACTGTGTTGGAGACACTCGACTCCTCTTTTGAAGGAGAAATGACCTTGGATGAAATACGAAGCTACTTTACCGTTATCCCGTCCATTCTTCAAGACGTGCTTCAACGCGTTGAAAAAAAATTCGGAGACAACCAAACCCCCGCCGCGCGGTTGGCGGTGGATGTTACAGAGCGTACAATTTCCTGGCCCGTGCGTTTCCTTGTGGAAATTCTCAAACGTCTGTGGTTGGCTAGTTTGAAGGAGCTGATCGCAAATACGAACTCAAACGAGGCTTTAGCCATTCTGAAAAACGTTGTCGAGGGGACGTTGCTTCCGGGCCATGCCAGTGACGATGAGTGGGCGAAACTCGACCTCATTTTTGGCAAAGGCAATTACAAGGCCATTTACGCTTTGGAAACTCTACCGAAGAGTCGTATTTCGCCGACTCATTGGATCTTGGGCAGTCCAACCCGGGGGCAGGTATTGGACTGGATCAACCAAAGATGGGACCTATTGACCACCGAAGATTTTGAAATGCCTACCCAAGGCGCGCGGCTGGCGGCAGAGGAACAGCAGAAAGTTTCGAGGGCTCTTCAGATCTTAAGGTCCAAGCTGATGAACGCCGAATTGTATAAGAAAAAAGATCGGATTTTCGGCGCGGCACCGGCTTTCGTTCAAAATATTTTATCGACGAGGATCCCCGAAGCGATCCAAGACGAGCGATGGGGCGATATCGTCGCGTTGACAGAAGAGCTGCAAACCAAATACCGTGAAATCGCTCTCACTCCCGAAGTGATGGATAAGGCTTTCGCGGCTTTCCTACAGGAAGTTCCAATCCAATACTCAGAAGAACAATCGGAAAGATTCCGCCAAAGGTTCCGCGAAATCGTCGCCGAAGCGGCTCACGTTCTCTTTGATAACAAGGAAAGGCAGAATTTTATTGAGGTTGCTTTGGGCATGGGTAAGCTGAAGTTGAACGTCAGCTCCAATCCCAAGGGCGGCTATCAGCTTCAATTTATCCAAAGCGCGGAAAAAAAATCTTCCGTGTCCGTGAAAGGTTCTTCCGTCGAAGCTTTTGTATCGGTCTTAAAGCGAAACACCGGCGGTTATTTGGATGAGAACGCTGATTATTCCAGGATGTTTCTCGACTGGATCCATGGCATCGGTCTGACGTGGATTGCAAAGAAAGAAACTCGGATAAAACGAGTTGAACCGGATCAAACTCCCGTTGAAGTGCCCGTCGCTCCAATCATTTCAGAGGATCCAAGCGACCTTTTGAGCGTCAATAGAGAAATTTTCATCTCAGGCCAGAGCGTCGCTATCATCACGGGCGTGAAGCCGGCCGCTGATGATGGCGTGACGGTGGATTTCGAGGTTCTGCCGACGGACCTGCGTTTTTCTTTTGAGCAATTGGTGAAAACCTCCGGGCTTTTGGACGCGTATGATTTCTTATCCGCCAGAGCCACGTATCCGGAACAAAAAGCTGAGCGTTTGGGAAAGAAAGGGGAATCAAGATCAGATTTTATCATGTCGCTCAGCGAGGCGACTCTACCTGCAAGTGCCGGCGATAAACTTACGGTCAAACTTAAACCGAAAGCGCCCGAAGCACCCGGCGAAAACTTAGACGCCGCGCGGTTGGCGGCTCTTTCTGGGTTTTTGGCTTTTTTTAGGTGGTTTTTCACTTATTGGGCGACTCCCGCCCCAGAGGAAGGCTACAAAGTCTGGGTCCCTGCAGAGGTAGCGGAAAAAATTCATAAAGATAGGCTGAACCCAACGGGCCGAGTCAAACTGGGTCAACGTGAGGGCTACCTTGCAACTGTTGTCGGCGACGTATCTTCGGAGGGCCACTTTGAAGTGGCTTATGACATCGCGGAAGATTTGATGCAGTGGTTTCCCGTAGGCACATCTAAAGTGGTCATCCTTGGCGCCGCGCGGTTGGCGGAGAATTATTTTGAGTTGTTCGAGGAAAATAAGCTCAAAGACGTTGGGATCGCGACGATAGGGTCGGGGCGTTTTCTCCTGGGTATCCTCAAGATGATAAAGGAGAGCGGGTATTCCAGAAAAGCTGTGATCGCTCAACCCAGGGGCAGGGATTCCGCCGACGAGCTTGTCAAGGCGAAGGGCTCTTTTTTAGTTAAGACGGTTACAACTGACGGAACCATCGAAGATGTGTCGGTGGATAGCGCCGTGGCTGCAGCCGGCTCTCTTGGCGTCGCCGACGGCCGGCAAAAATTCATGCGCATGGCCGATTCCAAGGATCTCAATCTCGATATGATTCTCGTGGGCGTGACGGAAGGGGGGATCGATCAAGAATCACAGTCGATGAAGGACTTGGCTGAATTTTTGGCGCGCTATTTTAAATCTCATGACAAGGGCCAAAGAAATCTCATCGTGATCAACACCGACAATGTGGCCTGGAATGGAGACGCGATCAGTGAGATCGTGTCTTCTCTGGCAGACGGGTATGTCGAGGCCGACAAACTCGAGGAATTTGATGCGTGGCAGAAATCAGTGATTGCCAACAGCAAAGTGGATCGAATCGTTGTTGAAAATAAGGACGCGAGCGGCAAAGTTATCAAAGAAACCACGGTCGTTACCGAAAACACGCCGGCCCTGGTGATGGCCGTACAGCCCCAGAAAGGTCTGACGCTTCCGCCCGCCGTTTCCGAAATATTTAAAAAAACAGCTTCCTTTAAACTCCGAGATAGAGCTGAGATCACAAGAGACTACGCGCTCAAACTCAGGGTTTTAAACGCAATACACACCGCCATGGCGCACGTGTCCGCGCTGGCGGGGATCCCGCTCACCCGTGATTCGATCCATCATCCTTTGATCCGTGAGTTTATCCGCCGGTTGTTTGAGCAGGATATCTTGCCGGCGATCTTGTCCAATGCCGATCTCAAGATCATTGACGAAACCGGTTTCGATCAAACCGAAGCTTATGTGCAAGCGTATTACGCCGAATGGATTCATCGCCTAGAAAACAAAGGCATCGATCAGGCCAACACGTTTATCCTGGCCAACGGCTTGGTAAAAATAGAACAGCGCTTCGCGCCTACGATCAGGGATCTGGACCGCATCAGCCCACGGATGGCTTTTGCCATCGCGTCCAATCTTCGCTCCCTGACGGCGAGCCGATGGGGCCCGAACCCGCTTGGCTTGAGCGAGACGGACGCGGATTTGCCGATCAGTGATCCGGCAAAAAGAGAAATAGTCGAAGCGCTGGCGGGTAGACAGCGCCCCTGGGCCCGCGTTTTGGACGCGCTCATAGGTCTCTTGGAAAGGCGGCATCTTTCATGGGTCGCTTGGCCGCTTCGGCAATGGAGAGAGCGCTTTTATCTCTTTCACGCTTCCAAAGCAGACATCAGGAAAGCCGCAGAATTTGCTTTATGGAAATTAAAGGATTCCGATGACAGACCGCTCATCAAATATTCCGGAAGCGATCTGATTCTTGATCTGTATGACCAGATGGTCCGGCAAGGGAAGCCCGCGATGGATATTTTGAGGCAGTATCTTTTGGGCGCGCGGTTGGCGATCGAGGGTAAAGACGTCGTCGCGGCGGATAAGATAGACATCACCAAACTTGAAGTTGGCGGCCAACCGCTTCAGGGAGTCCGCGTGGTTCAAGATTTTTCCCTCAAAGGCAAAGCAAAAAACGGACAAATCATTGAACTGAACAGACAGCGTCCCATCAAGATCCTTTTGATCCGTTCTAATACTACTGTGGACACGGAGCTCCTGGATGAATTGACGGAGGAGACGAATATGAAGAGGTATGAAAAACTGCTTTTGGGTCAGCTAGATGAAAAAAATCAAGTCTCTGACAAAAAAAGTACCGACGGTAAAAACTCAACCCTAATTTTAAAAGCGCTCGCTGAACGTTTATTGACACAGAGATTGATCGAAAAAGATCTCACCGGTGGCTTTGGAGGATTGACTCTCGGCAATGGAGGCCAGGGTGGACGAGTGATTCCCACGACCGCGGCGGCGAGGATGGCAAATCGCAACCAAGTAAGTAGAGAGGAACTTCAATTTGAGTTGGAGCAGGCTATAACAGAAGCCTATGGTTTAAAGGTTTCTCAGAATGACAGATTGTCCTTGTACCTTAATGGAAATTTTTTAACCTCCTCAGATCTCCCGCCTCAATATGCTGATCATTTTTCTCGTGTATTCACTAGTAATCTGGATAACGAAAAACACGGAAGTCCCTTCAGAATAACCGTTGGCCCAGGTTGGGTGAGCCTTTATAGTGCCGCGCGGTTGTCCCTCGACGCGGCCCCTCGGCAAACGAGCTATGGCGAGCGCGTCGAAGGTGCGCGGTTGGCGGGAGAGACAGGCAGAAGGCAGCCGGCGGATGGCGGAAGTAATCTCTTTCCGCCTTCAGCCCTCCGCCTTCAGCCTCAAAAAAATGCCGCGCGGTTGGCTGTGGGTAGTGAACCCGATGTCGGGCCGCCGCATTTTTCGCGTATTCTTCAACTTTTAGAAGAGCGTTTACCGGCCGGATTCAAACAAACCCGAGGTCTTGAGCTTGGAATTTTGGTTGGAATTTTGGATGGTTACAGAGATGCTAGGTTAAAGTTATTTTGGCATTTGAAAGATATCGGAGTTGAAATGCATGGGGTAGGAAATGACGCGCCACTAGGTGAGAACCTACATCGCGGCGATATTTATAATTTTTTGAAGAACCAAAACCTCGGCCTTGATTTTATCTATGCGTCCAGCACTTTAACGATTCCGGCCGGGCCAAATAGCATTCGTGGGTTAGAATTAATTTATGCGGCAATGCACAATAACTTAAAAGAAGGGGGTATTGCCGTAATTATGAATTTTGGATCTGAAAAAACTGTTTCTAAAAGAGTGATAGAGGCTATTGGGTATGAAGTGTCGGAAGAATTTGAGCCCCCTTTTCATATCTTGATTATTAAAAAATCTAAACGCGGAGAATCAAAAGAAGCCAGAAGAATATTCGCAGAGCTAGATCGAAGAGACGAATGGAACTCATCAACTTATGGCTATGATATTCGGTACAGCGCCGATCAACCCATGATACTTAACGTCATCTCAACATTAAAAAAAATCAGTATTTCCGAGGCCGGTAAATTTGTACAAAAATTAAAACAAAGAGTACTGAGAGATGAAGATTTATATTACGGTTCTGCTTTGGGAGGAGGTTTGTTTGTACTTCTCGAGAATAATCAATGGCTGTGGCTTACGCCTTATTACTATCATTCCTCGATGTATCTTCAAGTTGTCAATCTTCAAACAGAAGAAATAGTGTCTAAAAGGTTGGAAATCCAATCTGAGGTAGGACATTATGAAGTCGAGGGTCAAACATTGTTCAATTTAGACCGCAATGGTGTGCTTCGAGTTTATCATCTTTCTGAGGATAAAATTGAAGAACTAAGAGCGATTGATCGTGTCTCTGATTTTAAGATCATGAACGGATATCTTCACGTTCTTAGGTATGACGATAGTCGTGGACTGGCTCCTGAAAATTACCCTTTAAAATTAAGCATCAGCGAATTTAATAAAACAGCCGCACGATTGGCAAAAGAACAGGTAAGAGGAGAGAGGGTAAAGGAAAGAGGACAAGAAATCACTTCAAGCTCTTCCTCTAGCCTCTTCTCTCCAGCCTCTTCCCTGCCTTTAGGTGCGCGGTTGGCGGGGACGACTTCGTCGCCAGTTGTTGACCGGACGACGTTCCGGAGGGAGAGGTTAGGTCCTCGCCCTAACGTCTCCCCGGCGGACGACGTCCCGTATATTCAAGCGATCTCTACAACTTCCGTTGCATTGCCGTCCGCCACAGAGCCGGCGGGCCCCTCCTTGGCTTCGCCCCTCCGCCATCCGCCTCAAAGTGCGCCGCGGTTGGCGGATCTAAAGCGGGGAAAAGGGGAAAGGAAAATGGTTAACGGAAATTCTTCTGGCATACCCGAAGGCAATGACGGCGGTCTCGCGGCGGCGCCTGAACGGTTAGATCGAAACCCTCTAGACGGACAGCCCTATTTCTTCGAGAGTCACCTTCCTCAAAGTTTGCCTGTCGCCGAATCGTTTAAGCGCGTCAAGTATTTCGATCCCGGCAAGCTTGCCGACTTTATCGTAGTCGGCGGCGATGCCATCGGTCAAATGTTTCGTCGTTACCTGGCCCTCTTCAAAGCGAATGTACAGAGCATCCACGCTGGGGTCATAGGTGATTCTCATCGATTCTCCTTGTTAGAAATAATACGTATAAACCGTGATCACTACGATACGGCCGACTTCTTCGGCAAAAATGGGACGAACCTGCTTGGTTTCATAGTATTTTCCATTCCATTCCTGTTTGTAAATAAAATTTTTCTTGCACTCCATTTTTCCAAGCTCAGCAGACAGCCACTCGCAGGAAGTAATCGCTTCGATAATCTCAGAATCTTTGGCGCCTCGATACTTGGATTGATCTCGGCAATGATGACTAAGGATAATGGGTTTGTTGTTGTGCATGATGCCTATAGAGGGAAGTATATCACAATTTCCCAGCGATTTACAGGTGCGCGGTTGGCTAGGAAGCCGCTTGATCCTTTGTCGGTCGGGGATAGTTTCAGAGTCCAGTTAGGTCGGGAAACGATAACGATGACCGTCAAAGAACTTGCTGACGGAGATCATGTGCGTTTTGTATACAAATATACCGGACCCAAGGGTGAGGTTAAAAAAGAATGGGTGCGGCAGGCAGGCGCAGTCATTCCTAAAGATGAATCTTCGCCTGTAAAGATCAGCGTCTTGAGCGTGTCCTTCGATGAGGTACAGGTATCCGTCGAAGCGCCCGAAGGAGCCAAGGTCGTTCAAACCAAAGCACCGAAACCAAAGATCCGGCCTATCCCATCAGGGCCTGAAGTCTCAATGGATGAAACCATTGCCGAGGTTTTAAAAATGGTGGGTGAATTTGGACAGAAGGATAACCCCTCCGCCGCGCGGTTGGCAATGCCGGAAGATCATGCCGCAGTGACGGCTGTTACAAAAGACCTGTTAGCTGGACTGGTGGATGAGGCTTTTAAAAAGTTCAAGCAATTGAATCTGTTTTCGATGAGCATGATGGAAGATGAACTCTTTATGGACGTCATGTGGCTCATCGATTATTACGACAATCCTGATGATGCCACCCATGTGGATTTGGCATCTTCCTATACGATTGACGAAGCAGAAAAGAATTTCCTTTCGGTTTATTCTTCCGAGTACGAAGATATCGAAAAGACAAAATATCCGGACGATGAAGCGTTTGTTCTCACCAAAACCATCTTTGAAAGAGTTGCCTCAAATTATCTTCAATTTTTTGATTCTTTTCCAGATGTGAGCGCCATTTTAAGACAATCATACGCCAGCAATTATTTTTATGCTGTCTTTGCCGAACCTCTGAAGGACGTCGGATTGAGTTCCCGCCCGACCCTGGGCGAAGCTTTAGAAGTCCTACGCCAACGTAGCAGAGGCGCGCGGTTGGCGGGGACTGAGACGGAAGGAAAAACTTATCTTACTTTTGCTTCGAGAGCGGTGAGTCTTTTTTCATGGTTGGGGAGGGTGATACGGACAGCGTCTTCCACGCTTTTTAGTCTTGTCTCAATGCCCTCGAGTCTTTCCTCGATCTTCTCAAGTTTGTCGGGAATAGGCGCAACGATCTCCAAGACTGTGCTGATTTTCTTTTCAAGACTTTCAACGAGTGTGCCTACCTGGCTCGCGGTAA
>CAZBIH010000024.1:10652-16419 GCA_964492015.1 uncultured Planctomycetia bacterium | reverse complement strand
GGTGAAAAAGTCCGATGCTGTTGGAACCGCCACCAACACAGGCCACCAAATAATCAGGGTCGCTACCCGTAATCGTTTTCGATTGAGAGCGCGCTTCGCGCCCGATGACGGATTGAAAATCACGCACCATGGCCGGATACGGATGAGGCCCGATGGCGGAACCAATAATATAATGAGTGTCGCGGACGTTTGTCACCCAATCGCGGATCGCCTCGTTAACCGCATCCTTCAGTGTGCGGGAGCCTGACATCACAGGAATGACCTTGGCGCCCAAGAGTTTCATGCGAAACACGTTCAGCGCCTGACGGCGCACATCTTCCTCACCCATGTAAACTTCGCATTGGATGCCGAAAAGCGCGCATACGGTCGCTGTCGCGACGCCGTGCTGACCCGCGCCCGTCTCGGCGATCACGCGTTTTTTACCCATCTTTATCGTAAGAAGCACCTGCCCCAGCGTGTTGTTGATCTTGTGGGAGCCTGTGTGCATCAAATCTTCTCTTTTGAGAAAGAAACGTTTTACACCCAAAAGCTTAGCCAGCCTCTTGGTTTCTGTTAGAGGCGTCGGGCGGCCGGCAAAATGATGAAGATGATCATGAAGCTCTTTTTTAAATTTAGGGTCGCGCTTGGCTGCGCGGTACATTTTATCCAGCTCATCCAGAGCCGCCATGAGCGTCTCAGGAACAAAGCGTCCGCCGTAAGGCCCGAAATGGCCTGACTTGTCCGGTAAATTTGAAAATTTAACTTTTTTTGGCATTGCGAATGAATTCCCTGATTTTTTTTAAATCTTTTTTCCCAGCGCTTTTTTCCACGCCGCTGGAAACCTCCACGCCATACGGCTTGAAATAGCGGATCGCCTGAGCCACGTTCCCAGGGTGAAGGCCGCCCGAAATAATGAACGGCTTGTCCGACCGGAATTGATCCAAGATCTTCCAATCAAAAATCACACCGGTTCCCCCGCTCTGCCCCGGAACTTTGGTGTCGAACAAAAAAGCATCCGCGCTTCGGTACGCAGCCATTTCAGACGGCCGGAAGCCCTCGCTCACATGAAATGCCTTGATAACCTTCACACCTTCAAGCGACTCGACCCTTTTGGGTGTTTCCCGTCCGTGAAGCTGTACCGCGGATAAATGACATTCGCGGACAAGACGCCTAATTTCAGCAGGCGCTTCATCCACGAACACACCCAGAACCGCGATCCACGGACCCACCGCGCGCGAGATCTGCGCCGCAAGCTTTTGGGTCACACGACGCGGGCTTCTGGCAAAAATTACGCCGATCGCATCCGCGCCCAGATCCATCGCGGCTTTTGCGTCTTGAACCGTCGTGATCCCGCATATTTTAACCCGAACCATGCAAATCTCCTACTTTGTTTCTACGAGTTTTCTTAAAGCTTTACCGGGTTGGGGCTGTCTCATCAGGCTTTCTCCGACCAAAACCGCCCGCGTACCCGTTTTTTTTACGCGGTCGATATCGGCACGTGTAAAGATGCCGCTCTCGGACACCAGGATCGTTTTTTTAGAAAAATGTTTCGCCAGTTTTTCTGTGGCGGCCAGATCGACTTCAAATGTGCGCAGATCCCGGTTGTTGATACCGGCGATCTTGGGTTTAAGAGGCGCTACTTTTTTGACATCTTTTAAATCGTGTACTTCAAAAAGCACGTCTAAGCCCAGTTGATCCGCTAGCCGGTTTAATTTCATAAGTTCCGAAGGCTTCAAGATCGCCGCGATCAGAAGAATAGCGTCAGCCCCTGCGAGCGCGGCTTCATACACCTGATACTCGTCGAGCATGAAATCTTTTCTTAAGAGGGGAAGTTTTACGGCCCTGCGGACTTTTTTTAAAATAGCCAGAGACCCGCCGAAGAACTTTTCATCCGTCAGCACCGAAAGCGCCGCTGCGCCCGACCTCTCAAAATCACGGGCGATGGCCACGGGCTTGAAATTTTTTCTTAAGATCCCTTTGGAGGGCGAACGATGCTTGATCTCGGCGATCACAGCGATATCTTTTGGCTTGGAAAGCGTTTTAAAAAACGTATGACTCCCCCGTTTTCCCCCGAGAGCTTTTTTAAGGGCTTCCAAAGGCTTTTTTTTCTTCAGAGCCGCGATCTCTCTACGCTTGTGGCGGACGATCTGATCCAGGATCATTCGGAAGAACCCTCATTGGAGCATTCGATCAAGTGATCCAATTTCTCCATCGCCTGATGAGAATGAATGGTTTTTTGAGCTATTAAAAATCCTTCTCCCAACGTCGGCGCCTGGCCGCAAACGTAGAGCGCAGCAGCGGCGTTCATGCAAACAACATCGGCTTGAGGGCCCGGCACACCCTCGAGGACTTGCAGGGCCTTTTGCTTATTTTCTTCTTTGTGGCGGCAGGCCAGCGCTTCCAGAGGCGCAGATTTAAGGCCGAAAGATCCGGGGATGATCTCATATTCCCGAATGCTTCCTTCATACACTTCAGCAACTTTGGTGGGGCCCGACAGGCTGATCTCGTCCAAACCCTCTAGGCCATGCACCACCAGCACCCGCTCGGAGCCCAATTTCAAAAGCACCTCGGCAAAAACGCGCACAAGAGCTTCGCTGTAAACACCGATCAGCTGAAAATGCGTCTGCGCGGGATTGGTCAGAGGCCCCAAAAGATTAAAGATCGTTTTGCCTTTTATATTTTTACGCGCCGGCATAGCGGCTTTTGTCGCCGGATGAAAATTGGGGGCAAAAAAGAAACCAAAACCCGTTTCTTCGATACAGCGCTCGACGCCTCCCGGCGGCAGATCAATTTTAACTCCCAGCATTTCAAGAATGTCGGCGCTTCCGCAGACGCTGGAAACGGAGCGATTGCCGTGTTTGCCCACACGAGCGCCTGCCGCGCAGGCCACAAGCGCCGAAAGTGTCGAGATGTTGATCGTATTTTTGGCATCGCCGCCGGTGCCGCACGTGTCCAGAAGATCGGGATAGGGCTTGGAAAGTTTGACCGCGTGCTCGCGCATCACGCCGGCCGCGGCCGTGATCTCGTCGATCGTCTCGCCTTTTTGGCGCAGAGCCAGAAGGAACTCCTCAATATCCGATACAGCCGCTTTACCGGACATGACAAAGCGCATCGACTCCTCCATTTCAAATGGGGAAAGCGAATTGCCTTTTTTTAACTTTAAAAGAATGGCATCAAAATTCATAAAATTTTCCTGACCGTACATATTTTGTCATCTCGAGCAAAGCGAGAGATCTCGGTTTATAATTAAAACGAGATTTCTCAGACTTCGTCTTCGAAATGACACAGAGTTTATTTAGCGCTGAGTCAAAGAGAGGAAATTTTTTAAGATTATTTTTCCGCCCTGGGTCAAGATTGATTCCGGGTGAAATTGCACGCCGTAGACCGGGAATTTTTTGTGCTGAAGTCCCATGATCTCTTTTTCCTTGGTCTCGGCAGTGATCGTGAGATCCTTGGGAAGCGATTTTCTCTCAACCAAAAGAGAATGATAGCGTGTCGCAATGAACGGGTTATCAAGGCCCTTAAAAAGCCCTTTGCCGTCATGAAGGATGGGTGACGTCTTTCCATGCATGAGGCGCGCGGCACCTACGACGTTACCGCCATAAACTTCTCCGATGCACTGATGACCCAGGCACACTCCCAAAATCGGGATGGTAGATCCCAACTCACGGATGATGTCCATCGAGATCCCCGCTTCTTTGGGGTTACCGGGACCGGGCGAGATCACGATCTGCTTAGGTTTTAATTTTTTAATTTTAGCGATATTAATGGCATCATTGCGATAAATTTTAAGGTCCTGCCCCATCTCGCCCAGATATTGCACGAGATTATAAGTAAACGAGTCGTAATTATCGATAACGAGGATCACCCCACCACCTCCTTCTTGACATGAGTAGGTGGTGGGGTCATACTTGCTCACTTCCTTCCGCGTATTCGATGGCTTTGAGAAGTGCTCGCGCTTTGTTGAGCGTCTCTTCGTATTCTTTTTTGGGATCCGAGTCGGCGACGATGCCCGCTCCGGCCTGGACGTAAGCGGTCTTGTCTTTTACGAGGATCGTGCGGATCGTGATACAAGAATCTAAATTTCCGGAAAAACTAAAATACCCGACGATCCCCGAATAAAACCCGCGCTTTTGATTTTCCAGGTTGTCGATGATCTCCATCGCCCGTACTTTGGGCGAGCCTGAGATAGTTCCCGCCGGAAACGTTGCACGCAAAAGGTCGAAAAGACTCTTGGTTTTTTTAAGCAACCCTTCCACGAGGCTGACGATGTGCATCACGTGCGAATAGCGTTCGATGACCATGAATTCGGGGACTTTCACACTCTTGTATTCACACACACGGCCCAAGTCATTGCGGCCTAAGTCCACAAGCATCAGATGCTCCGCGCGTTCCTTGGCGTCCGCCAGAAGCTCTTTCTCCAGAGCGATGTCTTTTTTATCATCCAGGCCGCGGCGGCGTGTGCCGGCAATGGGCCTTAAGAGGACTTTGCGGTCTTCACAGCGCACGTGGACTTCCGGTGAGGAGCCGACCAGCTGAAAATCCCCGCAATTTAAATAAAACATGTACGGCGATGGATTGATCGAACGCAGGGCGCGGTAAATACTGAAAGGCTTAGAATGCACCGTAGTTTTAAGCGACTGTGACAGCACCACTTGAAAAATATCACCTTTTCTAATGTGCTCTTTGGCGCGAAGGACGATCTTTTTAAACTCGGATTCGGTGAAATTGGATTTAAAATCGATCTTGGCTCCCGCATGAGGCTCAAAGGCCAGATCTTTGGAGGCCAGCGGAGCGCGCAAACGGCTGATCTCATTCTCGATCTTTTGGATCGCCTCGGTGTAGACCGCTTCGGGGTCTTTTTTGCCGTCCAGGAACGCGTTGCAGACCACTTTGATCTTTTTCTGGATGTGATCAAACGCCAGCACCGTGTCCGAGATCATGAACACCGACTCCGGGATGCCGTACGCGTCCGGATTTTTGTCGGGAATATTTTCAATGTAGCGGACCGTGTCATAGCTTAAATAACCCACGGCACCCCCCGAAAACGGCGGCAGGCCCGGCACCGGCGCTTCGCGGTATTGTTTTAAAGTTTCCTCCAGCTTGATGAGCGGGTCCTTGCCGCGTGTACTTTTTAAAATTTGTGACGAGGAAACCCCAATAAAAGAAAATCGCGCCATCTTCTCCCCGCCCTCGACCGATTCCAAAAGATAACTGTAGGGCCGGCCGCCCAACTTTAAAAAACAGGACACCGGCGTCTCCAGATCCGCGAGGATCTCGCGGTACACCGGGATCAGGTTATGCTTTTTGGAGAGAGCCAAAAAGCCTTTGAGGGTTGGTATGTAAGATTCGGGCAAGGTTAGTAAACCTTCGAGGGATCAAATACAAGCGGGTCCGTGACCTGACGCGCGCCGTCATTTTTGATCTTTTCAAAATAACAGCTGAAATAACCCTTATGACAGCCGGCCACTTTCTGCTCGATGACAAAAAGAAGTGACTTGCCCTCACAGTCCGGGCGGAATTCTTTGACCGCCTGCGTGTGGCCGGAGGTCTCGCCTTTTTTCATAAGCTTATTCTGGGAGCGGCGGAAAAGATAAATATAGCCGTTCTCCAGCGTCGCTTTGAGCGCGATGTCGTTCATGTAACAGAGGGTCAGCACCTGTTTGGTTTTCTCATCCTGAATGATGACCGGAATGAGGCCTGTGTTGGCGTCAAACTTCAACTGCGATTTAATTTTTTCAAAATCAACGGTCATGCTCATAGTCTCACCAAGATCCCCTTTTTTTGT
>CAZBIH010000024.1:9165-10552 GCA_964492015.1 uncultured Planctomycetia bacterium | reverse complement strand
TTAAAATGAAAAATGCTTGCCGCCAGCACCGCGTCGGCCTTTCCGCGCTTCAATCCATCCGCCAGATGCTGAAGATTTCCGACCCCGCCCGAGGCGATCACCGGAATATGGACCGCGCCTGATACCGCACGCGTCAATTCTAAGTCATATCCCTCACGCGTACCATCGCAGTCCATACTGGTCAAAAGAATTTCACCCGCGCCGAGATTCTCAACCTTTTTAACCCAGGCCAGCACATCCAGGCCCGCATTCTCTCGTCCGCCGTGCGTGTAAACCTGCCAGCGATTTTTCTTGCCGGGCACGCGCCGCGCATCCACCGCGACAACAATACACTGGGCGCCAAAACGCGCCGAAGCTTCTTTAACAAAAACAGGGTTTTTTACCGCCGCCGTGTTGATCGAAACTTTATCCGCACCCGCGTTCAGGAGCGCGCGGATATCCTCGACATTTGAAACGCCGCCGCCGACCGTCAGCGGCATGAATACTTTTTCCGCGGTGCGGCGCACGACATCCAGGATGGTCCCGCGTTTCTCGTAGCTTGCCGTGATATCCAAAAATACAAGCTCATCCGCGCCGTGTTTGTCATAATAAACGGCGCACTCGACCGGATCTCCCGCGTCGCGCAAACCCAAAAACTTCGTGCCTTTGACGACACGGCCCTCTTTAACATCTAAACAGGGAATTACGCGTTTTGCAAGCATGTTTTGACCGCATCCTCGAGGGAAAAATTTTTTTCGTACAGCGCTTTTCCGATCACAACACCTTTTAAATTGGACTTACCGAGCTTGGTCAGCGCCGTGAGGTCTTTTAAGCTTCCGACGCCTCCCGAAGCGATGACGCCCAGTCTCACCGCGTCGCACATCGAAGCAATTTCTTTCAAATTGGGCCCTTTCAAAGCGCCGTCCTTGTCAATATCCGTGTAAATGATCGTCTGCCCGCCAGAGCTTTCAAAATCTTTGGCCAGATCGATGGCTTTGATCTTGGTCACTTGAGTCCATCCGTCCGTGGCGATCAGGCCGCCCAGCGCGTCCATCCCGACAATGATCCTGTCTTTAAATTCCTGAGCAGCCTCCGACATGAATCCGCGGTCCAAGCAAGCTTTAGTACCCAGAATGGCCCAGCGCACGCCCATCTCAAGATAACGGTGAACCGTTTTTAAATCCCGGATGCCCCCGCCGACTTCCAGGGGGATGCTGACAGCCTTTAAAATATCCTCGATCATCCCCAGATTCCTGGGCACACCTTTTAAAGCACCGTCTAAGTCCACCACGTGGATCCTTTCGGCGCCCGCGTCTTGATAGCCTCGCGCAACCTCCCGGGCTTTTACCTGATAAACTTTCTCTTCTTTAAAATTTCCCTGAAGAAGGCGCACCACTTTGCCGTCTTT
>CAZBIH010000024.1:4488-9065 GCA_964492015.1 uncultured Planctomycetia bacterium | reverse complement strand
CTGGCTTTTCTCCGGATGAAATTGTGTGGCGAACACATGATCCTTCCAAACCGAAGAACAAAATTGGACACCATAATCCGTGGTGGTCAAAATCCACGACTTGTCGCGCGGAACCCCGTAATACGAATGAACAAAATAAAAATACGCCTCTTTTGATAGGCCGCGAAAAAGCGGGCAATTTTTTTTCTCCAGCTGAACCGTGTTCCATCCCATGTGAGGAACCTTTAGCTTGTGAGAAAAGCGTTTCACGGGGCCCTCGATGATCCCAAGCCCTTTTAAGCCGCTCCCCTCTTCGCTTTTAGTGAACAAAAGCTGAAGGCCCAAGCACAATCCTAAATAAGGTGTGCCCGCCTTGATCTTTTCACGGATGGGCTCGACGAGATTTCGTTTCTTAAGCTCTTGCATCGCGTGGGTAAAAGCACCCACGCCGGGAAGGATGATCTTATCCGCTTTTTCGATCATGCGCGGATCGGAAGTGATCGTGGGACGCGCGCCGCAGACCTCAAAAGCTTTCTCAACGCTGCGCAAGTTGCCCATTCCGTAATCGACGATCGCCAGCATCGTCAAAGCTTGCCTTTGGTCGATGGCACTCCTTTAACACGCGGATCGAATGAGACAGCCTGGCCCAGCGCTTTGGCCAGCGCTTTGAACGTAGCTTCGATGACATGATGAGGCTGTTCCCCCGCCACAAAGTCGACGTGGAGCGTCATTCCCAGGTGAGAGGAAAACGATTCCAGAAAATGCCTCATATCCAGAAAGCTGTAGCCTTTGACCACGTCGCTGGCGCGCAAAGATGGATGATCCACCCATTTTGTTTTGGCGTTGGTATGAAAATGACAGGAGCCCCTGCCTGAAAGATCAAGGCTCAAGCGAACTCCGGACAATGCCTCATCCAAGGGCGCTCTGAAATCGGCAAAGCGGCGTATCGCCTTTTTGTCGCCAAGCGCTTTTTTAAATGCTTCGCCGAGGGCTATCCCCACATCTTCATTGGTGTGGTGAGAATCGACCTGCAGGTCGCCCTTGGCTTTAAGTTCAATATCAAAGAGGCCGTGTTTGGAGAAACTTTCGATCATGTGATCAAAGAATGGGATGCCGGTGCTGACTTTGGATTTGCCGGAGCCGTCCACATTGAGCTTGAGGCGGATATTGGTTTCTTTGGTTTTGCGTTCGACGTTGCTTGCACGATTTTTCATTTTTTTAAGTTTTCGTATTTTTTTCAAAACGGATCTTGACGGATTCCATGTGCTTGGTCAGGCCCTCCAACGTCGCCAGGTGCTCCGCCACGCCCCGGACTTTTTCCAATGCCTTGCGGCTGTAGGAAACGATGTGAGAGCTCTTCGTAAAATTATGCACCGACAAACCGGAGAAAAACCGCGCCGTGCCGCCGGTCGGCAGGACGTGGCTTGGGCCCGCGACATAATCGCCGACGGCCGCCGGTGTATACGAGCCGACAAAAATAGCTCCGGCGTGCTTGATGTCTTTGACGATGCGTTGGGGATTCTTCACCATGATCTGCACGTGTTCGGGTGCGATCTGGTTGACGACGTCGACCCCCTGCTTCAAATTTTTGACCAGCACGATAAATCCCTTGGCCGGAACTTTGCGTATGATCTTGGCCAGGCGTTTGGACGTCGTCACCAGGATCGACGTGCCCATGTGATGCTCGGCCTGCGCCAAAAGGTCCGCTGTCACATAATCCGGATCCGCGTGATCGTTGGCCAGGATAACGACCTCGGTCGGCCCCGCCACCATGTCGATATCGCAATAGCCAAATACCTGCCTCTTCGCCTCCGCCACATACGCGTTGCCCGGCCCGATGATCTTATCCACACGCGGAATGGTCTTGGTGCCAAATGCGAACGCTCCGATCGCTTGAGCGCCGCCTACTTTAAAAATGCCGTCCACTTTCAAAAGATTGGCTACCACCAAAATATGAGGGTCGATGCTCTTGAACTTATTGGGCGGTGTGATCAAATATATTTTTTCGACACCCGCGAGCTTTGCCGGCAATACGGTCATGTAGACCGTTGATGGCAGAGGCGCCGTGCCTGCAGGCACATAAATTCCAACAGACTCCAACGGCCGTATCTTTTCTCCCAAAACAACTCCGTCATCACCGGTCATCTTCCAGGAGCGGTGTGTTTGTTTTTTATAAAAACGGCTGACATTCTCCAGCGCCACTTTTAGGATCGACACAAAATCCGGACTGATGTTCTGGTAGGCGCCGTTGACTTCGCTCTCCGATACCAGCATTTCACGCGGCGTCAATTTCACATGATCAAATTTGCGCGTGTAGCGGAGCACTGCTTCGTCCCCATTGTTTTTGACGTCTTCAAGAATGCGGCGTACTTTTTCCTCAACACGCCGGTTGCGATTGGAGAAACGGTTAAAAAGCTTAAGAAATTTTTTGCTCGAAGGTTTGACGACGATCATGATTTTCTCCCAGATGTCAGCGCGTCAAGTTCCTGACGGATCTGGTTTTCCCCAAATTTTATTGCTTCATCTCCCTTTGAAATATTTTTGCCACCACCGATAGCAAAGTCGGGGCGCCCGCCGCCACTTCCTTCAACAATCGCAGAGATTTCTTTCACAATCCTTCCGGAATGAAATCCTTTCTGAACTAGATCACCACTCGCTGATACTGCAAAAGTAATCTTACCCTCATAATATGAAACAAGAAATGCCAAAAACGGAGTTTTGAGTGTTTTGAGGTATTCATGTGCATTTTTTAAACTCTCTGTATCTGCTCCGGGCAGGCGAAGAGTAAAAACTTTAGCACCTAAAAATTCTGTAGTTTTTTGAAAATCATCTGCTATTCTTGCTCGAACCGCAGCATTCAAAGAATTTGCCATTCGATTTTGAAGATCGTTTAGCGTGATCACTGATTTTTTCAAGACTTCCGACAGAGAGTCTTTATCGGTTTTAAAAATTCTTGTAAGTGCACTCAATTCTTCAGCTTCCTTTTGTATAAGCTCATTAGCTACCCGCCCCGTCACCGCCTCGATGCGCCGCACCCCCGCCTGGATCGAGCTTTCGGAGACAAATTTAAATAAACCGATCTCGCCCGTCGAATTCAAATGCGTCCCGCCGCAAAGCTCCTTGGAAAAATCGCCTATCGCCACGACACGGACTTCGTCGCCGTATTTTTCTCCAAAGAATGCGATGGCGCCCTCACGGACCGCCTCGTCTTTGGACATAACGCGCTTGATCAGTTGAATGTTTTTCTGGATCTCGCCGTTCACCAGCGCTTCGATCGCCGAAAGCTGTTTTACGTCCACCGCACTAAAATGAGTGAAATCAAAACGCAAATAGTCCTTGGCCACCAGCGAGCCGCTTTGCTTCACGTGATCCCCCAAAACTTTGCGCAGGGCGCTGTGAAGCAGGTGGGTTGCCGTGTGATTTTTCATGATATCCAAACGGCGGTCCGCAGTCACCTTGAGTGAATATTTTTCTCCGGGTTTGGCACTTCCGGACAATACGCGGACTTTATGCCCAATACATTTTTCAAGATACTGCGTGTCCAACACCTCAGCTTTAAAATTTTTACCTTCGATCACACCTGCATCACCCGTTTGGCCGCCCGACTCCGCGTAAAAAGGAGATCGGTCAAAAAGAAGAACGCCCTCTTCTCCTTGAGAAATTTCCGCGGCGATCGCTTCATTTTTCAAAACGCGCAAAAGTCCGGCATCTGAGCTCTCCAGCGACTCATAACCCAAAAACTTCGTCGGGGGAATCCCCTCGATAAAATCGTAAAGATTGGTCTTAGCGAAGATCTCACCCGCAAGCTTGCTCGACTGGCGCGACCGCTCTTTTTGCTGATTCAGGTATTCTGAAAACTTGGCTTCGCTGAACGCCAGCCCATCCTTGGAAAACTTCTCCTTGATCTTATCCACCGGTAAACCGTACGTGTCATAAAGCATGAATGCAAACTCGTCGACTGACATCGAGCCTTGACGCGCGACTTCCGCCCGTCGGCAAGACTCCTCATAAGCTTTTTCTTCATTCTCTAAGATCGAAATGATCGTTTTTTGCCTGTCGCGGATCTCTGGATAGGCTGTGCCATAAACGTCAATAACCACGGGCGCCAATTTAAAAAATGTCCTCGGTGTGACGGGTGTCCCCGCTTTTTCAAAGTGATCGCTTCCCAGGCGGATGAGTTTTCTCACCACATAACCGCGGCCTTCGTTGGAAGGAAGCGCCCCGTCCGCGATGGAAAATATCGCCGCGCGCGCGTGATCCATCGCCGCATTCTCGTGAGCTCTGTCATGGCCTGACTTCATGAGCGCTCTCAAACCCTCACGGATCCTCTGGAACGTATCAATGTCAAAATTGCTCTCCACCCCCTGCAGGACCGACGCCGCGCGCTCCAATCCCATGCCGGTGTCGATATTTTTCTGCGGCAGATTTTTTAAAGTCCCATCGCTCTGGCGGTCAAATTGCGTGAACACCAGATTCCATATCTCAACGCCCTTACCGGGAACCTTGCCGACATAGATCTCCGAGCAAGGCCCGCAAGGCCCGTTGGGCCCTTCCGCGTTTCCGCCCGAGGCGGACCCGCCGCGATTTATGGCGGGGGA
>CAZBIH010000024.1:0-4388 GCA_964492015.1 uncultured Planctomycetia bacterium | reverse complement strand
AATCCGCGGCGCTGTAAAAACCCAAACACACGCGCTTTCTTTTTCTCCGGTGTCAGGCCCACGATGCGCTGAAAACGGCCGCGAGCGAGCTTCAAAGCCTCCGCCTTTTCATCGTAATCTTGAAGTCCCGAAAGAGTCTCCTCGATGAGGCGTCCGGCGATGCCTTTTTTCTTCATGTCCATCGCCAGCTGACGGCGGCCTATGGGCCGGGTATGGGTGCGTGACACCGCGTAAAGCCGGGCAAATTTTTCGTCGTCCAAAAAACCCTGCTTGATCAAAAGCTCCAGCACCGGCTCGATCGCGGACTCCGCGTGCCGCTTGAGCTTCAAGCGGCCGCGAAGCTCTTCCACGCTCCGGGGCCCAGCGGCCAAAAGACGGAGCGCGTCGCTTTTTACTCTATCTTCGTCTGAAAGTTCAGACCGCAACCGCGCCTTTTCTCTCCATGGTTTTTTCTAAAATATCTTCTGCATTTTTTTCCGTGATTTTTTTCTCGATCTCATTCAAAACCTTTGGATTTTCACGCAAAAACTGCTTGGCATTCTCCCTGCCCTGCCCCAGTTTACTGTCGCCATAAAGCACCCAACTGCCGCTGGCTTTCACGATCTCAAGCGTCTCTGCCACATCCAGAACACTGCCGATGAAGGACACGCCTTCGTCGTACATGAGGTCGAATTCGGCCTGCTTGAACGGAGCAGCAACTTTATTTTTCACGACTTTCACGCGTACGCGTCCGCCGACGATCTCTTCACCCTTTTTGATCTGGGCGATACGGCGAATGTCCAAACGCACGGACGAATAAAATTTCAGCGCCCGGCCTCCCGGAGTGGTCTCAGGGTTGCCGTACATAACGCCGATCTTTTCGCGAAGCTGGTTGATGAAAACAAGAGACGCTTTGGATTTGGAGATCACGGCCGTGAGTTTGCGCAGAGCCTGACTCATGAGGCGCGCTTGAAGACCCATATGAGACTGCCCCATCTCACCCTCAATCTCGGCTTTTGGCACCAGCGCCGCGACGGAATCCACGACGATAATATCCACCGCGTTGGAGCGCACAAGCATCTCCGCGATCTCCAGGGCCTGCTCCCCGGTGTCCGGTTGAGAGATCAAAAGATCATCCAGGTTGACGCCCAGTTTTTTAGCATACGTGGAATCAAACGCATGTTCCGCATCGATGAACGCCGCCGTGCCTTTAAGCTTCTGCGCCTGTGCGATGATGCTTAAAGTGAGGGTTGTCTTTCCGCTCGACTCCGGCCCAAAGATCTCGACCACACGGCCGCGGGGAATTCCGCCAACACCGAGCGCGATATCCAACGCCATAGCACCTGTCGGGATGACCTGCACATCCGAGCGTACATTCTGCCCAAGCGTCATGATGGCGCCCTTCCCGAACTGTTTTTCGATCTGAGCTACCGCATCACCCAATGCCTTTCTTTTGACATCCGCTTCTTCCTTGGCATTGACTTTGACAGGAGCTTCTTTTCTTGCCAGCTTTTCTACTTTTTCACGAGACATTCCATCCTCCGGGGCTTGGTTAAACGTTAAAATTTTGAGAGAGAAAATATTATACTCTGCGTCAAAATCAGTGTAAAGGAGAGTTTACTCTCTCACTCTACAGGACGACGAGGGGGTCGATTTTCGTCGGTACTATTTTAAAATTTTACAAAATAGTTGTAAACCCTTATAATCCAATAAGTAAAGGAGCACCCCTTGCGCGCTGAAGTTCTCTCGATAGGCACTGAAATCCTTATCGGCTCCATTACCAACACCAATTCCAGGTATCTGGCCGAAAAATTGGCCGAAAACGCCATCGACTCCTATTTTCAGGTCACCGTCGGGGACAACGTCAGCCGTCTGGTCGAGTCTTTTGAAACCGCCGCTCGGCGATCCGACATCATTATTACTTCCGGCGGCTTGGGGCCGACGGAGGATGATGTGACGTTGGAGGCACTGCTTCATTTTCTCAAACGTCCGGCCATTCGCCACCAACCCACCTATCGCTATCTTCAAAAACGCCTGCGCTTGGCTCAATACAAGATGTCCAAAATGATCGAGCGTCAATGCCTCGTCCCCCAAGGCTCGGTTGTTTTTCAAAATAAAAACGGTGCCGCTCCGGGCATTCTTTCAAAAGTTGAGCGAAAGGGTAAAACAGTGTGGGTCCTCGTGCTTCCCGGCCCTCCGCGGGAGATGGAGCCGATGTTTGAAAATCAGGCGCTTCCTGAACTTTTGCGCCGCGCCAAAATTAAACGCGAACATTTTGTCGTCCGCAGTCTAAAAATTGCCGGCCTCACTGAAACTCAAGTCGCTGAGCGCGTCCCCGCCCTCTTAAAATTAAAACCCCCTCTCACCGTCGGCATTTACGCACGCCCGGATCTGGTGACTTTAAAGATCATGGCCAAAGCCTCTTCGAGTAAAAAAGCAATTCAGATGGCCGACCGCACTGAAAAAGTCATTCGAGGAAAATTAAAAGAAGCGGTGTTTGGAATTAATGATGAAACCCTCTCTTCTGTCACGGGAAAAATTTTGGAAAAAAAGAAAAAAACTCTGGCTGTCGCCGAATCCTGCAGCGGCGGGCTTTTGGGAAGCCTCATCACGGACACTCCCGGAAGCTCGGCTTATTTTCTCGGCGGGGTCATCGCCTATCATAACAAAGTCAAAATGAGAGAATTGGGCGTGGCCGAAACTTTATTGAAAAAATACGGCGCCGTCAGCGAACCGGTGGCTGAGGCTATGGCTCGGGGAATCCGGGAGAAATTGGGTTCTGATTTTGGGATCGGGATCACAGGCATCGCGGGTCCGGACGGCGGAACCATGAAAAAACCGGTCGGACTCGTCTATATCGCGCTCGCTTCGAAGAATAAGATTTTAGTCAAAAAACATATCCTGCGCGGTAACCGTCACGAGATCAAAACCCGAGCCGCCCACCGAGCGCTCAACCTTTTAAGGCTCTTACTCCTCTCGAAACCTTAAGTTTATCTAAACAATAGTGACTAATGGTCAGCAGTGGTATGTCTGCCCATTGAATAACCTCTTTTTCTCATGTAACTTTGAATTAAATAAGGGACTCGCTTCACCCTTTCTTTTTTTTGAGTAGAAACTAAAGAGTTTCATAAAGAAAATTTGGACGCAAACAAGGCTCTGCGGGAGGTTCAAATGAAAAAACCGACTTGGATATTACTGGTTAGCTTGGTTAACGTTGTCCTGCCAATAGACCTTCCCCTTTACCATTTGTCATCCAGGGCGTGGGCCGGCGATTCCAGTTCAGTGGTTCCATCGAGCCCAACAAAAAAACTTACCGTTCCGGGAGTGCCGGTGCAGACTTTTGAAGCGAATGTTGGAATAACTGCAAGCGCGGTAAACCATATGAACATGGTGCTGGAGGTGGTAGCCTCTTCGACTTCGACCACGACCCCCGCATCGACAACCAAGACTGCAGCCGTTACTTCATCGTCATTTGCTTATGCAGTGGATGCCGAGGGAAAACCTCTTGGACCTACCCCTCCCAAACTTGATCCTGAAATAGTGGTTTCACCCGCACCTAAGCCGCCCGCTCCAATTGATTACGGTGAATTTGGGATGCCGATCACTCAAGGCCCTATCCCCGATCCTATTGGGGATCAGCCGGAACCAATGTGAGCCTGTCCCGGACGCAAACGTTCCGGGTATCATCGTAAACTCGGCCGCAAGCCGGGCATTTTTTCATTTGTCGATCCCCTCAAACATTAAAGCGAGCGGTGAGTCCCGTCGCAAAAAGGTTTGTTTTTGGATTCCCGGCAACCGCACCAGGCCACTTTCTTGGCTTCGGTGATCTCTACAACGATCGGCGTCTTGCCGGTATTGTTGGTCTTGTGGCTTCCGTCACAATAAGGCTGATTCGCTGACTCTCCGCAAGCGCACCAAGCCTTCTTTCCCGGGGTTTCGTCTCTCACATACGGCATCTTCTGGATCCCATTCATGGGGTTCTCCTTTGGTTGGGCTCATTGTACCACGGGTCAATGGGCGCCCAGGCTCCGCGTCACCCGGCGCTGTGCTGATCTGCGATCAACTATGTTCTTTTGGGGCAAATTGTACTAAGTACATTTTGGGTGTTCTGATTTTGGGATCGGCATCACCGGCATCGCGGGTCCGGACGGCGGGACGATGAAAAAATCGGTCGGACTCGTCTATATCGCGCTCGCCTCAAAGAACAAGATTTTAGTCAGAAAACACATCCTCCGCGGCAACCGCCACGAGATAAAAACCAGGGCCGTCCACCGGGCGCTCAACCTCTTGAGACTCTTGCTCCCAGGATCAGAAGGAGATCAAAACTGTCTATCGCGGGTAAAGGGGTATTTTTATAAAGAAGAGTTTTGGCGGTGGAGTGGAAATTGTTCTTGGCCCATAGACCAATA
>CAZBIH010000023.1:12906-16692 GCA_964492015.1 uncultured Planctomycetia bacterium | reverse complement strand
GCGCCGCGTTTAAGATGCTCTCTACCGCCTTCTCGACACCGGCATCATAATTGCCTGCTCTGAAATTAGGCACGATGTCATTTTGAATGATCTGATTGGCGATCACATCCGGCAGAACACCCTCGAGGCCGTATCCCACCTCAATGCGCACCTTACGGTCCGATTTAAATATAAGAAGGATCGCGCCATTGTCCTTGTCTTTGGTCCCGATCTTCCATTTCTCCGCCAGCCTTATCGAAAAATCCTCGAGAGACCCGCCCTCAAGCGAATCAAATATCGCCACGGCCACCTGCGTCGAAGTCGCCTTCTCAAACTCCGTCAGCTTATTTTCTAAGCCTTCCCTGCTCCCTGAAGAGAGGAGGCCGATATAGTCGTTGACGTAATGTTGGGGTTTTTCCGGGATCGATAAAGCAAAAACTAAGGAGTGGAAAAATAAACCAAATAAGAGTAGGGATACAACGGAGAACCGGCGGGCAGTTAAAAGATTGTTTTGGGACGCGTAGACAAAGCGAGCGGCCACGGAGTCCCGCTGTTTATAGCGGGACGAGCGAGCTTTGTCTCCGAGTGAAATTTTGCCTCGGAGGGGCAAAATGAACGCCGGCCCAAAACAATCTTTTAGCTGCCTGTCGAACACCTCTAGAACTGTACCTTCGGCGCCTTATTCGCTCCGGCATCCGATTTGAAATATTCCTTGGCCTTGAACCCGAACATCCCCCCGATGACATTGGACGGGAACGAGCGTATCTTGGTGTTGAACATCTGCGCCGCTTCGTTGAATCTTCCACGCTCGACGGACACACGGTTCTCAGTGCCTTCCAGCTGTGCCTGAAGCGCGATGAAGTTCTGATCCGCTTTCAGGTTCGGATAATTTTCCGACACCACCAAAAGCCGGCTCAGCGCCGACCCCAACCCACTCTGAGCCTCTTGAAACGCCTGAAACTTTTGAGGATCCGTGATCACCCCCGGCGAGATCGACCCGACACGCGCACGGGCATCCGTGATCGCCTGAAGCGTCGACTTCTCATGAGCCGCATAGCCCTTCACGGTCTCCACCAAATTCGGGATCAGATCTGCCCGGCGCTGATACACATTCTCCACCTGCGCCCAAGCCTGCTTGACCCGCTCATCCAGCGTCACCAACCCATTAAAGGAACCCGCCAGCCACATCCCGATCAACACAACCCCCGCCAAAATTCCCAGCAGCACTTTCATCCCATTTTTCATCTAGAAACCCCCCTTAAAAAGTTAATCTTTCAGCTTAATCCCACCTGCCTCCGAAGTCAACCACAACTGAAAATCACCCCGGTACCCAGGGGTCAGACCCCTGTGGTACCGGGGACTGGTACCGGGGACAGTCCCTTCATAACTTGTTTAGTTTAAATAAGTTACAAGTAAAAATTACTCTATTTAACTTAGATTTTTTTGTGCTATAATTACGTCCATGACACGCGAGAATATCATCTCCGCCTTTTTCGCCGCGCTTTTACTTTTTATTCTTTATAGCACGCTTTTGATCCTCTCCCCGTTCCTCCAACCGATCTTCTGGTCGGCGATCATCGCGTTCGGGTTTTATCCCGTTTACCTGCGCATCCTTGACCGTTGCGGCGGCCATCGCCCTATCAGCTCGTTTTTAATGACACTGCTCATTTTTCTGATCGCAGCGCCCATCCTTATCTTTATACTGGCGAGCATTATCCGGGAAGCGGCCGGCGCTTATGACTGGATTTTGGGATGGATCGAAGCCGGCGGCATGGATGAGCTCATGGAAAAGATCCATTCCATCGGCTGGGTGCAAAAAGCTGAAAACTCCGAAATTCTCAAGACTCACGCCGTGCGCGAGCACTTAAAGAACGCCTTGTTGAATTTTGCCCAGACTTTCGGCAGTTTTACTTTGAAGCAGTCGCTACTGATCACCAAAAATACGCTGATGGCCTGTATCTACTTTTTTCTCACGATCTTTCTTGCGTTTTTCTTCTTCAGGGACGGGGACCGTATTTACCGCTTCATTTACAAGATCACACCTCTAAAAGAAAAGATCAAAAAACTGGTGTTCGCCCAATTAGTGGACACATTCGCGGCGGTTTTACGCGGCCAGATCGTGACTGCGCTAGTCCAGGCGCTTCTGGCGGGGATCATTTATTGGGTACTCGGTGTACCCTTTCCACTTTTTTTCGCCAGCGTTACGTTCCTGGCGTCCCTGATCCCGGTCCTGGGCGCTGCCACCGTCTGGGTTCCGCTGGCGGCCTATCTGGCCCTCATCAAAGAATATCCCAGCGCCATCATTCTGACGGTATTGGGAGTGCTGGTCATCAGCCTCGTGGATAATTTCTTGAAACCGCTTCTGATCGGTGAAAAAACCAAGCTTCCCTACCTGCTTTTATTTTTAGGGATCCTGGGAGGGCTGCAAGTCTACGGCCTGATGGGAATATTCCTGGCGCCGGTGGTCCTGTCGCTCTTTTTTGTGCTCGTTAAGATCTACCAGGAAGAGATTCTAGCTGAATAAAAGAGACCATGCGGTCGGCGTGTTCTTTTTCCGTGCGGAAAGAGTAGAAATATTTGTGATGCGACACGGTACAAAGCGACGTATCTGAGAAATTTTCCTCCGGCACACCCATCGATTGGATCTGGTCCCGATTCTCCCTCACCAGATCAAAATAAAATTTTCCTCGTCGTGCCTGCAGGGCCGGCCCTGAAAAATGGGCTTTAAACTCCGGCCCCACCCGGTAATGACGGCCGCAAATGGCGGGACCGAAGATCACATGGACATCCGAAGGTTTGCATCCGGACTTTTCCAAGATAAGCTTCACCGCGTTCTGCGAGATCTTCTGGTGACTGCCGCGCCAGCCGGCGTGCACGATCCCCGCCCAACCCGGAGCGGAGAAAAAAATAGAAAGACAGTCCGCGCTCATCGCCAAGAGCGTCAGCCCCGGAATATTGGTCACCACCCCGTCGGTCTCAGCCAAGCGGCGAAATCCCTGATACCTCTGGCCGTTTCCCTGTTCAAGCACCTCCACATGAGCACCGTGGACCTGATGCAAATAAACAAATCTCCCCGGGAACGTTATCTTGTGCGAGACAGTGACCTTGCTTGTTTCAAGAGCCTTTTGAAATTGGAACTGGTTTGCCTCGAGGCCCAATTCATCGGCTTTTTTGATATGCAGGGGGAAAAATTTGGTGGTGACACCCACGACCACTCCTTTTTTTCTCCACTCACGCAAATAAATAATATCTCTCTTTAAAAAAACATGGGTCCCTTGGTACTTAAGACTGAAGGCGGCCGAGGGTACCGCCAGGGAAAGCCCCAGAAAAAAGAAGGGCCATCCGGAGATCACCGGTAATATCAGGCCGAGAACACCGATCATCATTAAAAAGATGCCCACGATCATTAAAATTATTTTTTTCATGATTAAATTTTTTTGACTTCCGAAAATGGGAGGTCCAGGACCGGATGGTCCTTTGCATTCTTAAAATCAAAGTGCCACCATTCGGTGGTAATTCCGCGGAAACCTTCTTTTTCCATGGCTTCTTGAAGGGTTTGGCGGTTTTTTCTCTCGGTTTCCGTGCCGCCCGTATAATCACGATGCGCACGCTCGGAAAATTCATCATACCCTGACGGCATCGCGAGCTCTTTTCCCGAGGCCTCCACAAGCGTTAAGTCCACTGCCATGCCGCGGTTGTGATTGGAACCTTTCACCGGGTTGGCGACATAGCCTTCCACGGGATATTTAGCCCATAGGATCTTCTGCACTGAAAGCGGCCGGTAGCCGTCAAAGATCTTGAGGCCCA
>CAZBIH010000023.1:0-12806 GCA_964492015.1 uncultured Planctomycetia bacterium | reverse complement strand
AATCGATCATCGTCAGGTCCGGCCTGCGGTCTTTGATCCGTTTGACGGTCGCACCGCGATTAGTTGCCAAACGGCCTGTGTTGCGTGAAGTAATAAAACGAAATTTCACACCGCATTGAGGACAGTTAGGCGCGTTGGAATAATCAATACCTAACTCCCGGCAAGCCGAGCAATCCGCCGTAATATCTCCCACGATCAAAAGGCATTTGGTTATTTCCGCGACGTCACAGGCCTGCCAAATGCGAAGATAAAAACTCATTTAAATTAATGCCCTCCTTCGCCAAGGCTTCGGCGCGGCTACTCGCCCGGATAAAATCAGAATAGGCTCGTAGGAAACGCGTTCTCTGCTTTCTTTTGAGTCTTGATCTGGCTCATCGCGTCAGCCCAGTGGATCGGAACTTCATATTTTTGATAATCGCGATTGGAAACAAAATAAATTTTCCCGTGCTTTAAACCGTATTCATACAACTCTTTGGTGATGCGTACATCGTCGATGCAATATTTTTTGAGTTCCTCCATGCGGCCTTCATTAAAATATTTGATCGCGTCCAGCCCGCTTCCGGATTTGGATTCTCCGAGCGTTGCCTGCGCCACGCTTTGTAGGCTTATGCGATGCCCGCGTGCTTTTTCAAACTCATTCAAGAGGTCCAGCACGGGAAAATTCTTGATCGGTGTGATCAGATACGGTGCCAGCACTTCCATGTCAAACCCAATAACGTTAAATCCGATCACGAGATCCGCTTTTTTTAAATATTCTTCAAATTTAAGCATTTCTTTTTCTTCAAACGACAGATATTTGTCGGTCTTGGAATCGTAAAGACAGGCAACAGAAACTTTTAAGAGGTGGAGTTTTTTGCGGTCGACTTCGTTGAAACCTTTTTGGGTCTCAACGTCGATCACCACATAATTCAGATCAGAAGTCATGAGTTGTGACAGCCCCGGTAGCGGCGGACGACACAAGCTTGGAATATTTCGCAAGGACCCCGGTGCGGATCTTGGGGAAATAAGGTTTCAATTTTTTCAAGCGTGCTTTGATCTCTTTGTCCGAAAGTTCGACGCGGATGGAAAGTTTTTTAGCGTCAATTTCAATGATGTCCCCATTTTGCAAAGCCGCCAGCGGCCCGCGTACGGCCGCTTCCGGCGCCACATGCCCCACCACAAATCCGTGCGTGCCGCCCGAGAACCGCCCATCGGTGATGAGCGCCACAGAATCTCCCAATCCAGCGCCGATAATAGCGCTGGTCACCGCGAGCATTTCACGCATGCCGGGGCCGCCTTTGGGGCCCTCGTAACGCACGACGATGACGTCATTGGGTTTAATTTTTTTAGACAAAATAGCTTTCAAAGTTTCTTCTTCGGAATTGTAGACACGTGCGGGGCCGCGGTGTTTAAAAATTTTCAAGCCACCGATCTTAGCCACAGCTCCCTCCGGCGCCAAATTACCCTTCAGCACAACCATGGGTCCCGTCGGATAAAGCGGGTCGGACAGAGGCCGGACAATATCCCGGTTAGAGACCGGCTTCACGTCTTTTAAATTTTCCGCGATCGTATTGCCTGTCACCGTCATGCAGTCGCCGTGAATGAGTTTGGCGTCCAAAAGCATTTTCATGACACCGGGCACACCGCCGACTTTATTCAAGTCGCTCATGACATATTTACCGCTAGGCTTTAAGTTCGCCAGATGAGGAACTTTTCTCGAGATGCGGTTAAAATCATCGAGTGAGAGCTTCACATGCGCTTCATTGGCAATGGCGATCAGATGCAGCACCGCGTTGGTTGAACCGCCCAGTGCCATGACGACCGTGATCGCGTTCTCAAAAGCTTTCTTGGTTAAAATATGTCGCGGGAGGATCTGTTTTTTCACGAGCTCGAGCACGGCTTTGCCCGCTTCATGAGTATCCTTACGCTTTTGGTCACTCTCGGCATCTGCCGACGAGCTAAAAGGCAGACTCATTCCAAACGCCTCGATCGCCGACGCCATCGTGTTGGCCGTGTACATTCCGCCGCAGGAGCCGGCACCGGGGCAAGCGTTGCATTCCACGCCTTTAAATTGCTCTTTGGTAATTTTCCCCGCGCTGTAGGAGCCGACCGCCTCGAAAATGCTGATGATATCGATGTCTCTGCCTTCAAAGTTTCCCGGCTTGATCGTCCCGCCGTAGATGAACACGCTCGGAATATTCATACGAGCGATCGCCATGAGAGCGCCCGGCATATTCTTATCACAGCCGCCGATCGCCACAAGCCCGTCGAAACGCTGGGCACAAGAAACCACTTCGATCGAGTCGGCGATGACTTCGCGGCTCACGAGAGAATATTTCATCCCTTGCGTCCCCATGGAAATTCCGTCTGAAACCGTGATCGTCCCGAAAGTCAGAGGCACCCCATTAGCCGCGCGCACCCCTTCATCCGCTTTACGCGCCAACTGATCGATGTGCATATTACAAGGCGTGAGATTACTCCAAGCGCTGGCAATCCCAATAATGGACTTCTCAAAATCCGCGTCCTTGAACCCCACCGCCCGCAACATCGCCCGATTCGGCGCGCGATGATCTCCCGCGGTAATTTCAGAACTTCTTTGATTTAAATAGTTTGTAGGCATGAAAAAAATTATATCACTTTCTGACTTCTGAGGGTCCACAAATTCTAACGGCTAATTTTCCAAAATTCTTCAAATAGCCAGCGCCGGTAATCGGGCCAACCAGATAGTTATCTCCTTTGGGGTAATAAGACCGAAAAACCTTGAGAGCAGAGGGGTCAAAATCCGATGGATTCCATTTGCATTCGATCGTGTCCACCTGGTCACGACGCCGGACCAAAACAAAATCTATTTCCTTTCCTGCCTGGTCACGCCAGTAACGGATTGCCTCATTGGGGAAAGCCGCCTGCAAATATTCGAGGACCAGGTGTTCCCACAAAATTCCGTTATCTTGAGGCCTTAAGGGATCCCACCCGCGAACAAACGTGATGAACCCCGTGTCAAACCCGTAAATTTTAGCCATCTTGACCACCTCTTTTTGTCCGCCCCCAAAAAAAGGCCGGACGCTCGTGACCGCATGGGTAATTTCAAGAGCCTTTAGGTGGCTCTCAACGGTTTGCCGGCTGATCTTAAGTTCGCAAGCCGCTCGCGAAGTTTCGATCTGTCCGCCGCTTTGTCTTAGAAGATATTCGAAAAGCGAGTTGAATTTATCCGCGTCACGGAATGAGAAAAGTTTCTGAATGTCCCGCGCGAAAAAAGAGTCCAACCACTCCCGGTAAAAGGAGGGGCTTTTCGAGCCTGAAAGCAGCGCCTGCGGGAGCCCTCCCTGGAAAAGCCGTCTTGAGATGTCCGAACAGGAGAAAACATCCAGCTCCGTCCACAGCACCGGCAAGAGATGAACAAGCCGTTTACGCCCCGTCAGTGTGTCGCTAAACTTCTTGCTCGCGGCTAAAGTTGAAGAGCTCGTGGCTAAGATCTTAAGTTTGGGGAATAGATCCGCGCCGATTTTAAGAAGCCGGCTCGGGTCCGGAAGCTGATGAATTTCGTCAAAGACGATGACAGGCCTCTCACAGCTTCGAAAAAAGAGTTCAGGGTCACGCGTCCTCTCCACGGTCACCGGAAGATCGCAGTTGACGTAGAGGATCTCTTGGGAAGTTCCAAGGCTTTGGGCTAGAGTTGTCTTACCGGATCGCCGCACTCCCGAAAGCCAGACGATCGGAGCCTCTTTCCAAGCGTCTAGGATCCGCTGCTTCCAATAGGGTCTTTTTAACATAACCTAACTATACATTTACTCTGATAATTTGTAAAGTTTAATTACGCAGCGGAAACGGAGGCTCGGAACAGCCGTTGGGCCGCCAGAGAGAAGATCCTTTCAGAGACTTTTTCGAGCAGGGGTAATTTGAAGATATAATTGGCAAAATTGTTTGGCGACTTTCCGGATAAATAATCCCAAAACTGCGTTTTGGTGGAGAATTTTTGAGATAAATTTCGGTTAAAAAATTGATAGAGCTCGCCGGGAACGTCGTTGGTGTTGGCTACTTGATATTTTTGCCCGGCATAAAAATCAAGCGCGCGGCCTGTGGAAATAAAAAGCCTGTTCCAGCCGGGGATCGAATTCTCATTGAGAGATACGGAGGAATAGATCGTCTTTGGGTCGATGGAAGAAGGATCGATGGTCTCGTGCCGCGGATCCACCAGACGCACCGTGGCGCCGTCCCATCCGTCTATTTGGCTGGGTCTGCCGAATTGCATCCACGACAAACCATCAAAGACCCTGGAAAACACCTCACGGATCCGCGCGCTCTCCTCTTCCGCTCCCAACCCGTCCAGATAATAAAATGACTTTTGATATTGCGGCTGGCGGCGCAAGTCCAAGTTCTGAATCGCCAGATATTCCGCATGAGATTCCAACCGCTCATGACTCATCCCTTTAAAAAGAGACGCGGGGATTGCGTAAGCCTTCACGACCGCGGGATCCTTTTGAGGTCCCAGCTCCATCTCGGTTTTCATTCTCGCCAGGGTGATCGCCGACTTCACCGCCGCCACCGTCACTTCTTTATCAGACTCACCCTGGAACCGAGCCCGGATCTGGTCATACTCGGCCTTAGTCACCGTCACCAGAGGATCTTCTTCGCCTCGCGCATAAAGCTTGGCTACCCCGGATTCATTCCTCACATGGAAAAACGCCGAATCCATGCTTTCTAAAACTTCTACAGGAAACTCTCCGTGACCCCGGAATTCCCACGCGAAAGCTTTTAGGAAATCTTCATTTTTTTGAATAAATCTCTGGATATCCAGGGACGCGAGGCGGCCAACATTTCTTGATCTATCACCTTGGAGGTGTGGAATGGGGGCCCGCATCACATCTGTTCTCGGCCTTCCAGCGTCTGCCTGATTTGATGCCAACCTCGCTCCATGAAAATCTATCCATCTCTGATGTGACCCGGATAAAAATCCAGTCAGTTCGGATCGGTCTTCATCATCCAGATTCAATTCATGGCTCAGTAGCGGGTTTACAAACCGCGGGTCTAACGCTGCGTCGCTGATAAATCGAAGCATTGTCCGAACCGAGTGAACAGCTAATCCGTAAGGTTTTAAGTAGGTGCTACCCGTAAGAATTCCAGCAAGCTGGTTGTCATACAGTACAGGGCCTCCGCTGACACCGTTGGGAACATCAGAATCCAGTAAAAGATAGTCGATCGGGTAGCCTCTCTGTCTGCCGATCACACTCGCTTGAGTATGGGATAGTTCCCTTGAAGCTTGCGGATAACCAAAAACATCAACAGAACTTTTCTCTGCCACAAGATCTCCAATTCTAACATTTCCAAAAGAGACAGGCGTCATCATTTCCCGCGTTTTATCATCATTGGGGAATTTTAATAAGCTCAAATCCAAGATATCTACATTGCGCCCGCTGGCAATAAGTTTTCCGGAGGCGATCTCCTCTTCTTGAAGGACCCCGATTTTGAAGGATGTTTCATAGTCCCGTTGCGATAAATTGTCTGTGTTCGTTACATGAGAAGCCGAAACAGCATAGAAGTAGCGCGGGCTTTCATGAACAATCGTCGCAGTTCCATAATTCAAATTTACTCTTTCTAAATTTTTCGTATCAGACCAAGACGCTTGAATTTTTACCGTAAACTGTTTGTTTTCCGCCAACCGCGCGCCCGCGATCAAAGGCAGTAATTGGCCCTGTACCGGCGCAGCCAATAAACCCTTGATCTTTCCAAACAAGACCCCACCGTACCCGATAGCCTGCTTTTCATCCAAAAGGCCCTGTGTTTTATCAACGGCCGTCACTTCAAAAAAATGAAATTGGTTCGGTTTGAGCTGTACACCGAATTGCCGCATCTCCTCCGGAGTTCTTAGGTAAGAAAGTTCCTCGTCCTCGGTCGTGGAAGGATCCGCCTGGTCGCGGCTGGCCAGATCCTTCAGGATATAAATTTTATCCGCGGCTTTTTCGTCTCCCGCTAATTGGCTTAAGTCCGCCAGGATCCCGGCGCCTACTTCGCCCTTGGAAGCCTGAGAGACACCAAGGTAATTTTTGCCTTCATACCGGATCCAGATCGCGCCGACCTTCCCGTCGCTTGCAGGAAGAGCTGTTCTCTCTCCATACAACAAAGCTGGATGTTTGAAAAGCGGGTCCGCGTAGATCTTGGCCCTTTCAAGGTCATCGGCAGTTGTTTCACCGGCGTCAAAACGCAACTGCTCCGCCGGCAGTTTGTGCGCCCGGCCGATCTCTTCGCCCTGGTGCAGCATCCTTGTGGCTCCGCTCAAAACAAACGAAAAGTAAGCCGCCCGGTGATGAGCGCGATTCAGCCGGCTGCGGACTCTCGGCTCGTCATGATTTTCTAAAAATCCTAAAAAGTGGTATCCGGACCTGCGGTAAATATCCAGCCGCCTAAAGTGCTCATTCAGCGAACCGGGATCTTTTCCGTCCACGAGAATGTCATACAAGCCCTTAGGATTCCATTGCGCGCCCTCCTTGTCATAGGAAATATCGAATCCCAACGCCAACAGCTTCGCTTGGACTTCAAATCCGCCGTAAGCTTCGGCCACCAAAGTAAGCTTTGGATATTTTTTCTTCAGCCGCGGGATAGCCACTTCCCAGAATTCAAGACCGCCGTATATTTTTTCAAATGCGCCTCTCTGTTCGGGCGTATAATACGGATAGAGCCTTCTCATTTGGTCACGCAAAAGCATGTGCGCAAGGTCTATCCTCAAAACTCCCCCCTCAGGCCCCATGACAGTTCCGGCGGCCCTTTCAAGCTCGCTGATAAAAATTTCCCAGGTTCTGGGATCATGAAACGACAGTTGTGCCACGTCACCCGTTCCCAATACACGCCCGTATTCCGTGGCTTTCAGCACCGCGACATCGTCCACGGTTGGGCCGCTGGGTGAATCAAAAACATACCAAGCATCGGGATTAGCGACCGTATCTTTGCGTTTAACCTGCAAATACATGAACGGATACTGCCGCACCCAGGGATGGTCAAATCCTGTGTGATTACTCACAAAATCTGCAGCCAGCACAAGGCCCTTGGAATTTATTTTATGTTTGAACGCCTGCAAATCCGCCTCCCCTCCCAGAGAATCCGCGATCCTGTAATCTGAAATGGAATAGCCGGAAGCGCCGAACAGTTCTCTTCTGCGCTCATCAGCTCCGGCAAAAGAATTCTTGGCCACAACAGCGCCGATCGGACTTCTTTCCCACAAGCCCATCATCCACAAAACTCCGGCGCCGAGAGCTTTGACATGATCCAGCCAGGAGTCTTCGATCTCGGAAAGATGCCCGCTCAGGCCCCTGTCCTGAAGCCCTGTCGAAATAAGGGCCGTGTTGGCTTCATAAATGACTTTGTTCGGTATTTCAGGATTTTGAAGCAGCCACTGCCTCTTAGCTTTCAAAACTTCGATCTTTGCATCCAAGAGGCTGTGTAAATTCCCGGCCTCATCGGTGTAATAATTTTGAGGAAACGTTTGGCGGGAAAGGATCTCGATCTCTTCAGGGCTTCTGTTTTGATATTTCTCATAAGCTCTGAATTTCAGCTCATGCAGTAAGATCCGGTGCAAGCGCATCGGGTTTTTAACCTGCAAGGTTTCTCCCGGAGGCACCGGCAAGAATTCATTCGTGAATTCTCTTGCGATCTTAAAAATTCTGCCGTTATAGGATGCCGGTTCAACTTTTCCGCCGGAAACCATTATTGCCTGAAAATACGTGACCGGCCTGCTTTCAACCTCGGATAAAAACCGCAAATAAGGCCCCGCGTTAAAATGAACCCGGGTCTCGTACCCCGGATCTCCCGGCAGAGGGATCCTCCATCTCCAATAAGAATTTCCCTCGGCGTCCATCGTCTTGACCGGTTCGGAGTCTCCCCACTGATCCCCGATCAAAAAGCTGATGAATTTTCCAAAAAGCGGCCGGCGCAAATGATTGGCCCGCCACCAATCCAGTCGTTGCCTTATTTCCCGGTGAAAAATTTCTTCATCCGCCACACCGGCGGCATAGGCACGTTCCGGCGGGAAATCATGTGTATTCAAAACCTGCCAATCACGGCCCAGCGGAAGGAATCCAAATCGATGAGCGATGTCTTCGACTCCGTGCATCGCCTCAGCCAGAGGCAGCGCGTTCCTTTTTCTGAATTCTTGCACGAGGGCCCACAAAAACGCATCTCCCGGCTCATCTCCGCTGGCCAATTGGGCAGTATCCGATGGGAGTTTATAAGCTCCGTGCACGTAATCCACTCGCATTCCGTGGATCAGCCGTTTTCCATCCAGATCGTAATCAAGCCAATAACGGTAGGGCTCAAGGATCGTGTCATAGTTTTCTTGCGCGAGCTTGGTCCAATCCCACAAGAGAAGAGATTTCCAGCGTTGGCCGGAAATACCGGGAAACTTTTCAAGATTATTGGGAGATTTAAAATATTCCGGATGGAACCACCGGTCCGCCCCGTTTCGCGCGCGAAACATGGGGACATCGCCCATCACATGCCCGCCAGCGTCCACGACTTCTGACAGCGCTTTTTTAAACTGGGTATGCGCCACCCACTGAGCGATCCGGTGCATCTTGGTACGGGACACGTACAGATCGGTCTTTTCAACGGCGTTGACACGCTCGTCACTCCACCGATCAACATAGGGGCTGACGATCTCCGACAGGGACATGAATTGGCTGTACTCCTCCAGCCACTGGGAATTCTCTGCGTCAAAAATTCTCGCGTCTTCTTTTTTTTCGGGTTTCCAGGAAGCGCTTCCCGCCGTCAGAAGCCCTTCAATTTCCATGGCGACTTCCAATTCCCTCTTTCGGACCTCTTCAAAATGGATCTCCGGAACTTGGAAAACAGGCGCCTTCAATTTATCGAGAAGCCGCCCCGCGGTTTCAGGTTTTTTAAAGACCATCCAATTTTGGATCACATCCGCCCAATCGATATTGATCTCACTCAATGCTTTCATGTGAACCGGCTCGTAGGGACTTTCCCAACGCGTCTGAAAAAAAGGCAACAGAGAAGCAGAATTCATGCCTTGGGGGAGCAGAGCTTCCTTGAAATACCGGACCAAATAAGTGAATTTTCCGACGCCGGCGTCTCCCCGGCCCGCATCACCTTTTTGCCAGCGAAGGGCTGAGATCGAAAAACCACTCGGCATAAAATTCAGCCGGGTCGAGTCCAGCCACCAATTTTCAGATTTCTTAAGATCAACCGGCTGTAGTTCAAGGATCTGTATCCCTTGAACACCCAGCGGCATCCCCGACTGCCTCATGTCATTTAAAATATAATGGCTGTACCAAAATCCTTTAACCACGTCATAGACGCGAAATACTGAATGTAGATCGGAAATGAACGGACTGCCAAAGAGCCGCCTGAATTTCCGGCGGTCATACAGAAGGGTTGAGCGGACTTTGTCTTGGCCTTCGTTCGTCACATTGATCGCGACGAGAACCTTTTTTCCATTCAATTCGGTCACAAAAACCTTGACCCCGCTGTCGGAAGAGTTCAACTGAAGCGCGCGATCGGCTTTAAGCCTCTTGGCAAGAGCGGTTCTCTCAGCCAAACTCGTCTGCGGCTTTTTCGCCAATTCCAGCAGATCTCCGGGGGGCAAGACAGCCAGCCGCGCCCCTCCGATCAGCACATCAAGAGGCAGTGAATGAAGCTGATCCTCCGGATGCCAATTTATTTCAGAGGTAGAGCGCGTGGGCTCCATCTTTGCCAACCGCGCGCCTGCTGACTGTGCCGCAACGGCCTTGTCAGCTAAACCGCCGCGCCCAAGAACGTCTGACGCTCTCTGATGAGTCTCGCCTCGAAGCTCTCGCCTTAAAGCGCCCTTCGAAAAAATAGCCTTGGTTTTTTTCCTGAAAAAAGAAGAACGAGACTTTAACCTCCGCAAGACGGATTTAGCCGGCGGGATCTTCGCGACCGACATACTGGCGTAAACCGGGATCCGATAGGCCTCCTGAAATATCTTCACCCTGCCGGTCACGGTACCCGGCGTCACCTGATCGCCCTTGATAGGAATTTCCGCTTTTGCCAACCGCGCAGCGTCCACATCATTGGCACCCTCAGCTTTATTCCCTTTCCGATCATCGGGATTGATGAATTTCGTCTTTTTTCCGCCGGGCTTTTTCTTGGAAGCCGCCTTCTTGATCACCCCATCCTCGGTCCTTTCCCGGGACCGGGCAAAAACGCTCGCGATGGCGCTAAACCGCTGTTCAAGCGCCTCGAGAGGGCCCAAGATCGAGCGATACTCCGGATCGGAGGGCCTCAGAGAATCCTCGATAAAACTGATCCATCCCTTGAGCTTTGCTATTGCGGCAGTAGCCTCTGACAATTTGGTTTTGTCCAATTCTTCACCTTCCATACCGGACAAAATTCGGCTGAAGCGGGCATGCACCCGCCCGGCCAAGCGTCGGGCGATAAAGATAAAGCGGGATCTGTCCGCCTTATCCATATGAAGGCTCCACCGAATCTCCGCTCCGACCTCACTGTCCGATTTGGTGCGATGAAGGAGGATCTCTATCCGGGGGTCCTTGATCAATTTAGCTTCATGGTAGTTCAGGGTCGCCATGTGCCTCACACCGTCGACCTCATAGGCGATCACGACGACAAATACATCCGGCCGGACATGCGTGAACTCCCAATCGATCCCCGGATCAAAATGAGCCATAAAATGGTGCAGCTTGAAATTCCGCGTCCGGAACGGGATGTCGTTGATAGAGGCCGGCCGATGAGCGGGATCATACCCGGCGTATTCAGGGGACAACGTGCTTGCCTGGATCAACCGGGCCATTCGCGAAATATTCCGCGTCGTGAACAGATCCTTTTCGGATAGGATCTGAGCGTATTCCCCGGCATTCTCACCATCGATCAAAAACGGGGTGAACCCATGCTTCAAAAGCAGGAAGTTGAGTACAAATCCCGCCATCATTTGATTGCCGCCGTTAAAAGCATTGAGAGACGAGAAATAGAAAAACGTGTGAGCCAGCGTCTCGAAGAATCCCCCCTTCAAGCTATCCGCGAATCCCCTTTGAAAAAAGGTCGCGATGGCATCGTTCCACGGATCGATCCGCTGAGGGTCAAACCCCTCGATCCCACGCGAAAAAGAGAACGAACTTTCCGAAGCCCTCGCCGTCACCGCCTGCATATCGATAAAAAGTTTCTTTAATCCTATGAGGGATTTTCCGGTCGATTCAATTTTTGGATTCTCCAGAAGAAACTTGTTGAACATCTCGATCGCCTGCCGAGTACCTTTGAACGTCTCAAAACCGGCCAGATCATTGCCGATAAATTCCGTAAATACCGGGTCACCAAACGCCTTGACCAAACCGGCCCGATAGGCGGACGCGGGGATCCCCTTTAAAACCGGCCGGGTATTCCAAGTAACCGCCGGCCGCGTGCCCTTCTCCCCCGAGAAAGCGTCAAATATCTTTTCAAATTCCGAAAGGCTTTTCACCGCGATCCCCGCGCCGGCATACCTTAGATCCGGAATCTTCTTGGAACCGGTGGGCGTCGCGAACGAAAAAGTTTCTACGCCTCGTACGGAAGCTTCCTGAGCGGCCCTGATATCCCCTATACTGCCTCCGCCCATCGCGACAAATTTTGGATCAAGGTCGTCAGCCGTTTCGCGAACGATCACATCTGATTTTTTGAAACCATCCCCCGAGGCTTCCCATGGAACTCCGATGACTTTTGTAACATATTGGCTTATTCCGAGTTGCCTCGTCAAAATCTCGGCAAAGGACTGCGGGCCATGGCTTAAAACAAAAATTTTGATCGGGTAACCCTCCGACTTTTTTGCTTCCAACGCTCGAAGAAAATCCATGACGCCGTCCAAAAGCTCCACATGCCCGGCCATTTTCTCAGCCGCCTGCCCTTCCCCCGCCAGATCCCACGCGCCTTTATACAAAAAATTATCCGCGTCGAGAAAGATGTAGCTTGTCTTGTCTTTTGACCAGACATTGGGCTCCGCGGCTAACCGCGCGGCGTTTCTGAGTTTAAAGTTGAAAGATGAAAGTTGAAAGTCCTGGTCATTTTTTTCTCTTTCAACTTTGAACTTTGAACTTTTAACTGACGGCGAAGCCGTCCCCGCCAACCGCGCGCCGGGCACTTCCTTGAAACGCAATTTGCCGGCTACATGCAGCGTGACCGCCCTGACGAAAGCTGGCAGTAATGTTTTTCTTGGGTACCAGTCGTCTAATTGCCTTGTGATCTCCGCAGTGAGATCCTGGAGCGATTTCCAATCTCTGTTTGGCGGGATAAATGACCCGCTATAAATTTCATGCTCACGGATCTTTCCGTCAAAGCTTACGGTCTCTCCCAAAACGCTCACAAAAGCGGATTTGGATGTATACCAAGCCCGGGTCACCGCTCTGGGAAAGGTGAGGGTGGTTCTATTGGGCACAGGTGAAGAGCTTTTTGTTTTAACCGACTTATTCGCGGCGGCGGATCCTTTGTCAATAAATCCTGTAAACCATTCAGTAAGCGGAAAAAAGAAAAAACGCAGAAATTCTTTAAGCGCCGCCCAAGCATTAATTAACAATGGCTGGCTGGGAGATAAATTCTCTGCGGTCCAACTCGTCCCGATCAAACTCTTAAACCAGTCCTCCAGATCACCGCTTATAAAATCATCCGAATCATCAAAAACTTCGGCATCCGCGATAATTCCATCATTCTCCAAATAAACTTTGGCGCTCGCTCCGGCCTGCCTGTCCGCGAAATAGCGCAACATAAGACGACCTTCCATAGTTTTTTCCGTATCAAAATGAACCATGCTGTAGGTTTTTTTTCCAAACGCCACCGAGAACTGCTTAGGAAATATAAGCCCTGAAGACGGTTCTCTA
>CAZBIH010000022.1:10701-16819 GCA_964492015.1 uncultured Planctomycetia bacterium | reverse complement strand
AAGCGGACATATCATGTGCTACGGGGAGCGGACAATTCATTAGCTTATAACATAAAGACCGATACCTCTTGCAACTTCACTTGCCCTGGTGTTTAATGAGTGAGTGAGTTTTTTCAGACTATCCTCGTTCAACCGCTTTCTTGTGACAGCCCTCGCCGCGGGCGCCGCCATCTACCTGATTTATTTCATGATGAATTACAACAACTGGTTTGTGCATCCGCATTCCAGCGCGATCCAATTGGATGCGCTGGTATCTGAAGGTTTGAATTTCCGCTGGAGCGACTGGCTCAAACCCCTCGGACAAGTAGACACCATCGAGGACAGATCCCGTTTTATAGCCTATGGGGTCACCCTGATCGATTATCGCCTGCGCTTTTTGGCTTATGACAATTTTGTGCTGTTTCCCCCGTTTTCGGTATCCTGGATTCTGATCATGGGGATCTGTCCTTGGCTTTTGTTCCGCACAGCCCGGAATCTCGGCATGGGCGTTTCGGCCGCGGTACTCACAGCGATACTCTATCTTACTTCAACGGGATTTCTGTCGAGCCTGACAATGGTCATGCTCGCCGCCAAGCCGCTCTCTAACGGGATCCTGATCATCTGCCTTTACCTGGCTTCTCGGCTGAAACTAAAAGCCCGGGAAGGCCAGCTTCTTTTTGAAATTCGTTCCCCGCTCAAGATGATCCTGCTTTTGGTGATCCTCACAGGCCTCTTCACGGATGAGATGCCTCTGTTCGCGTTCATTCTTCTGCCGTTAGTCTTCAGTGAATTATTCGTGCCTCCTTCGGCAAAGATCCGAGATATCGGAAAAATATTAAAAAATACCCTTTATTTTATGACGCCCTTCCTGCTTTTTTTGCTTCTCATTGTTTTTATCGTGCCGGAGATCACGCAACGCGCTTTTAATTACCGGTTCGATTACCTGGGGACAGCTTTTGCCACTAAAGAAGCGGAAATGGCCACGGGAAAATCTTTATTCGCGAACCAGTTCGAGGGTTTCGGCATTCACAGTTTTACGGAAAACCTGCTGTCTTTATTCGGGACCGTGTTTGTCCCCGGAAATTTAAGCCCTTTTATTACGCATCGGTCTTCGGGCGCTGTTTTCAGCGGACAAAGCCATACCGCCGCGCAGGCCCTGATCCTGTCGATGGTGCTGATCTTGGCTGCAGCCGCAATATTTTTTTCAGAGGGAGAAAAAAAGATCTATTTGCGGCGCTTCGTCGTTGCAAGCCTCTTGTATGTGCTGTTCACCAGTATTTTGATCGGCAGACATGTCGTATTCATGACCGGCTATTATTACGGTTGCGCTTTTGGGCTCTTCCTGGCGTTCGCGGTGGGTTTTTGTTTTGAAAAATTAAACAACCACCCTCTGTCCCAGTTTTTATCCACGGTACTAGCGGGCCTTATCGTCGCTGTTCAGCTTGCTAATTTTTCAATCCTCAACCGCTCCCACATCGAGTTTCATAATGAGGTATGGACCAAGAGCGATTTCAAAAATGTTTTTCCTATCGCGGATAAAAAACCTCTGACACGAGACGAATTGCACCAGATCCGGCTGGCATGGAAAGAAAAACGCCTCATCAGTTATCTGAGAGAACATCCAATTTCATCGGGAGCCGCGTTCCTGCTGGCGGAGCTCAGGCACCGGGACAAGATCTCCCGTGCTTAAATATCTGATCTTGGGCGGCAACGGTGTGTTTGGCGTCCACCTCACGAAGTATCTGCTTCAAGCGGAGCCTGAATGCCGCGTCTATTCTGTAGGCCGTAATCCCGAAAAACCGGCCGTGTTCTCGCTTCACCGGGGGATCGCAGACGACCGTTTCGAATACCACAAGATCCACATGGTCTTTGAAGGCAAGCGCTTAGCAGACCTCCTGGAGGATAAACAACCCGACCACATCATCAACTTCGCGGCGCTGGCGGCCGATGTGGAATCCAGCTGGAAATATGCCGCGCAATTCTATGATACCAATACGATGGCTTTGGCCCGCACCGCCGACAGCCTCATCGGAAAACCATGGCTTAAGCGCTGGCTACAGATTGGCAGTTCTGAGATCTTTGGCTCTGTCACCCAACCGGCTCCAGAAACGGCTCCGGTCAGACCTTCCAGCCCCTACGCTGTCTCCAAAGCTGCCGGAGACATGCACCTTGAAACCATACGCCGCGTACGCTCATTTCCCGTAAATGTCGTGTGGCCGTCCAACGCCTACGGTTCGGGCCAACAGCTCTACCGCATCATTCCGCGCACCATCCTGGCTTGCCTATTAGGGAGAAAGATCCCTCTCCAGGGCGGAGGACGCTGTGTGAAGTCTTTTATTCACGCACAAGATTTAGCGGACGCGATCTACCGGGTCCTGCACCGGTCCGAACCCGGAGAAAATTATACGATCGGCCCCGACAGCGGGATCTCGATCAAGGACTTGGTCCATAAGATCACGGACCGTCTGGGTAAACGATTCGATGAGGTCGTTGAAATGGCGCCTGACCGCCTAGGCCAGGACGCGCAATATCTGATCGACTCCTCCAAGATCCGCACCCAGTTGGGGTGGAAACCTATGAGGACCCTCGACCAAGGCCTGGATGAAACCATCGCCTGGGCTCAAAAATATCTGGATGAATTAAGATCCCTGCCGACCACCGTCTCTTTTCAAGCGTAAACCGCTTTTTTCTCCCGGGCCTTGCCTTAAGTAGCGTCTTGTTCTTGGTTTTCTATTTTTTAAATGCTGGTAACTGGTTTGTGCATCCTCACCACATGGAAGTACATCTGCAATACTTCATGCCGGATGGCTTGGGATTCTGTTGGAACGACTGGATCAAACCGTTCGCACATATCGACAGCATTGAAGACCGCCCGCGTTTTTTGGCCTACCTGATAGCGTTGGTCGACTGTCGGCTGAAACTTCTAAGCTATGAAAATTTCATTTGGTTTCCACCATTATCGGTCAGTTGGATATTGACTTTAGTAATTGCTCCTTTTCTTTTATTCCGGGCAGTCAGAAATCTTGGATTGAGCCGTGAAGCAGCGACAGCGGCGTTGATCGTCTACATAACTTCTGCGGGTTTTCTATCCGGCTTCAGCATGATCTTTTTTCCCGCCAAAGCGCTCACTAACGCGCTGCTCATCACATCGCTGTATCTGACGTCCCGCCTTAACCTTGAAAGCGAGGGACGACTGTTGCTTTATGAAATTAGATCTCCTCTAAAAACTATTCTTTTTTTTGTCATTTTTGCGGGCTTGTTCGTAGATGAGGGCTTTTTTTTTATTTTTATTTTCCTGCCTGTGCTGTTCGGTGAACTTTTTATCCTCGACCTCACTAAACCGGGAAACCTCGGGAGAGCGGCCAAAAATTACCTGAGTTTCTTGATACCGTTTTTTCTCTTTTTACTTCTGGTTGTGTTCATTGTCCCCATGATCACCCGACATTATTTTGATTACAGCTTTGATTATCTCGGAACCCTCTTTGCCTCTCGGAAAGATCAACTAGAGCTCGGAAAATCTTTTTTTGGCCGTGACGGCGAAGGCTTTGGCTTCCGAAGTTTTCTGGATAATTTCATGACCCTTTCTGCGGCCTCCTTTGTCCCTTGGCAGGTAAGCCCTTTTCTATCGCATAGAGCAAGTGAGGGAGTGCTCAGCAGCCAGGCGCACAACAAAGCGCAGATCTTTTTTCTTTTATTACTATTTTCGGGGATCGGCACGATGGTATTCCATGCCTCTGGCGAGAGGAAGAAATATCTTGTGCGCGTGAGTACCCTGTGCGTGCTGTATGCTCTTTTTATGAGCGCCCTCATCGGCAGGCATGTTATTTTCTTCACCGGCTACTATTACGGCTGCACTTTCGCTCTTTTTTTGGCGGTCCTAGCCGCGTTCTGTTATGAAGAAATCGGCCGGGGCCGCTTCAAATTTCTGCCGGGAGCGCTGATTTTTTTTATGGTCGTTGTACAGCTGAATAATTTTATGATACTCAACCGCTCCCATGTCGATTACCATAACGAAGTCTGGACAAAAAAGATCTTTAAAAAATATTTCCCCGTCGCTAACGGCAAAGTGCTGACCTACCATGAGCTTCACGAGATCCGGTCAGCATGGAAAGAATGCCGCCTCGAAGATTATTTGAAAAACAACCCAGCCTCCTCGGGAGCAATTTTTTTACTGGTGGAGCTTAGGCACCGTGATAAAATCACTCATAGCTCATGAAAACAGATCCCGAAAATATCATCCATCATCACACCCAAAAATTGCTGGCATGCCCCGTGTGCAAGAGGGATCTGGAAGTCCATCAAGGACTCATCCTCTGCGGAGTTTGCGGGCTCGTCGGATCGGTCAGGGATGGTGTCGTTGTTCTGGCGGAGATCGCCCAGCGTTCTTTTTTTGATAAAACTTTCAAAAAAATGGAAAAAGGAAAGATCCGCCGGGAAGACTGGGAATTTTATTACCGGCGTCAGGTGGATCTCATCGAAAAACATCTGCTGCCGGGAATGGTCGTGCTGGACGTGGGCTGCGGCCCCTCTTCTCCCTACAAAAATCGCTGTGACGCTTTCGTGATCGGCCTGGAAGCTTCCTACGAATCTGTTAAATTTAACCAAAATGTGGCCCTGCGCGTGTTCGGATCAGCCACGGAAGTTCCCCTGCCTGACCATTCGGTGGACGTCATCATCTGTCTTTATTCCATCCATCACGTGACAGGAAAAGATCCTTCAGAAAACCGTACGGGAGCCCAAAAATGTTTCCGGGAGTTCGGGCGCATTTTAAAACCCGGCGGAGCGCTTTTCGTCTTTGAAGATATTTCGGCGGCGTCCTTTTGGTATTTTCAAAATTTTTCATGGAAGCCTGCCAAGAAGATCTTGTCCGGAAAGCTGGATATGTTCTTTTATTCGGAAAAAATGCTGAAAACGATGGGTCAGGCCGCAGGACTGGGAGCGCCCGTCGAAACCGTTTATTTTCCGGCGGGGCCATTCCAAATTGTGACCCCGGTCTTCTCACTGCCCTGGCTTCGGATATTCCGGTGGATGTATCCGCTCAAGCCCGCGCTTTTGAAGTGGGTTGCCCCGTAAAACGGATGATGTGCCGAATGACCGCGTCCTGCTGACGCAATGTCATTCCCGGATAGATCGGCAGGCTTAGGATCTCCTCGGAAGCAAGAACTGTCCGGGGAAGATCAGATCGGGTATAGCCCAACGCTTTCGCGGCCGGCTGAAAAGGGATGGAAACCGCGTAGTGTGTCGAAGTCTGTATTCCCTCTTCTTTTAAATATTTCTGCAAATCGTCGCGCCGCTTAGCGCGGATCATGTACGTCTGGTAGACGCAAAACTCACCCTTATCTTCTTCAGGCACGCCCACGCAATTTTTGAGCGCCTTATTGTAGCGAAACGCCAGGCGCCTTCTTTCTTTGGTCTGCTGATCCAGCAGCCTTAATTGCACACGCAGCATCGCGGCTTGCATCTCATCCAGGCGGCAATTAAAACTCCAGAAATCGCAGGTGTCCCGGTTGGCCAGGCCGTGGTTTCTGGATTTTTTGAGATATTCAAACAGAGATGGATCATGGGTCGTGATCATGCCGCCGTCGCCGAAAGCGTGGAGGTTTTTCAGAGGATGAAGGCTGAAACAAGACGCGTCGCCGAAAGAACCCACACGTTTTCCATTCAGGGACGCGCCGACAGACTGTGCCGCGTCTTCCAGGACTTTTATTTTATGTTTACGCGCGATCTTTAAGATCTCATCCATTTTTGCCGGACGCCCCGAAAGATGCACCGGCATCAGGGCTTTTGTCCGGGGAGTGACCGCTCTCTCTAAAAGATCCGGGCGGATATTCATATCGCTACCGATGTCCGCGAAAACAGGCTTGGCGCCCACCAGCGCGATCGAAGCCGCGGAAGCGACGAAAGAATTGGGAGACGTGATCACCTCATCGCCGGGCCCGATCCCCCAAGCCTTGAGCACCAGGTACAAAGCGCTCGTGCCGTTGGATACACCCACGGAAAAGCGCGTGCCGCAATAGGCGGCGAACTCTTTTTCAAAGCGCGCGACTTCCTCGCCTAAAATATATTGCCCGCTATCCAGCACGGACTCCACGGCCCGCATCAATTGTTTTTTGATGGGCTTGTTCTGAAGCGGCAGATC
>CAZBIH010000022.1:0-10601 GCA_964492015.1 uncultured Planctomycetia bacterium | reverse complement strand
TTCAGTGTGCGAAGCTTTGCCGTCAAATAGACCGAAGGGCTGTTGATGTACTGCACAAAAACACCGAATGTCAGTGTATAGATCAGCCCAAACACCGTCGAGATCAAATGACGCGATCTTCCGCGGATCTCGTTGTTCAGAAAAAATAAGAATACCATATCCGCCAGGCGGCTTTTTAAAAATAAATTTGTAAGCGCTGCTACAGACAAGTCATTGTCGCCCGGCACTAAAAGAAATTTATCATACCGCGCCGCTGCCAGCGCCTCCTTAAATCCCGCTCCCAGGCCCAAGTTCCTTTCATGGCGGATAGAACGGATGAACGGGTATCTTTTTTGCAGATCCTCGATCACCCCTTGAGTGCCGTCGGTACTGCCGTCATTGACTAGGATGATCTCAACCGGAGTGTTGTCCGCCCGCTGAGCCGCCGTGAGGATAGAATCGACGGTACCTGCGAGCTTCTTTTCCTCATTCAAGGCCGGCACGAAGATGCTGATCATTTAAAGGCGTGCCGCCGAAAACATCGTCTTAAGCCCCTCTGCAAGCGGCGTAAAACGGAATGCCGGGAATGTTTTCAAGAGTTTAGCATTGTCAAAATGGCGGTGAGTCACCGGATTTGCCCGAGGGCTCGGCTCAATAGTCACTGTGGGCCCTTGGAGGGCTTTGACGGCTTGAGCTACCTCCATAAAAGAAAAAGCCTGTCCGGTCACGGCGTTCAAGACCCCTTCTGTCCGATTTTGTATGGATAAAAATAAGAGTTCGCCTACGTCCTTGATGTAAATATGGTCCCTTTTCTCTTCGCCGTTTCCAAATAGAGCGATGCGGTTCTCCTTCAGCGCACTGCGTACAAACCGGTTGGGCCCATATCCGTTGTGAGTGTCGCCGGGCCCGTAAACAGCAGAAGGCCTGAAGATAAGAAAGGGGGTCGACTTTTTTTTCACGGCTTCGAGGATCATTTTTTCACGTGTCAGGTGTGCGGCTCCGTACAAAGAATCCGGGCCGCAATAAGTGCGCTCAGTCATCAAGCTCACGGAGTCCGGATAGACGGCATCGGAGCTTAAATAAATAACCTGTTGGCAGGGGTTGGCCGCCAAAAAGTCAGCGGCATGCTTTCCCATGCGTATGTTTTTTTCTTGCACGGCAGCGTCCTTGCCCTTGTCAGGAGTGATCATCGAAGTGATGACAAGCGCATCCTCCGGAGTAATGATCTGGGCTAAGGTTGAGGGAGACTTGTCATCGCACAGATCGATCTCCGAGGAAGCGATCGCCTTGCAGGGAATACCGCGGCTCTCCAGAAGTTTTTTTAAATTAGAGGCGATGAATCCGGAAGCGCCCAATATCACGGCTCTTTTTGGGTTTTTCATTCTGTTATCCCCCAAAACCCAGACGATGGTAGCTGAGCTTTGCCTCCCTAAAAAATTTTTCTTGGAAACCTCCCAGAGGGTCGAGAATTATTTTTCCTTTAAGCGCCGAAGCGACCTGGGAAACCGGTACAGATAAAAACTCCTCCCAGGGCGTCATCAAAACCAGCGCGTCTGCACCCTGACAAGCCTCCAACGCCGAAGAGGCCGTGAATACATTCTCTTTGGGTGTTTCCAGTTTAGCCTTGGGATCATACAAACGGACCTTGGCACAGCGTGAGAGCACATCCAGAAGCGCTATTGAGGGTGAATTTTTGACCGATACGGTGTTGGGTTTGTACGAAAGGCCCCATACGGCGATCACAGGATTGGATAAAGAGACCAAAACCTCACGATGCAACGTTTTAAACACCCAATCCCGCCGGTGCTCACTGTTGAAAATCCAAGCATCGACAATTCCCGCATCGGTGCCGAATTCCGCCGCCAACGCCTTCACCGTCGCAAGGTCCCGTTCCAGGTTTCCTCCGGAGAGGCCCAGGCCGGGGCTTAAGTAGGCGTGTGCGCCGATACGCTTGTCCGTCTTAAGCGTCGGAACGATCTCATTCCAATCCGCGCCAACAGCCTCGCATAGTTCGGCCAGCGTATTGGCGGTATTCACAGAGGCGGCCAGGCATAGATTGATCGAAATTTTTGCCAGCTCCGCGCTCTCGTAGCGCATCGGGAATACCGGACAGGCATAGAGGCCCAACAGATCCTTGAATAAAGGGGGTAACGGCAAAGCCGGGTCCTGGCATCCGACGATAAAACGTTCAGGACGGACCGCGCGCTCCACGGCATTTCCAAAAACTAGTGTCTCCACCTGATAAAAAATATTTTTTTTCCCGAGTTTCCGCATAAAACCCGGCGGGACCTGGCTTAATAGTACAAGAATGGCTCCCGATCCGGCATGCGGCGAGACATTTTCGATCAGAGCTTCGGTGGGCCCAAGATCGCTCTGATTGAAGGCGTCCGTGGAAATGTCTTTTGAAAAATAGATCAGGCCGCATTCGCCAAGATCTTTTGCTTCGGAGGTAAAACGGATATTTTTTTTGAAATTTTTAAAAAGGCCTTCAAGGCCCGGTTCATAAACCGGAAATTCACCACGCGCGATAGCTTCACATAAATTTTTATCGGCATCAAAAGCCGTGACTTGGACGCCTTTGGAAGCGCAAGCGATGCTTGAGACAATTCCCAGATGGGACAGGCCGGCGAATCCTATTTTCATATGTCGTGCTCGGTCATTTGTTTGAGCATGGTATTGATGTAAATGTCATGGGATAGGTCCGTGCGGCCTTTTTGGCAAAGTTCTTGAAAATACCTGTATTCGGCGGCCCACGTCGGGTCGGTAGAGACGATCGTATCCGAGATCTCTTCCGGCTTTCCGCTGGGCAGCAGCCTTTTTCGCCAACGGATCGTGCTCGGGCCCCATTTACAGAGGCATTCGACATGCAAGCTTCCGGTTTCCCCAAAAATATCTGCGTTGAACGTATTTTTCCAGGAAAGAAGCGTCATTTCCAGCTGAATGAGCGGATCTCCGGCTGAGCCAAAGACCGCATGGTCAAACGCGTGGTTCTCGAACGAGCTCATTTTCCACGCCCGAAAACGGAACGGTTCACCCTTGAACAAAAAAAGGACCGTATCCAACAAATGAGACCCAATATCGCTGACAACCCCCGTGCCCTTGTCGCGCCACGGAGAATTTTTCACATCTCGCGCCGTGCCATTGCCGTAAAAAAAACGCGCGCTGTAAATTTTACCTATCTTTCCGGCATCGAGCCAATTTTTCAGCGTCACCAGATGCGGTTCAAAGCGGTGATTGTATGCGGTGTAGCAAATAGCTTTTTTTGAGAGCGCGAGCTCCTGCAGTTTTTCTATCTGTGAATTGTCCTGTGTCAGGAGAGGTTTTTCAACGAGAACATGTTTCCCCCGCGAAAGAAGGTACTCGAGGATCGGCATCTTGGCGGCATCCGGCACGCAAACACAGGCGGCGTCATACCGATCCAACGGTACCTCTTCGATGCGCTTGAAATCGGCTCCGGCGATCACAGGATCCACCGTTCCCATCACGTCACTGCCGGCAACGGCCCTGCGTTTATAACCCTGGATCCCCAGGCCGATAATGACGACTCTCACTCGAAATGGGTTTTCTTTTTGATCGCGTGGATCTTGTCGAGGATGTCTTTATGGGTGACCGGAATATTGCCCTCGTGCTCACAGGCAACAGCGGCGGCGATCGATCCCAGGATCGATGCGATGACAGGAGACTTGGTGGTGATAAGCGCCAGCGTCGCGTACGAAAGAAGCGCATCCCCCGAACCGAGCGCGTCCACGATCCTGTCCGCAAAACTGTCCACCGTGAAAAAAGAACGCACGTCAAAGCTGGGCTTGATATACGTGATGATACCGCGGCTTCCGAGTTTTAAAATGAGAGTCTTGCATTTGGCTTTTTTGTAGAGCTCCAGTGCCAGAGGCCGCACCACGGAGTCCTGGTCCCCGAGAGCAAAACGCGCCTCTCGTTCGTTGGGCGTGATCAGGTCGAATTCCTGAAAATCCAAGATATTGCCCCAGCGGCTGGCCAATTGGCTATCGGCTACTTTTAGCGGGCCCTTGGGAAGGCTGGAAATATACGAGGCCACAGTCTTTCCGTTGAAGATCCCGTGGCGAAAATCGCTGAACACAAACGCGTCCGTTTTGCTTTTGGATAAGATCGATCTAAGGCTCTCTACCACCTTGTCCGACACCGGCCGGTTGTCAACTTTGTCGAATTTTAAAAGTCTGTAACCGTCGGAGATGAACGCGGTTTTCTGCGTCGTGGGCCGGGTCTTGTCGATGATAAGATCAGCCTCTATTCCCGACTTCTCCGTCTCGCTTTTTACAAAATCTTTCATGGCATCATTACCCACCACCGTCGAAAAGCGTACTTTCGCCCCGGCTTGCGCCAAGTGGCGCGCCACGACTGACGCGCCGCCGGCAAAATCTGTCTGCCGTTCGTATTTGACACTGAGCGTCGGGGTTTTGGAAGCTCCGGAGCCGATCGTCGTGCAATACACGTAAGAATCGACGATCGTATCTCCCATGACATGCACGCGCGCGTTCTTGAAGGACTCCAACGCACTTTTAAGCGTATCAAACGTGATCTTTTCCGACTTCATCAAAAGCTCAAGCTTCTCGACTGACAGATTCGGAAGAGCGCGATCAATGAACGCCGAAGAAGAGAACACCACGTCCCCCGGCGTAAAGAGCAGTTCACCGCCGTACGCCGCAAGCGTGTCCGCCTCTTCTTTTGTTTTGGGGGGCAGCCCTTGGCTTTGATATTCATAACCTTTGGCAAAATAATCAGGTTTTAAAAATTTTATATTCTCGATCGCGGTCGGATTTTCATCGATGATCACGTAATCAACCGTTTCAAGCGCCGCCAGGTTCATCGCGCGCAGCTGCTGAGGGACGAACGGCCTGAAATTATCTTTGGCAATATGCACGTCGGACGTGAGGCTGGCGACCAAAATATCCGCTTTGGTTTTGGCAAACATGAGGTGCCGCACATGGCCCGGATGCACCAGATCAAACACCCCGTGGCACATGATCACGGTCTTTTTACGCGGCGGTGCGCCCAGGATCTTTTGCAGTTCCTCGCGTGTTTTAATTTTCCGGCGGTACGCGTCCTGCGGAGCAAGTTTCTCGGTCATTTTTTGGCCTCAAGCATTTTAAACCAATTTTTGGTGGCGTCGTGGATCGAATCTACATCCCACAATTTTGCGCCGCGCCAGTGGTCAATATTCTCTAACATCTTTGCCACGCCCTCTTCAAACGAAACCAAGGGTTTCCAGCCTACCTCGCGCGTAATTTTTGAAATATCCGCCCAAGTGCATTCCGGTTCTCCGGGCCTTTTCGGCAAGCGGACCACCTCGCCTTTTAAAATTTCGACCAAGCGGTTCACCGACTGAGGCTTGCCTGCGCCCAGATTAAAAACTTCGTTCACGGCATTCGACTCGGCCGCCATTAAAAATGCGCGCGCCACATCCGTCACGAATAAAAAATCACGGCTCTGCGTCCCATCCCCGACCACTGTAAATGGCTTTCCGGCGATCTTTTGAGGTAAAAAAACTTTGAACACGGCACCGTAAGCTCCGGTCGTGCGTGCCCTGGGGCCGTAAGCATTGAAAATTCGGATCGACACCACCGGCAGATGATACGCCTTCTGCCAATGAAACACCGCCTCTTCCCCCTGATATTTGCTGAGCGCGTAAGGATACTCCGGTGAGATCGGAGCGTTTTCGTTCGTGGGCACCGCCGCGTTCATGCCGTAGCAGGACGAGGACGCCGCGTAGACAAATTTTTTGACCTTCGCGCGCCGTGCCGCTTCCAACACATGCACCGTGCCCATCACGTTCACGGACATGTAATCCACGGGCCTGTCCATCGACGGCACGATATCCCCGATGCCGGCAAAATGAAAAACGTATTCGGCATTCTCAAATAAAGAATGCCCGGGAGCGATCTGACGAATATCTATTTTTTCAAATTTGAAATCAGGGTTTTTTGACAGATGCGCGATATTTTCAAGCTGCCCGCCGGTGAGGTCGTCCATTCCATGCACACGATAGCCGGCAGAAAGCGCTGTATCCACCATGTGACTGCCGATGAATCCGGCCGCCCCGGTGACAACGGCGATCTTCTTTTGGCTCATACGAGCGCGCGGCCCTTGACCGTTTTCACGTTGAAATATTGATCGTCCGTGAGGCTGTTGGGAAGCTTTCCTTGTTTAAAAGCTTCGCAAATGTCCCTCACGGCGTCCTCAACGCTTCTTTTGGGGACAAACCCGATCTTGGCGGCGATCTTTTTAGAGGAAACGTGATACGACCTTAAGTCATTGCTCGGGGAAGTCTCGACCCGGATCGGCGCTTTCTCGGGCATGATCTTCTCCACGGTGTTTTTAACCATCTCGGCGATCTCGGAGACCGTATGATTTTGATAGCCTGCGTTGAACGTCTCACCCGCTATTTTTTCCGAGGGAAGCTCCAGCAAAAACACATAAAGATCGGCCAGATCGTCCACGTGAATATTGGGCCGCTTCTGCGTCCCGCCAAAAACGGTGATCGCGCCCTTATTAACGGCAAGATTCGTCAAAATATTCACCGTCAAGTCCAGACGCATACGCGGAGAGTAGCCACACACGGTCGCCGGACGTATGATCACCGTTGTAAAATCAGGCGATTGATATTTTAAAAGAAGCGGCTCGCAAAGCCCCTTGTATTTGTTGTAATCGGTGAGCGGCACCAGCGGATGCTCTTCGGTCACTTCCGGCGCGTCGCTCACTCCGTAGACGGAACTTGAAGATGCATAGATAAAGCGCTTCACACCGCTTTTTTTAGCCGCGGCCACCATCGGCTCAAAACAGTCGTAGTTGATCGTCCTGCTTAAGTCCGGCTGAAGTTCAAAACTGGGGTCATTGGAAATACAAGCAAAATGGATCACCGTGTGCACGTCTTTGAAATGCTTGGCAAGTAAGGCTGTGTCCCGGATATCCCCCTTCACCACTTGGAGGTTGTCATGCTTGGGCAGGCCCTGATCGCCGAAGAGCATCAGATCGTAAACGATGACACTGTAACCGGACTTCAATAGTTTCGGCACCAAGACACAGCCGACATAACCGGCCCCGCCGGTGAGCAATATTTTTTTCATCTTTTTTCCTTTTATCCGATCTTAAAATTTGCCTCGATGGCGTCTTTACGGAACATTTTTACGGTTTCCAGCGAAAACAGATCCAGATCCTTGCCGACACCGGGTAATTTGGAAAGAATGTCATTCGTCGCTGTGATGATGTGGCATCCGATCTCTTCCGCCTGATAAATATTCAAAAGCTCGCGGGGGCTTGCCCAGATAAGCTCGGCCCCTTCGCAGGACTTTAGTATGCGGACGGATTCTCTCATGATGGGCATCGGATCCCTCCCCGTGTCAGCGACACGTCCGGCGAATACGGAAACGTAATTGCGCGTGGACGGCGCAAAACACTGCACTACTTTTTCAACTTGGGAGACGGTCATGAGCGCCGTGACATTGAGCTGGATGCCTTGACGCGAAAGCGAACGGACCAGGTCCCCCGAAAATTCTCCCCGGGTATTGGTCACGGGAATTTTGACATACACATTCTTGCCCCAGGAAGCGATCTCCAGCGCCTGTTTTTCCATTTCGCTAAAATCATCGGAAAAAACTTCAAACGAGATCGGCAGCTGGGGAACGATCTTCAGCATTTGAAGCGCAAAAGCTTTGTAATTGGGAATATTATTTTTTCGCATCAAAGTAGGGTTGGTGGTGAATCCCTGGATCAGAGGATTCCGGCTCATCTGGGTGATCACATTCAGATCCGCGCCATCGGCAAAGATCTTAAGTTTCAGCTGATTCAACGGCTTCACTTCGGCTTTATCCAAAATAACGCGGCTGGCTTCTAAAATAGATCCCACGGTCCAATCCTGCCCTTCGGGCCTTTGTTCGTTAAAATGATGTTCGATAAAGATCGTTTTACAACCAGCGCTCTTGCCTGCCTCAATATCTTTCCACCGGTCGCCCACCATATAGGAAGCACCCAGGTCGATGCCCCACTCCCTGGCCGCTTCCAGGATCATGCCCGGCTTAGGTTTGCGGCAAGCGCAATCGTCGGTCTCCGAGTGGTAACAGACCTTGATCACGTCCACCGGCAGTTCACGCATCATCTTCTGGTGCATGCGCTCAACTACCTCGCGGCTCTGTTTGCCCGCTGACACATCCGGCTGGTTGGTTACAACGATCAACCGATATCCGGCCTCGTGCAAACTACGAAGCGCTTTCGGCGCCTCGGGAAAAATAACAAAATCTTCAAAAGCAACCGGGGCGTATCCTTTGTCATCCCGCATCAGAACAGGATTCAGCACTCCATCCCGATCCAAAAAAACGGCGCGGTTCATTTCCCTGAATTTACTTTCTCCCATTTATTGGAATTCACCATCAAAAGCGGATGACACACAAGGCCATGCCAGATCACCGCCTGGAATGCCTCCGAATGAGGCGTGATCAGCGTCGCGTCCTGAACCGGCACGGTGATCACAACATCCCCGATCTTTTTGGTAAATCCCCCCTTGGGCCCGACAATTCCAAAAATTTTTAAGCTCCGTCTTTTGGCTTCTTCCAAAGCTTTTACAATATTGGGACTCACATTCCGTTCAACATCCCCGCCGCCGACCGAAAGTACAAAAACAGCGTCCTTGGCATCCGCCTGACTGACTTTCAACCACTCCTCAAAAACCGTCGCCCATCCCTCGTCGTTGGTACGTGCCGTCAGTTCGGCGACATTATCACAGGGAGAATAAGCTTCAATACCGGCAAGTTTGCGGAAATCATTGACGGCATGAGAACAGTTGGCGGCGCTCCCGCCGACCCCGATGAAAAAAAGACGGCCTTTACGAGCACGAAGAGCCGCAAGTTCCGAGGCGAGGCGTTCGACGGCTTCCGTATCTATCAAGGAAGCGATCGCTGAAACCTGTTCAAAATATTTCTTGGAATGGCTCATAATTTGAGAACTATCATATCAAAAAATGAAAGGATGACAACTAAATCACGCTCTTGGGAAATAGCTCTTTTTGCGAAAAAACATCCTTCAGGTCGTAAAGTTTGATCTCCACTGTCGTGCCCGGCCGGTAAAACGACCGGTGCGAAAATTGAGAATAAGGATGCGGCCAGGACACCAGAGGTCTGATCGCGACAAGAAGTGGCTCCCCCTCGCCCACCAAGAATCTCTGATCATCGATCCCTGAGGTGATCAAATACCGGCAGCGCCCCGCCAGGTAACCCTTGTAAACATACGGCCAGAGTATCCTGAGCTTTGGGCCTGCTGAGCTTAAAACATAATTTTTTTTCTCCAAATAGGCTGGGATATAAGAAGTCCCCTTAATATCCGTCGGCTCCCGGAGCTTCCAAAACGTCAGCACTTGCTCTTTGGGAATGCCTCGTTCCTTAAGCCACTGAATCATGGGAGTGATCTGGAAAGTTTCGCGCATGATCTCGTAACTTTTAAAAGCACAGACGCCGGCCCACGCTAAAAAGATCAAAATACACGCCGCGCGGACCTTCATCCCGAAAGAACGCATAAAATACGCTACTGCCGCTCCAGTACCCAAGCAATAAAATGAAATAAACCATATAAAATGCCTCTCAAATACCCAATACTTCCCCAAAAAAGCCGGTAGGCAAAAGAGCAGAGCCGCTGTCAAATACAAGATCAGGAAGAATCCAAACGCGTTGTCTTTTATTTTGAGAAAAAAAACCACCATAAAAAAAATAACAGCCAATAACACGAATAACCATGGGCCCATGCCCAAAAGATACTGAGCCGTCCCGGCCGCGCTTGACGGCAGGCTGCCATACATACCGGCCATACGGGCAAAAAAATCATAGCCATAACATTGAGATAAAACTTGAGTGATGATGATCGAAGCGGCAGCCGCTCCCAGAATAAATTTTAAAAAAAGACCGACGGTCTGTCTGGGTGAAAATACCCCACGGTGGGCCAGACAGTAAAAGAGCGCTGCCGACAAGATCCCCGCGATGAGCGCCCACCCCATGTAATGGATAAAAAATAGGCAGGCCCCGAATGCCCCGGCCCAGGACATCCACCAAGTCCGACGCCTTGATAGTGCCCAATAGCAGCACAGGACTGATGTCAGAAAAAAAACCTCCATGAACGCCGCCGGATAAAACGTACGCGCGTAGTCGATCCGGAGAGGATACACCGCATAAAGCGCCGCCGCGAAAAGAGCGGCCAAACGTCCGATAGAAGCCCGGCAAAGAAGATAAAAAATAATAAGGCTTAAAAAATTTAAAAATGCGACAAAATAAAATACGGAGGCTTGGGTATGTAAAAAGTGTAGTGGGGCGCTGAGAAGATAAATAAGCTGACCGCTGCTCAAGAGCTGAAACGGCCGCGCCTCATCTTCCGTCATGTAGATCGCGGCGCTTAAATTGGAGAAAAGAAGAAAACCGCCGAGCACCAAGATCAGTGCAAAAACAAAAAGATCATAGTGCCGCAAAAGAAAATCACGATAGGAAGTTCTGGTCCGCATGAGTTCCCAATAAAAACAATCGGAGAGACTGGGATTCGAACCCAGGGACCCGTTTTACCAGGTCAATCGCTTAGCAGGCGACTGCATTCGGCCTCTCTGCCATCTCTCCAAA
>CAZBIH010000021.1:13537-16932 GCA_964492015.1 uncultured Planctomycetia bacterium | reverse complement strand
GCGTTGATCTTCGGTTTAAAGTCCGCGAATACGTTCAATTCGGTCTTGAGTGTTTTGGCGGAATTTAAATCGAAATTGTATTCCCCGCTCCAGCGGAACGTCCTGCCTTTTTCCACGGAGATGTTCCGGATATCCACACCCAATTTTTTCATGAGCGTGAGGTATTTTTTAGGAAAATCAGAGCCGACGACCGCCACCACCGAAACTTGAGAAAAAAACCGGGCGCTGGCGCTAAAAAAAGTAGCCGAACCCCCGAGCGCGTCCGAGACGGCTCCGAAAGGAGTTTTGACCGTATCCAGCGCCACAGAACCGACCGCTAAAATTTTGTTTTTTTTCACTTCATGATCCCGCGCAAAGTTTCCGTTGTGAGTTTTGGGTCTGCCGACGCCATCACTGCTCGCACGACCGCGATGGCCCGCGCGCCGGCGTCTCTGACCGTCCTTGTATTTTTTTCATCGATCCCGCCGATCGCTACGAACGGGATCTGAATATTTTTGGCTGCAAATTTTACAAACTCAAGGCCGACGGGCGCATACGTAGGCTTTGTGGGCGTCGCAAATACGGGCCCGACCCCAATATAATCAAATCCTTCCTTTTGAGCGGCCAAGGCCTGCTCGGGACTGTGCGTCGAACGGCCGATGATCGCCTTTTTACCCAATGCCCGGCGAGCGGGCTGAATGCTTCCGTCGTCCTGCCCCAAATGAACACCGTCAGCCCCCGCGTCAGCGGCAACAAGGATCCGGTCGTTAATGATGAGCGGGATGCCGGCAGCGCGGGTGATCTTTAAAATTTTCTTTGCCTCTTTACAAAGCTGGGCATCCGACGCTTTTTTATCCCGCAGCTGGATCACGTCGGCCCCGCCGAAGATCGCCCTCTTGACGATCTCAGATAAAGAACGCCCACACGCGGCTTCCCTATCCGCGATGACGTAAACTTTCCAGTTTTGGCAACGCTCTTTTTTCGATCGCATACACCTCAAAACGCAGTTTTTTAAATTTTACAGAGATCTTGGGATCTAAAATTTTACTGAACTCTTCCAGGGCCCGCAAAGACTCCTTCACCCTCTCGATGTTCGCCGAAAAGAGGTCCTCGAGCCCGCTTCTTTTCATCTCCAGAGGCGAACGTTCCCGCCCCTCATCATTTCTCACGTCACGAGCGGACAAAATTTCCGCCTGCGGCAGGCGCTTCAAAAGATCCGTGACCGCGTGCCTTGCTTTTTTAAGCCGCTTCATGAGCGCCGTGTCATTCAAAAAAAAGCGGAAGATCTCTTCACAGACCCTCAAACCCTCGCGCGAACGGTTAAAATTCGCATCGAGGATCCTTAAGATCCTTTTGTCGGGATTCACCGTCAAAGCTTTTTAAGCTTATCCAAAAGGCCGGTGGTTGAAAACCCCTTGGCGAAAGGCAGAGACTTCACCTGTCCGCCGCGGGCCTCGACAACATCACTGCCAACGATATCTTTTTTCTTCCAATCGCCGCCTTTGACCAGGATATCCGGCTGGACGGCTCGGATCAGCTTGATCGGTGTCGGCTCTGAAAACAAAACCACGTAATCCACGGCGTTCAGAGAGGCCAGAACCTCAGCGCGATCGTTCTGACGATTCACAGGACGATCAGGACCTTTTAAATTTCTCACAGAAGCGTCCGCGTTCAGGCCGATCACAAGCTTATCCCCCAAGGAACGTGCTTGAGATAAATAGCGCACATGACCCACGTGCAGGATGTCAAAACAGCCGTTAGTAAAAACGATCTTTTTGCCGGCTTTTCTGTCTTGGGCGAGAGAACGCTTGAGGGCCTCCAGCTTTTTGATCTTGGCGAGAGATCTAGGACGCGAGAGCTTCATCGACTCGCTCGCAAAGAATGTGGCCGATCAGGATGTGCGCTTCCTGGATACGCGAAGTCTTCTCGGAAGGGATCACGATCGCCAGATCGACCAGAGCCTTCATCTGCCCACCGTCGCGGCCCATCAAACCGATCGTGTAAAGGCCGAGCTCTTTCGCCTTCTGAACGGCCAGGAGTACGTTTTTAGAATTGCCGCTGGTGGAGAACGCGAACGCGACATCGCCTTTTTGGCCCAGCGCCTCGATCTGTCGCGTAAAAATTTTATCAAACCCATAGTCGTTGCCGACCGCGGTCAGGATCGACGTGTCAGTCGTCAGCGCGATGGCGGCCAAAGCGCGGCGCTCTTTTTCATAGCGGCCGACAAATTCTGCCGCGATATGCTGGCTGTCGCTGGCGGAGCCGCCGTTGCCAAAAAAAAGTACTTTTTTTCCTGAACGGATACAGTGGATCAGAGCGTTGGCCGCTTGCTCGATCAGCGGTAACTGTTCTTGGAGGATCCGCTCTTTGACCGCGATGCCATCGCGAATGTCTTTGGCGATACGATCTTTCATCGATTATCCAAAAAAAGTCTTGGCCATTTCATAAAAGGCGGGGTCCACGGTCTTGAGTTTGCTCGTCGCGTCCTCGATCTTGATCGGCACGATCTCATTGCCGCGAAGCGCCACCATGTACCCAAAGAGGCCTTGCTTGACCAGACAGACGGCTTTCTCGCCGAAGCGGGTGCCAAGCATGCGGTCAAAAGCTGAGGGGGTGCCGCCGCGCTGGATGTGCCCCAACACCGCCACACGCGCTTCCTGGCCCGTCACTTCTTCTATTTTTCTCGCCAGCGCGTCTCCGATGCCGCCTAAGCGCACGTGACCGAAATCATCCAGTTTTTTCTCCAGAAGCATTTCATTGCCGTCAAATTTGGCGCCCTCTGCCACAACGATAATACTGAAACTCTTGCCGCGGTCGTTTCTTTGTTTGATCGCGGCTACCACCTCGGCGATCTTAATGGGGACTTCGGGGATCAGGATGATATCGGCCCCGCCCGCGATCCCGGCGTGAAGTGCGATCCATCCGGCATGACGGCCCATGACCTCGGCCACCAAAATGCGGCGATGGCTTTCAGCGGTCGTGTGCAAACGGTCGATCGCTTCCATCGCAATATTAACGGCTGTATCAAATCCAAACGTAAAATCAGTGCCCGAAAGATCGTTGTCGATCGTCTTGGGAACCCCCACAATATTGTAACCTTCTTTGGAAAGCTTTGTGGCGACTCCGAGCGTGTCCTCGCCGCCGATAGCGATCAGAGCGTCCAGCTGAAGCGCTTTCCAGGTTGCTTTCAGCCCTTCAAGGTTTTTTGGGTCCTTATAAGGATTGGTGCGGCTGGAGCCCAGGATGGTGCCGCCCCGGTGAATGATCCCCGAAACCGTCGCGTGATTCAAGGGCATGGTGATATTTTCGATCAAACCCTTCCAGCCCCATTGAATTCCGATCGTTTCCGCATTCTCGCGTATCGCGGTACGCACCACCGCGCGTATCACCGGATTTAATCCGGGGCAATCTCCCCC
>CAZBIH010000021.1:11706-13437 GCA_964492015.1 uncultured Planctomycetia bacterium | reverse complement strand
TTCATGATCTCTTTGTGGATGGGGATCGTCGTTTTGATGGGCTCCACGATGAACTCCTCCAGCGCCCTCTGCATGATCGCGATCGCCTCGCCGCGGTTACGCCCGTGGACCATGAGCTTACCGATCATCGAATCATAATAGGGCAGTACCGTGTATCCGGCATGCGCATGGCTGTCGACACGCACACCCGGGCCGCCGGGCGCATTGTAGCGCTCAATTTTACCGGGGCAAGGCGAGAAATTATTCGCCGGGTCTTCGGCGTTGATGCGGCACTCGATCGCGTGCCCACGCAGAGGCACCTGGTCTTGCTTGCGGATGGAAAGTTTTTCGCCGGCGGCGATGCGGATCTGCTCTTTGACAATATCAATGCCGGTAACAAGCTCAGTGATCCCGTGCTCCACCTGCACACGCGTGTTCATTTCAATAAAATAAAATTGGCCGTCTTCATTCAAAAGAAACTCCACGGTTCCGGCATTGGTATAATTGACCGCGCGGGCGGCTTTCAAGGCCATTTCGCCCATTTTGCGGCGAAGCTTCCAGTCCACCGACGGTGACGGCGCTTCTTCGACCAATTTTTGATGCCGCCGCTGGATCGAGCAATCACGCTCGTGAAGATAGATCATGTTGCCGTGATTGTCAGCCAAAAGCTGGATCTCGATGTGTTTGGGGCGCTCCAAATATTTTTCGATATAAACCGCGGAATTACCGAAGGCAACCTCGGCTTCATGCTGGGCCGTCATGAGAGCGCTGACCAAACGCACTTCATTGTGACAGACACGCATGCCGCGCCCGCCGCCGCCCGCCGCCGCCTTGATGATGACGGGATACTTGATCTTTTTGGCTATTTTAAGAGCGTCGTCTTTGTCTTTGACCGCTTCAACAGTTCCCGGAATGATCGGCACTCCGGCTTTGCGCGCTGTCTCGCGCGCGGCCATCTTGTCTCCCATGGAGCGTATCGCCTGAGCGCTGGGGCCAATGAATTTGATCTGGCAGGATTCGCAAATTTCTGCGAAGTGGGCGTTCTCCGATAAAAACCCGTAACCCGGGTGGATCGCATCCACATCGGTAATTTCGGCAGCGCTTATAATGGAGGGAATGTTCAAATAACTCTGGGAGGTCGGCGCGTTGCCGATACAAACCGCTTCATCCGCCAAATGCACATGAGGCGAATTGGCGTCAGGAACGGAATAAACCGCCACCGTCCGCACGCCCATCTCGCGGCAGGCACGAATGATACGAAGCGCTATTTCGCCGCGGTTAGCGACTAAAATTTTGGAGAACATTATTCGATGGCAAAAAGAGCCTGGCTAAACTCCACGGGATCCCCGTTGTGGACCAAGATCTCGGTCACTTTGCCGCGAACCTCAGCCTTGATCTCATTCATGAGCTTCATTGCCTCAATAACACAGATCACCTGGCCGACCTGGATCTCGGAGCCCACCTGTAAAAAGGGTGGCGCCTCCGGTGAGGGAGAGGCGTAAAAAGTGCCGACCATCGGGGACTTGATGGTTGTTTTTGCCACAGGCGCTTGAGCCTTCGGCTCTTCCTTGTGTTCGGGGGCTTGAAGCCGGGAGGCAGCCGGACGGGATTCATAAACTACCTGCTCAATGCCGCCGCTGATCCCTTTTTTTAGGCGCACTTTGAGTCCGTCTTTTTCCATTTCAAATTCGGAAAGCTGGTTCTCATTCATGAGCTGAATGACTTCCTTGATCTCTTTTAAATTCATCCCGC
>CAZBIH010000021.1:8091-11606 GCA_964492015.1 uncultured Planctomycetia bacterium | reverse complement strand
GTGTCCACACGGACCGAGTCACCGGTCGTCACAAACAAAGGCACTCGGACCGTGGCACCGCTTTCCACCTTGGCGGGTTTCATCCCGCTTTTGGCGGTATCGCCGCGGATCCCCGGTTCTGTCTCCGTGATCTTGAGCACCACCGAAGGGGGCAGCTCCACCAAAATAAGTGTTTCATCGTTGTAACGGCCGATGATCTCATCATTTTCCCGAAGATAACCGATCTGATCGCCAAGAGTTTCGGCGCTCATCACCACCTCGTTATAGGATTGAGTGTCCATAAAATGAAGTTTGTTACCCTCGCGGTAAAGATACTGGATCGGCCGGTCTTCCAGAAACACTTCTTCAAATTTTTCCCCCGAGCGAAAAGGAACCTCGAGAACATTCCCGGTCAGGATATTCTTGAATTTTGTGCGGACGATCGGCTGGCGCTGCTGCATTTTGACCAGCTGAAAATCAAGGATCTCGCACATCTGATCCTCGATCTTGATCACCAGCCCGGCCTTGAATTGGCTGGTCGTTACCATCGACATAAAAACTCCTTAGTTGTCCTCGAGCCCCGAAGTCATCACTTCACGGCCGCTTTTGGTGATCAGCACCATGTCTTCGATGCGTATCCCTAATTTTCCGGGCAGATAGATCCCCGGCTCCACCGTGATGACCATTCCGGGCTTCAAGATCGTATCACTGCGGCCCGACACGCCGGGTGCTTCATGGATCTCAAGCCCCACCCCATGGCCTGTCCCGTGGCCAAAAAAATCAGCATATCCGCATTTACGAATATAAGCCCGGCAAGCTTCGTCCACTTCACGGGCGGGAACCCCCGGCCCGGCCTTGCGAATACCAGCTCTCTGAGCCTCCCAGACAATGTCGACTATTTTCTTATGTAAAGGTGTCATTTTACCCAAAAATATAGGTCGGGTCAAATCCGAATAATAGCCCCCGTAGACGGTCCCCATATCCACCAAGACCGAGTCATTGTCTTTGATGCGCGTTTCGTCGGATTGGCAGTGAGGCATGGACGCCCGGGCCCCCGCCGCGATGATAAGGTCGAATGCCGGCTTCTCCGAACCGATCGATTTGGTATAGAATTCAAGCCTTCCCTGGACTTCCCGCTCCGTCATGCCGGGGCGAACCGTCTGGCGGGTGTAATGAAACCCCTTCACCGCGATATCCGCTGTCTTGCGCAGAAGCGCGATCTCCCCTTCGTCCTTGAGGATCCTCAAAGATTCAACCAGATTCGCAGTGGGCGTGAGGTTTCCAGCGCCCAAGGCTTTTGCCAACGTCTGGTAAAAAGAAAAAGTTGCCTGCGCGGCCTCAAAACCCACCTTTTTGGCTTTTGTGGACTTTGCCAAGTCCGCCGCGATCTCGGCAACACTCTTTTTGTCTCTTAATAGGATCTTAAAGCCCTTGGCCTCGCTTTTGGCCTGCTCGGAATAACGAGAGTCCGTAATAAAATAAAGCCCTTTGGGCGAAACAAAGATCCAGGATTCTGTCCCTTTGAAGCCCGAAAGGTAGGTGACGTTGGGCCACGAGCTCACGAACAGCGCGTCGATCCCCTTTCCCGGAAAAAGGCCGAACAGGTTCTTTAAACGTGAGTTCATGGAGTAAGGCCTCCCGGTTTGGTCAATTTATCAAATTTCATGTGATAATCGTGCCGCAAAACATAAATAATCCCGCCGATGACACTGCTCAAAAAAAGAAGTCCAAAAAAAAGGATCCCGACCGCCAAGGCCCTTTCGGCCCCGATGTACCCTTTCAAAAAATAAACGTAAGCGGACTCGCGAATGCCAAGCCCTCCCAGCGACGGCGTCATGCTGATGAGCTGAACTACCGGCACCAAAAGAAGAAAATAAGGCCAGGTGCCGGGATCGGCGCCCAGAGCCACCGACAAAAGATAGAACACAAAGATCCCGACCACCTGCCCGAAGATCGAAAGGGCCATCGCGCTCAGCACAACGCCCTTATGATTTTTAAAATCATGCAGTTCGTCATAGATCAGGCGGATCTTGGAGCCGATCCCGAAGCGGTTCAAAAAATTCTCCACCAGATGAAAGCGCTTCGCCACGGAAGGATTGAAAAGGAAAAAAAAGAAAGCCAGAGAAAATCCCAAAAAAGAATAGACGGTCAGCGGGACTCGCGGGTCGATCCTGTCTTTCAAAAAAAGAAGGCTTGTGCTGGGGATCAGAACGAACATGAAAAGCCCGAAGATCCTGTCCATCATCACCACGGTCACCGATTTGACCGGATGGCGTGTCAGGCGTGCCAGGCACATCGCTTTGACGATATCACCTCCGACAGATGTCGGGAGAAAGTTATTGAAAAAATAGCCGACAAAGGTGAGATTGACCGTGTCCGATAATTTGATCGCAATTTCCTTGGTCCTGAAAATAAGCTTCAGCCTCACCGCCATGATGAAAGCTGTCGATAAAAAAACCAGTGTCGAAATAAAGATCAAGCCCTGATCGGCGTTCTTCAAGACCTGAATGACCTCAGGGATCTTCTCGCGCATCAAATAGGCCAGCGCGCCGATAAAGAGCAGGCTGACGAAGACCCCTATAAAATTTTTCTTCAAGAGGGCCCTCCGCTGGCCAACCGTAGTTTTTCGGCCGCCAGTTCGGGGGGCGCCGGATTCAGATAAAATCCCGTGCCCAGCTCAAAACCCGCCACTTCGGTCAACTGGGGAATGATCTCAATGTGCCAGTGAAAATTTTCGGATTCGCGCGCTTCAAAACTGCAGGTATGGATCATGAAATTGTAGGCGGGATCCCCCAGAGCCTCTTTCATTTTGCGAAGCGTCGTCTGCAGGACACGCGCCAGGCTTTTTAATTTTTTGTCCTGGAGAGAATCAAAACTTGAAGCGTGCTCTTTGGGAAGCACCCAAGTCTCGAAAGGAAAGCGCGACGCAAAAGGGGCCATCGACATAAAATCATTGTCAGAGAAAACGCCCAGTTTTTTTTCGATGTTCTCCTGCTCGATCATGTCACAGTAAATACAGCGCTCGGTCAAAATAAAATGATCTGTCGCGCCGTGCATCTCCCCCAAGACCCGTGAGGGCACGATCGGCAGGGCGATCAGCTGGGAGTGCGGATGCTCGAGGCTCGCTCCCGCTTTGGATCCGTAATTTTTAAAAATTAAAATGTAGCGGATACGCTTATCCTTGCGCAAGTCCAGACAACGGTCGCGGTACACACGCAAAATAAGCTCCACCTCTTCCAGTTCCAGATCCGCGATCTCTCGGCCGTGATCCGGGTTCTCGATGATGACCTCATGCGCGCCGAATCCGCCAATACGGTCGTAGAGGCCCGTGCCGGTGCGTTCAGCGTTTTCTTCGATGCGCAAAGCTGGAAATTTGTTGGGGATGACACGTAGCTGCCAGGAGGACTTGGCCGCGGCCGGGCCCTTCGCCGGATAAGTAACGATCGCCGGCGGCGTCATCGCCTCATTGCCGGGACAGAACGGGCACGATCGGCTGGACTTGGTGTGAGCGGACACGGGAAATTCAAGGCGCGGCG
>CAZBIH010000021.1:0-7991 GCA_964492015.1 uncultured Planctomycetia bacterium | reverse complement strand
CGGAAGGGCGCTGTGTGAAGAATAGAATTGAACGGCGGATCTTCCAAAAGAATGCGCAGTTTTTTCAGGGATTCTTTTAAAATTTCAGCAAAATGGACCAGATCCTGCTCCGGCATGCGCCCAAAATCAGATCCGTGTTTTTTGGGCAGTATCCACATTTCAAAAGGCGAGCGCGACGCGAATGGGCAAAAACAAAAAAAAGCATCGTTCTGAGCCACGATCCGCGAACCTTCGCGGCCCTCTTCCCTTAAAATATCGCAAAAAACACAGCGCTCATGCTTTTCAAAATGGATCTTGCAGGAATGAAGCTCTTCCTTGATACGCTTAGGGGTGATCGGCATCGAGATCAGCTGAGAGCGTGAGTGGTGGACAATATCCCGCAAGGCGCCCGACACATGCCCGTGATTCTTGAACAAGAGGCCGTACTCAAAACGTTCATCCCGCTCAAGCTCACGAAAACGCGATACATAGACACGCGCCACTTTTTCGATCTCGGACAACTCAAGATCGTCCAGGTCGTGCTGGTGGCGCGGAGACTCGATGATCAGTTCGTGCTGCCCCACGCCGTCCATCACGTCATAAAGACCCATCCCGTAGCAATCCACTTTCGGCTTCATGGGAGAAAGTACCGGCACTTTGCTCAAGATCGTGCGCACCTGCCAGCCGGGCTTGTCCGCGGCCGTTCCCGCGCGGCGCACCGCAAAGATCTCAGGCGTTGTCTCCGACTCGTGGCCCTCGCAGAACGGACAAGCGGCCGTCTCTTGCGGCGTCTCACGCGAGCGGTATTCCGCAGGACGACGCCCTCTCTCAGTGGAAATGATGGTCCAGTAACCCACCACAGGATCTCGTCGAAGTTCAGGCATGCTTTTCTCTCTTAAAAATAATGATACAGGTCCGACGGTGTGATCGTGCCGACGATACGCAGATTTTTATCCTGCACGATCACGATCTCGCATTTGGTTTCTTTAAATTTACGAATGACATCGGTGATCGTGGCATCTTTCATGACAAGGCCGAAATCTTTTTTGACCAGATCGACTATCGGCTTTTCAAGGTCCTGAACGGTGATGCCGGGCACCGCCAATTTTTCAAATTTACGCATGTTGATCAGACGGCGGTTGATGTATTCATAAAAATGTGTTGAGAGTATCCTCTTGTAACTGACCAAAAGAGGCACCACCGGCTTTCCCTCGATAAAATCCAGATGCGATTTGAACGCCGAGCGCTGGACTCGCGGATCGATGGAAAGAAGGTAGCGCAGAGAGCTGTCCGGCACCGTCAACTCCTCCGTCTCAGGGATCGCGCACAGCGATACCAGCTCATAGACGTCGTCCATCGTGAGTTTCAGATCTTTGAACCCGCGGCCAATGAGAAAAGAAAGGTTTCCGTCCTGGTCCTTGTAGACCGGCGCGTATTTCTCAAGCGTGTCGATCACGTCCGCCAAGAAAACACCCAGCGCCACGTCCGGATTGTAGAGGATCCCCGCCATGATAAAAGCGCCGTCGTCCGATTGGCCGGGGCCCACACGGTGACGGATATAAAAATAACGCTGAGTTTCAGGGTCTGCCTCCCCCTCGGTCTTTACGATCAGTCCGAGGCGAATATACTCTTCGATCTTATCCGCGTGCGGCTCATGGGCCAGGATCTCGCCGTCGAGCTTCATGTCCAGCATCGTTTTAATATCCACGATGTAACAGCGGCCGCCGCCGATCTTGGTCTGATAAATTCTTTCAGCTTCTTTACGAATATCCGGATTGTCGCGAAGCCCCCCCAGATAGAGGCCGCGGACCACGTCCCGGGCATTCACATGACGCTCTTTAAAAAATTCGATGCCCAGGATAGGCTCGCCGCGAGAATTCAAAAGCTTCTCGCGCTTGGTCCCATCCATGGTATCGATCGCGAAATTGACGATATCGTCGATCAGCGCCTGACGGCGGGCCTTGATCTCGTCCGGATCCCGGCCGAGGGCCTTGACCACATCATCGATCGTGGTGTTCACGTAAGTGCGTTTTTTGAAAACGCCGGCGCCGTTGTGAGCGCGGCCTTCGAGGGATTGAATAAACAGCAGGTCTTGAACTTCCGGCGTGGTGTCCAGGTGTTCATAGGAGGCTAAGACGTCATAATCCGCCTGGACCAACTCTTTGGGTGCTACGTAAGGTAGACGCATAAACGAGTAATTATAGCATTCCGGGGGCTTTATTCAAGAATATCCCCCACTTTTAATGCCGAACCTTGTAAAAATTGGGCCGCAGAAAGCTGCTTTTTGCCCTCCAACTGCAGAACCTCAACACGCAAAATACCGTTTCCAGCTGCGACCAGAATTCCGCCATCCTTGGAAGCCGTCAACACCTGCCCCGCGAGTCCGGACGATTTTTTTTTGGCGGCGATGGTTGTTTGATGAATAAGGATCCTTTTTTCTTTTAAAAAAGTAAAAGCGCCCGGCCAGCCGGAGAGCGCCCGCACACGGTCATGGATCAATTTTACAGGTTCGTTCCAGCGGATACGCCCGTCGTCTTTGGTGATCTTCCGAGCGTACGTGGCCAGAGCTTCTTCCTGCGGGACAAAATGAGCATCGCCGCTCTCAAGAAACTGAAGCGCCTCTAGGAGCGTCTGGGCGCCCAAGACAGCCAGACGGTCATGGAGAATGGGTTCGTTTTCCTGCGGCAAGATCTCTGTTTTTTTCTGAAGCAAAATATCCCCGGTGTCCAGCGTCGGGGCCATGCGCATGACGGTCACGCCGGTTTCCGTATCGCCGTTCAAGATCGCCCAATGGATCGGCGCGGGACCGCGATATTTGGGCAGAAGCGATGAGTGTACGTTGAGCGCCGCGGTCTTGGGGATATTTAAAAGAGCCTCCGGCAAGATCACGCCAAAAGAAATGACAACAAAAACGTCAGCGTCCATTTTTTGAAGCGGCTCTTTCAAAGAGAGGCTATTTTTCCGGGAGGATTCCAGAGGAACGATCTTGTGGGCCAGGGCCCATTCTTTGACGGGAGACGGAGAAATTTTTAAATGACGGCCTTGAGGTTTGTCCGCCGTGGTGACGACCGCTTCCAGCGTATGGCCGGCCTTCAAGAGAGCTTCGAGTGCCGGCAGACCGAACGGGCTTGTCCCAAAAAAAACAATTTTCATCCGCCTATTCCGTTTTGAGTAGATCCTGAATAGGCGCGATTCACGAATTTTTTTTGATCAGTTTTTTTCGAGCGAGGCGGCTTTTGACAAGCCCTAGGCGGTCCACAAAAAGAATGCCGTTTAAGTGGTCGATCTCGTGCTGAAAGATCCTTGAAAGAAGGCCCGTGCCTTTGACTTCCACCGTTTTGCCGTCCAGCGTCATCGCACGAATCCAAACAGTCTTGGCGCGCTTCACCGGTTCAAAAAACTCAGGGATGGAAAGACACCCCTCAAATTCCTTGATCTGGCCCTCCTTTTTGATGATTTGAGGGTTAAAATAAGCGGTCGGTTCGATGTTCCCCGGGTCGGGGCTCGACACAAACACCCGCTTCAAGACGCCCACCTGGTTGGCGGCAAGCCCCACACCGTTCTCGGCATACATCGTTTCGATCATATCCCGGACGAGGCGCCTCTCGGAGTCTGTGATCTTAACCACAGGCTCGGCCTTGGTCGCAAGGATCTTATGGCCTATTTTTAAAACCGGAAGTATCGGCATTTCAAAATTTTAACATGATTTTTATTGGGGGTCTACATCGACCGTGACCGTCACACGGCTCTTTTTAAACTCCGCCAATGACTGGCGCAGGAGCGTATTCATCGTGGGAACATCAGGGCCTTTGAAGTAAAAATTCCAGTGAAACTGGCCCTTTTCACGCGAAACCATCGCCGGCGCGGGCCCCAAGAGACTCATTTCCGCATTTTGAGGCAATTTGAGCTCTAACATTTTTGCGAATAAAAGGATCTGGCGTATCACCTCTTTTTCTAGGAGGCTTGAAAAAACCACGCGCACCAAATGCGTGAAAGGCGGCATGAAGAGCTCGCGGCGAAATTCGATCTCTTTGGCATAAAACTCCAAATAATTATGATCCTTGGCGCTTTGGATCGAATAGTGATGCGGCACATGCGTCTGCACGATCACTCTGCCGGGAATGTCTCCCCGCCCCGCACGGCCGGCAACTTGGGTCAAAAGGCCGAACGTACGCTCCGACGCCCGGAAATCGGGGATATGCAAAGCGGTATCCGCCGAAATAACGCCGATGAGCGACACATTGGGAAAATCATGGCCTTTGGCGATCATCTGTGTGCCGATCAAAATATCGATCTCGCCGCGCTTGAACGAACGCAAAATAGTCTCATGCGCGTCTTTTTTTTTGGTCGAATCGGTATCCATGCGCTCCAGACGTGCCTCGGGGAATAATTTGTGCGCTTCTTCATAAACCTTCTGGGTGCCGATGCCGAAATAATGCAGGTAGTTTTTTTGACAGCCGGGACACAAGCGCACAGGCTCCGCCCGGAATTCGCACAGATGGCACAGGAGGATCCCTTTGTCAAAATGATACGCCAGAGAAATATGGCAGTGGTCGCACTTCATGACATAACCGCACGCGTTGCAATGAAGGTGGGTCGAAAAACCGCGCCGGTTCAAAAGCAGCATCACCTGCTCTTTTTTAGCGAGAGATCCCCGCACCGCGCTCTCTAAGAGCGGCGAAAAAATAAAATCTCGTTTTTCTTTCACCGGCCGGCGCATGTCCACGATCTCCACCTGCGGCAAAGGGCGTCTTTCGATGCGCTCGGGTAGGTCTAGGCGCTCAAATTCTGAGGAATAATAAGATTCAAGCGAAGGCGTGGCGCCCCCTAAAAGCAAGACGGCGTCCAAAGCTTTCGTGCGCCACGCGGCGACACTGCGCGCGTGATAACGCGGGGTTTCGCCTTGTTTATAAGAAGTATCGTGTTCCTCATCGATGACAATGAGCCCCAGGTCTTTGACGGGGCTGAATACGGCGGAGCGCGCGCCGACCACCACCTTGGCCTCCCCGCTTTTGATGCGATGCCACTCTTCGACACGGCGTCCCTGCGGAAGCCGGCTATGGATCACCGCCAGGCAATCCCCGAAGCGCGAATAAAACCGGTCCACTGTCTGCGGCGTCAGTGATATTTCCGGCACCAGCACGATGCTTCCGCGAGATTCTTTCAGGAGGTCACGTATCACGTGCATATAAACTTCCGTCTTCCCGCTTCCGGTGATCCCGTGGAGAAGAAAGATGCCGTTTTGGCGCGCTTTTACTTTTTCTGAAATTTGCCGGTAGGCTTGATCTTGGGAGGTTGTCAAAGGCAAATCGTGAGGGTTCACGCTCTCAGCCGTCTCGGAAGTTTTTTTAGCGCGGCTCTTCATCAAAAATTTTCCCTTTTTGAACGGCGCGGGCAATGCCGCCTCGATCGCCTGGCCCCAGGAACAAAAATAATATTCGGACATCCAGCGGGATAATTCAAGAAAGTGCGGGCTTAAGACCGGAACTTCGTCGATGAGCGAGTCGATCAGTTTGACGTCGTCGTAAGCGGGTTCATCCGAAAAACCCACAACGTAACCAACGAGCTTGCGGTCGCGCACGCGCACCCAGACGCGCTGTCCGGGCCGGATCTTATCGAAAAGGTGTTTGGGGATCTCGTATTGAAAAGGAAGCGGTGACGGAAGGCCAAGCGCGATATCCGCGTAACGGGTAACGCCGAATAAATTTTTCATACCCTAGGAAATACCGAGCTCTCGCAGGATCAGGCGCATGTCGTCCCAGACAAGTTTTTTATCCGCGGGATTGCGCAAAAGATAAGCCGGGTGAAATGTCGGCATGAGTTTGATGCCGTTAAAATCGTGGAATTTCCCGCGCAGGCGGCTGATCGGCTGTTCCGTTGCCAAAAGCGTCTGCGCTGCGAATTTTCCGAGAGCGCAGATGATCTCAGGCTGAATGATCTTGATCTGGGCGGTCAAGATCGGATTACAAGTCGTGATCTCCACAGGTTCAGGGTTACGGTTTCCGGGCGGGCGGCACTTCAGGCAATTGGCGATATAAACATCCTCACGCTTTAATTTCATCGCTTCGATGATCTTGGTCAAAAGCTGTCCTGCAGCGCCGACAAAAGGCTGGCCCTGTTTGTCTTCTTCAAAACCCGGCGCCTCGCCCACGAACATCAGGCGCGCCGAAGGGCTGCCCGCCCCAAATACCACCTGGGTCCTCGTGGCTGAGAGCGCACACATTTGGCAATTTTTATATTGGCTTTCAAGAGCGGCTAGCGCCGCGGTCTTGCCGGAAACTTCCGCCGGCACTCTCACGGCGGCCTTAGGCGCTTCTTCGATCCCGAACGTTTTTTCCGTTTCGAGGTACTGTTTTAATTGCTGTCTCGCGGAGCCCCCGCTCATAAGCCTTGAGCCAAGAGTGCGATCTTTTGCGCGGCATCGGGACGGGCGATCGTCGCAATGCCTTTTTTCAAGCTTTCCATTTCAGAGGGAGACTCTCGCAGGCGCAAAATAGCGGCGGCGGCCTCTTCGAAAGACCGGGCTTCGATGCCTGCGCCGTGTGCTTTGACGCAAAGAACGTTGCGGGCTTCCTGGCCCGGAATAGCTCCTAGAAGGATCACCGGTTTATTTTTTAGAAAACTTTCGGTGATGGTCAGACCGCCTGCTTTGCCCACGAGCACATCACAGACCTCCATCAGCTCATTCATATTATTCACAAAACCCAGCACGCGTAAATGCAGGTAAGCCCCGGCAAGTGAATTCATTTTTTCAAAGAGAGGTTTGTTCGAGCCACAGACCAGGATCACCTGAACGGGTTTTTGAGGCGATGAAAGCTGTTTCAATAAAGGCTCCACAACCCCCACACCCACACCGCCGCTGGACAAAAGAACCGTAAAAATGTCCGGGCTTAGCTTCAGTGTTTTCAAGATCTCAAGCCGTTGGACAGGCACAAGAAATTTCTTCTCGACCGGAATACCGGTGATCCGGATCTTCTGCGCCGGTTCGCCGCGCTGAATAAGCCCGTCCCGGGTCTCTTCAAGGCCCACCGCGTAATGATCCACGTGCTTGGCCGTCCAGACGTAATGCGGGAAATAATCGGTCACGACGGTGATGAGTTTCGCGGCGGTCTTCTTTTTTTCTTTGAGATGGCTCGCTACTTCCGTCGCGAAGAAATGGGTCGTGTAGATCACATCCGGGTTCTCGCGCGTGATCAGTTTTTCAAATGGCCCTGAATTGGCCCCGTTCATCACCCGGCGGACAAAGCGCATAAAAAAATAGATCCAGGGCACATCAAAAGAATAATAAAAAATGCCCCACAACCACGGCACGTACTTGATCTGCAAAAGATAGGTCTGGCGGTAAGCCTCCCCGAAAAATCCCGGCATGAGCTTGATCACATCGATCACCTCGGAGGACGCCGATGGATAACGTTCGCGCACGGCTTCCAAGACCGCTCGGGCGGCTTTTTCATGGCCATGCCCGGCAGACGCGTAGAAGATCAGGATCTTTTTTGGAGTATCCATTCCACCGCTTCCCATAGATCTTTTTTGACCACTTCCGGTTTCGGTTCAAAACCAGGCACATCCTCAAGAACTGTTCTGCCTGAGAGCGCTAGGATCGAGCGGCAGCCGAGGTTTTTTGCCGCTTCCATATCCTCCGCTGAATCACCCACATAGTAAACATCTTTTAAGTCCACCGCGCGGTCGGCCAGCGCTTCGCGAAACAGTTTCAGCTTTGGCTTTTTGCATTCACAGCGGTCGGAGGTCTGGTGCGGGCAATAATAAACTTTTCGGATGTCTCCGCCCGCGGCACGGACTTCCTTCATCATGCTCTCCGTCATTTGTGCCAACACTTTTTCCGTGATGAGGCCGCGCGAAATACAACCCTGATTGGACACCACGTAGATCTCGCAAGAGGCTTTTGTCAAACGTGCGATCGCTTCCAGCGCTCGTGGTATCCATTGAAAATCTTCAGGACGCGTCACATACAACCCCTTCCCGGGAAATCGATTGATGACTCCGTCGCGGTC
>CAZBIH010000020.1:15164-17015 GCA_964492015.1 uncultured Planctomycetia bacterium | reverse complement strand
CCAAATCCCGGCTGCGGATAAGAGGCAGGTGCCCGTATTTTTTTTGGAATTCTAAGAAATTCATCCTATTTCCTTAAATAATCATAAATGATTACTTAAGGAAATGATAGAGCAAAGAAAGGAATAATTCAAGTTTAATTTTCGATGGGGAGGCTGTAACCAGTTAGCATTGCCGAATAACCGGGTGTCTCCATTGTCATTCCCGAAATCTTTAATCGGGGATCAAGTCTAGGTTTGATTCCCGATTAAAGATTTCGGGAATGACATGAGGGGGGAGTTGTTCGGAGATGTTAAGGGGTTACGGGAGGCTTAGGCGGACTGCGACGACATCTGGCGGGCAAGGCGGGCGCCCTTGAACCACTCGGATATGTCCAAGTGAACGATATGGGGAAAGGAATAGGGTTTCTGATCGACGCCAAGCGACGCCACGATAGCTTCGCGAAAATCATTTAAACTCTCGATGCGGCGCCCCAGGAAATATTCAAGATCCTCGCGAAATCTTTCAAAATCCTTATCCGAAATATCAAGTTCATCAATTCTTCTTACAGCCAACGAAAGGCCAAATAGGGCTCTAAAATTAGGAATGTCCCCTTCCTTCAATGGATCCACATAAAAATTCCTGAATCCCCTGTCACCAAATCCCGGAGCAGTAATATTGACCTGATTTTCGGCATATTCAGAATATTTTTTATGGATCGCTTCTGCGTCAAAAAAGACAAATTCATTTAATTCTGGTTTCAAATCCAATTGAGTTTGGATCAGCCCTTTTAACGCGACATCCTCAGTATCAATATAAATCTTTGAGTTTAGGCCATTCTTTTCTTTTTTATAAAGTCTTTCAAGCTCCAACATAAGCAGCGGCACGATCACCTCTTGCAGACCACGCATATTTTTAGGAACAATATCGTCTAAACGTAGATTTAAAAGCACTTTTTTGTCAGGATTGGGCATGTGAATCTCGTTGGCTTTTCTCAGAGCGTCATGCAGAATAGGACGAAGATCCGAGGGTGAGAGCTTATACTGCACACCCGTTGGTTCAGCAGCCTTGTTAACTTTATCGAATTGGGTTGTTTTGTGGATCACCTCTTCCTTGAAGTTTCGGATAAAAAGAGTCGGGACTCCGGCTTCATCCTCCTCCTTGAGAGAATAAACGGTACTGCCGACAGCGATAAAACCGTCATGACTCTGTTCAGCGAACACATTCACCAGAAAATCCAGGGCCTTATCAGCTTCAGATTCAAAAGCAATCAAGGGATCAGCGCCTTGTTCGCCTCGATCAAAAACAGCGCTAGCATCAGTCGCCAACCGCGCGCCGTCAAGTATGCCCAAAGCTACTGGCGCGACCGCCGCCGTAAATAAATAAGGCTCATCTGAATTATCGCTAGAACCCGCGCGTCGTGTTGACTGGACTGGCTTGGGAGGCGAAACGATCTGTCCGATCAGCTTCACCACCTCCGCTGATTTTAGGCTCAGGCCGCCCAAGAGTACGGCTTGGACCGTTCCGTCGTGAAAAAGCTGTACGATATCATCATTTTTCAAACTGCCGCCATAACCTAATTTTGCCTGGGAGGCTGCTTGCACGCCGTATTGGGCGGCTAAAAATTCACGGATCACGCCCATCATCTCAGTGATATCTGAGAGGGTTAATACTTTTTCCGGTGCTTTATTTGGATTATCCGCGGAGACTTCAAATCCGATGATGATGCGAGGAATATCACCCTTTTTGATCCTGGAAAAACGCGCTTGAAGCTGAACCTTTAGATCTTCCTTGCGGCTATTCCAGCGAGATTCCTTCACGTGCGTGACAAGAAGAAGTTGTTTACCCTCATTTAATACCTGACGGGACAGAAG
>CAZBIH010000020.1:0-15064 GCA_964492015.1 uncultured Planctomycetia bacterium | reverse complement strand
CCTTTTTGATGATCTGATGGACCGCCCAAGCCGGCAAATGCACGTCGCGCAGGCGGTTGACCCGATTCTCCGCGGTCGCGGCGAAGTCACCCACTTCACTGACAGGAGCGATCGCCTGCCGGTACCCATGGATCTCCTCGGCGATGAGCTCGGTCATGAGCTCCTGGACAGGCTCGGAAAGCTTCAAAAATCCTGGCCGGTGAGGCAGGGCGAATAATTTCATCTTTGGATTTTCTTTAAAATCCTTTTCTTCCGCTTCTTTTAATTTTTCATCGATGCTGGAGGCGGACTCTTTGCCGGTGACAAATTTATAAATGGCTGCCTGCAGCGCTCTGGCTTCCTCGCGATCCTGCGGAGTGAGCCCATAGACAGGATCTTGAACTTTGACGAGAGCCCGGTACTGCGCCAACTGCCAATTGGTGGCAAAATTGGCTTTTCCAAAATTTTTCCGTAATTGGCCCAACTGATCCTTGGCAAACCCGGAGGCACCATGCTGCATGCCTTCAATATCAATGCCCGAAGATAGGAGAAAATGAAGAACAGCCTCTGAAGACTGAAGAATGCCCGGAAGATAATCTTCCGGATTTTTGCCGGCGCCTCGGGGGGCCGTGGCAATGGCAAAAAAATCCGCTTGTCTTGCGGGATCATTTTTGAAAAGTTTCGCATCGGCAAAGAATTTTGCTTCCGCGGGCGTTGTGGGCCTCTTTCTACGGATCAATTTTCCGCCCTTGTCCTTTTCAAAATTTCCGGCATTATCCCGGACCAGACGCATCTCCCCCGTTGTCGCGCCCGCGACGACTTCGCCTAGATCCGTCTCCAGTGACACCCAGTCCGGTAAACTCCGCAGGACCTGACGTAGAGCTTCGACGGTCTTTTTGTATCCGGCATCGATCACACGTTTTTCGATTGAAGGATCTTCCTTGGCGAGCGTATCGATGCTGGTATCGATGTCATTAGCTATTAGTAATGTTTCCTCATCGTCGGAGTTCGGCTTGTCATCCGCTTTTAACTTGCTGATCTTTCTTAGGTCACTGTCTAATTTACGAGCTTGTTCCTGGGTCAAATTACCGCGAACGCTCTGCCCTTTTTCTTGGAGAATTTTTATCTTTTCAGCATAGGAGGCGCGCTGATCATAAAGCTGTGTCGCATAGACCGCAAAAGAAGTGTAGCCGATCGTCACAAGCCTTTTGACAAGCGATTCGATGCGCTCGATCTCTCTTTCTTGCTCGTCCGAGGAATTTTTTAACTCTACGCGCAGGTTGTCCGCATGCAGTGACCAGGGAATGGCCCTGCCGGCCCTATTGAATTCATCCGCCGCGATCATTCGGACAACGCGGGCGAACTCTTCCCAAGACTGCCACGCATAGCCGGAAACAGCGTCCGCTTTTTCGCGATCGGCTTCCGTCTCCGCCGCTTGAATGATGAGCGGCTGGCCGGACCGTATCGCCTCACGAAAAGCGGCGCGGACAATGCCCTCAGTGCGTCCTGTGTTGGTCATGACAGGGAACAAAAGGCCGTTTCTTCTTTCATCTAAAGTGGGGCGCAGTGATTTTGAGTTGAGTGGAAGTGCCTTCACGAGGTCTTGAATATCCCGAGCCAGATCAGGATTCATCTTGGCCAGGCGTTTTAAAATAGATTCTTGCGCGGAAGGGTTGTGGTTATTTGTTAAAAATTCGGCGATCTCGTCGATCTTTTGCAGAACTTGGGGATCTGTCCACGAGTCGATCGTCTCGTAGGGGTTAGGCTCTAAAGTGGCATCCCCTCTCGTCGAAGGCGCTCTGGATTCGGGGCTTAAAAGCGCTGCCAATTCCCGTTTGGGATCGATCGCGTAGAACGCGGCCACGGTGCCGTTGGCCAAATATTCCAGAGACGCGCCGCCTCCGGTGAGGCCTTCCCAAAGCTCATGATCAAAACCGACGATCTTGGTCGCCGCCATCGTATCTCCGCCGCCTAACAGGGCGCGTCCTTGACGAGCCACCTCGGATGTTGTCTCGCCCAGAGACCTCATCCCGTTCCGGAATTCTTCTTTTTCGATCTGTCCCGGAGGGCCATTCCAAAAAATCAGCCGGGCGCTCTTTAGGACCGTCTTGTACAGATCAATGGTCTTCTGGCCCACATCGCGCGCGGACATTCCCGCTTCGAGCTTCTCCGCTCCGCGAAACACTCTGTCTTGAGCGTTCAATCCGTCATGGTCAATAGGCACATAGATCTTGATCGTGGATTTGCCGTCCGTCAGATCAAAATACCGCTCAAGCACCGTTCCGTCTTTGGCGCGGCGCGTGCGAGCCTTCACTTTCCAGGAAGTTCCCGTGACACCGGCGCGGATGCGTGTGAGGTTGTTGATCAGCTGCTGCGCGGAAGCAACCTCATTGTCGAGTCCGGCCAGGGAACTGCCAAGCTCCGGTTTTTCTCCCGAAAGATTGGCGTGCACTGCCAGGAACGGATACGCCATGCGTCCGTCGACGAGAACAGAATCTCCATCACGCATGACCCGCACCAAGCCTTCGATCGAAGCCATTTTGTCCGAGACTTTACTGCCGCCCATATGAAGGACAAATTGCCCGCCGTCCGGGCGATTCTTCACTTCATCCAGAAAACTGCCAAGCGTCGAAAGTTCTTTAGCCAAAAGATCTCCCGCGACACGGGGAATGCGGCGCCCGTTTTTAAGGACGACAAGTTCCGAAGGTCCGTTGGACGCGTGATTGCGATGTGCCGTCGCGGCAGCATTGTTGACGATGAGATCCGCGGAAGCTTGCGGATCATCTAAGCGGAACAAAGCGCGGACAAAATCAGAATTGTTTGTTTCTTCACCCGAGTCAAAGCGCGTATTTTCAAGAAGAATGATGTCTCCAGGCTTAGCGTCGCGGATCGCTTGGGTCTGCTTCTGATCCACGGGACTTCCCAAAGAATTGCCTTGATCGGAGGGAAACTGAACAGGGACACCCAGTAAGTCGGAAAGATGCTTGGCTACAGGACCTAAACTTTTTTTGTCAAAAAACATCTGATAGAATGCTTCTTCATTCAGCGGACCTCTAATTGGGAGCGTTACGGGATATTCCAAAATCTTAGTTAATTTATCAGAAGCTGCTTTCAGGACTTTGGGATCGTACTCCCCATCGTGTTTAGAGCTGTTCTTAACTTTGTTCAGCTCACTTTGTATCGTCACATAATCCTCTTGAGGACGTCCCAAATGAGACATAAGCACTACCACAGCACCCTCCTTACGAAGCTGTTCGATGCCCGTCAAAGACTCTTGGATCCTTAAGTCATCCTTGATGACACCCTTTTCCATCGGCACATTGTAATCGACGCGAACATAAACTTTTTTTCCTTGGAGACGCCGGCCCGGTGTCCCAGGGAGTTGATCGATATAGTCCTTTACTGTCGCCATCGAACGATACAAATTCTCTCCAGGCGCTACAGCTTCACGAGGCAATACCGGAGTCTCCGGCTTCTGAGCGGCATGGTAAATTGAAAGTGCCCAAGGGTCATACCAGACATTGACGCTGACCATTCTCTTGCCTGTCACGGATACGGAGCTTAGATCTAAAACCGGCTTCCAAGCGCCTTGCACCACCGCGGAGTTCATCTGCAGGCCTTCAACTGGCAAAAGCCCCATTTCACTCGCCCAACGGCGCAGGAACCATTTTACTTCATCAGGCGTCATGTTCTTCTCTGTTCTCACAACCACATTGATCATCGATCCGACTCGAACCGGTGTATAGAGTACTGAAGCTGCCAACGGGGTATTTTGGAATACGGGAACAGCGGCGATAATTTCAGATTCAAATTTTTTGCCCGCAGCTCTGTGGAGTTGAATGTCGCGGGGTGCTTCATCCCTATAACTCGAAAGAAGCGGCGCGTCCAAGGATGGATTGGAAACAGCCGCGATGGCCGCATGGGTGATCCCAAGTCTTTCTAGGAGCTGTAATATGGGTCTTGCTGCCGTCGTCTTGGATGTTGCCTGAAATTGAATGATCTGCGCATCATTAGACCCGGACGCTGTATCCTTTTGGTAGGCATCTTCGTTTTCATAAATTCGAACGGTGTCCGAAAGGACCCTATTGTCTGAACCCCTAATGACAAAATAATAATATCCATCCTCTTTCTGAGTTGTCGCAAGACTAATCCCCTGCAGCTTCCCATACTCCGGCATGTTCAGCACATTGGTAATAAAAGATTGTAAAGTCGAGGAAGATATTCCCATGACCGCTTTTACCGAAACTCCCTGCATAGCCGAAGGCCGTCCGGCGAGTGCCTTGATCCATTCTCTAAAAGCAAGAAGGGATAAAAAGTTCTTGGGATCCAGCTTTAATACGGCGTTCTGAACATTTTCTGTCTGATCGGCCGCTAGGAGAGTGGGGATAGAGGTTGTCGCATGGACTCTTGTGGGCCCGCTCCCGGCCTTTTCCTTCGCTTCTCCGGCAATTGGTTTTTCAAGCGTTTTACCGTTCGCCAGCGCCTCGCGCTGTGCAAGCCAAGCCTCTCTTAGAGTCCTGGCCTTTTGACGGGGAAATGCCCACACATTATCGTACATCGTAAAAACCTCAGCCACATTCCCTGTGCCGTCAGCGCCGGCCAAAACTTTAACATCTACTACCACCGCTGTGTGTGTATCTCCGATCACAGCAGTCGTACCAATGGACTTGTCAAAATTTCTGAATGACAAGATTCCCTTCAACTTGCCCTCAGCCGCCGAACGAAAAGCATTCTCAAGCTCCACTTGACTCATGGGACGCTCAAGCTCGATCACAGTTCTTAAAATGGACCCATTCCCTGTGGGCACACGTAGAGCAAAACCGTCCTGCTCTCCTGCTTGAGGGATAACTTGAGATATCGCTTTCTTAAATCCTGTGGAGGTCTGTAGCATCGCGGTCGCTGAAATAGCGCGTTCACTTCCGGCTTCGGTGAACAAAGTCTGCTCTCCGGACGTCTCAGGATGGACAGTCATATCTTGTCCGGGCCCCGCACCCGCGGCATCCTGCAACACACGGATCTCAGGAGATCCGGCATTCGTCGTACAGCTTGCCGGAGAAAAGATCTGAAGCGTCGATCCGCCGCGGCCTCTTTGCAAATTATCTGAGTTCACTCCCGCGATCACTTGAGGAATATTCCCGTCTTTGGGAGGCGCCGGTAAATTAAAAAGCTCTATCGAGGGCAGATCAAGAAATGGCAGCGCGTCTTTGACCGTGAGGATATTACCCGTCGCGTCATCGACGGCTCCGACGCCCAGTGATTGCAACGCTTTGGTAAATTTTGGGATCTGAGCGCCGCGAAGATTTGAGATACGAACAAAACGATTTTGGAAACGTTGAGCCTCCCACACATCCGCTGGCGAGAGTCTAGTATGGTGTTCATCGTTGATCGCCTTGGAAATATCATATTCCCACCAACGGATGCTTCCATCGATATCGCGCTCTTGTTGATACTCCTCGAGAAGCCAGTTCCGCCAAGTTTCATCTTCATCGAGCTTATCACCGCGGAGCAGCTTATCCTGGATCTGGGTCTTGAATGCTCCCTGCTTTTCAACAGTCCAGGTTTCTTGAATTGGCTCCTTCCAGCTTTCCTTGCTGCGGCTTGCGCGTGTGACGGTGATAATCCCGTCAGAAGTCCTTGTAGCCGTCGCCCAATTATGAACACGCACACCGGTCAGTCCATACACATTGTCCGATTCGATCGAGAGAGCAGCGGACTTAAAATCTTCCTCCGGGATCCCATTGGTCCACTCGATCTGATAGTCCCATGGATTCCGGGCCATCTCGATCCAAGTGGCACGGCCCGTCTGGCCAAAACCATTGGTCATGATCTTTGTCGGTGACGCATCGATAAATTTAGGCGCGCGGCGGAATTTTTTCGGGGCCTCATTGAAAAGTTTTAGCGCCACTTTCCGGGCTTCATTAATTTCATCTCTGCCGTCCAAGACCTCATCCGGCGATCCTTCTCCGGGGATCTTGATAGCGATCCCGCTTCCATTCACCGCGGCTTCCGCCTCCACCTTTCGATCAAGACCCACATAGACGGTCACCGGAACGCGGCCAAGGCCATTGGCTTCCAGCTGGTTGATCAAGGACTTAAGATAGAGCGTAATGTTATAGTCCCTGGACAGATTTGAAAAACCTACGCTGACCGTCGGTAAAATTTCCGCCTTGGACTTTTCTGTCCGGCCGGGTCTATCGGAAAAAGATCCTTTTTTAGGAAAAAATGGCTGTCCGAGAGAATGAAGCTGGTAGCGTAAAACAAAATATCGCCAAAGTGAGATCAAGGATCCCCACAAACCTTTTTTGGGACTCGAAGGCACTTGCGGATACAACAAGGACGACCCGTGATCTTGCGTTGCTTGAAGAACCTGTCGGGTTGGGCGGTAATTGATCCCTTTTTCCAGGATCTGACGGCCTTGTTCATCCCTAAAGATCGGGATGAGCATCATAAGACTTGGCGGCAAAAAGACATGGACTGCCTTGCCCGCGGGCTGATTCGCGTAATGATCCTCTAAATTGACGGCTCCTTGAGCGGCTTCTTTCCAGATCGGAGGAATATTTCCGTTGGCTAATTCACGATCCAAATAAACGTAGGCGTTTTGACGCAGTCCATTGATCGCTTCTTCTTCAAGATACCGCCTGATGAGCTCAGCCGCTCCGTGGCGCCACTGTCTTTGCTTCAAAAATGCCGCAAAATCTTCGCCGGTCCTTCCGGTAAAATTTGGATGTAAATAAAGTCTTCCGCGCTCCGTGCGGGTCTCAAGCCACTGCTTCCCGCCCATGATCTTCACAAACTCAAGCATGAATTGCGCCTGAGGAGAATTGCTGTCCACGCTTAAGTCCGCATGTCCGATATCGGACAACGCGTGCAAAATTTCCGAAAGCCAGCGTGCTTTTTCAAGGCCCTGTCCTGAGCCATCCATCGTCTGGCGGAGTCTCTGCAGCATGTCTTTAAAGAACTCGGATACATTCCCGGTCTCAAGGAACCTATCTGATTCTTCCCAACCCGCTTGCAAAGGCTCTAGGATCCACCGGCGAAGCAAGGCTTCACTGATCCGGTGATCATTCATCCCCTTGAATTCTAAAAGTCTGGCAACATTCGGGCCCCGGATCCCTGTAAGCTCAGCATAGCCGTCAGGAAGCACGACAACGTTGCTGTCATCCTTTGCGATCCTATCGATCTCCTGCACCGTCGCCAGCGCATTCGGTGAATTGGGATAAGGCAGAACATGAAATTGAAACTCCGTCCCATTTTTAGTGACTTTTTGTACATAAGCCAAACGGGCGCCTGAATTATCCAGGGGGATTTCTCGTATTTCATTTAATATCTGCACTCCCAGCGCCGTCAGCTGACCATCGTATCCCAAAAGAAGCGGACGAAGCTCAGAAGGCAGAGGAAGATTGGAAAGAATATCCGCATCGGATACAGCGCCTGTCAACGCCTCTTTGAGAGTTATAAGGGCCCGGTCTCCATCCCGATGCTCAAGTCTTGCCATGATCTTTTCGATCGCGGCCGCTCCCACGGTGCCGGTTAAACTTTGACCGTTGGAAAGACTTTGCATCATCGACGCCGGCCCCTTGTAGATCGGTTCCGAATTTTCTTTTCGGATCGCGGAGGCTTTCAAACGATAATTGGGGTCGGATAAGAGTTTGAGAACGATCCCGCGATAAAGAAGAAGCTGGGCCGCAAGCGCCACGCGTTCTTGCCCAAGGACCACATAGGTGATCTCTCCCGCTTTCGAGTCTTTAAATGCCATGTCCGCCAGTGTGAAAGTCTGCTGGTCGTCAAAGGTATACCGGCCTCCATTTTCAAAACGCCTTCTATCCAGAGATAAAAACGGCGGACCGTTCACCCCTAAGGCCCATGCGGAGGTATTCTCTCGCTGGCTTTGAATGTATTGAAATATCTCAAAATCCTCGCGATTTTTAGGATCGATCTGATTGTAGAAAACCCGGTCCCCAAGAAACCAGCGGTAACTGCGGTTAAAAAATCGTTTCCACGCGCTGTACCGGCGATCGATCTGGCGATAGCGGCGGGCTTTCTTGGCCATCGCGCTCACGTGATCCGGACCGTCTTGATAAGGCGATGGAACCTGTCCTTGCTCAACAGTCTTGGTGTAGTCCATATAAACTTTCTCAGCTTTTCCAAAGCCCTGAATAACTTGAGAGGATAGTTGATCACTTTTTACATTGTCAGCATCCAGATTTTGGACGGTCTCAGAGATCTCCCTAAAGTTGGACGGATTTCTGGGAAGAAATACCACATCCCCTCTTCCGGGAATGGATACTTGAAGGCCTGTCATGCCGGTATTTAAAGAAACGACCTCTATTCCCTGCGGCAATGAAAGCGTGCCGACATTCTCATTCCACACCTGAGCGCTTACTTCGATGAATTTTTCAAGATCCGGCGTGTTGGTTTCGTTGAATTCCTGGTTTTTAAAATTTCTGGAGTTTAAAAGACGCCGCCACGCGAAAGTTCCGGCCAGGGAGACGTAACTGGCCGCGCCTTGAGTGGTTTTGGCGAGCCATTTTTTAGGTTTCTCCCCCTCGGGGGCCACTTCACGAGCACGGCGTTCAAGATCGCCTTTTAAGTTGCTCTGATCGATATGCCACGAGCGATAATGAATGCTTCCGGTGAGAACCTTATAAGTCAGACTCGAAAGAGCGCGGCGTATCGGACCGGTCTTCATCCAATTTTGAAATCTTGTCCCCAAAAGGGCCATGTACCACACCAAACCCGCCGCCTTGGGTGTACGTCCCTTGCTGATCTGAGCCGCGGTCGGAGCATGCTGCGCGTTGTCCTGCACTCTCTGGCCCTCTGTCTGCTCTTCAAGATAGTACGCGACGGACTCAACCAGCTCCGGTAAAACCAACGTGTAAGTACTCGCCACGGACAACGACCCGTCCGCGTTCTGACGAGCGCTCTTGGTCATCCTCTTATGGGTTTCCTTGGCCGTTGTCGCCGCGAAAGCATCGCCCACAAGCCAAATTTCATCCTGGCCTTTTCGGCGGGACTCGCGTTCCAGAGGCACCGGGAGGCTGTTATTTTTGGACGCGTCCCATAAATTCTGTGCGGTGATCTGATCCGCGCTTAAATACCCGCCGCGGACGGCTCCGTGGATCGAAACTTCATTCTCCGCAAAAACTTTTCTCCCATAATTTTGGATCTGTCTTTGGGAACGCTTAAGACCCGTCAGCGTATCCTTCTCTTCGATCGCGGATAAGATCTTCTCCCAATCCGATAAGATCTGAGCATCACCGGCAAACGCTCTATTCACGCGGCTTCTTAAAACATCCACCAGACCGTCTTGAGAGATCAAAACTTCTTTCTTGCCCACAAGCGGCAAAAGGGACGCCTTTAAAACTTCGAGGCCTTCTTTTTCTTTCGCGAGATCCGGATTCGCGAACGGCAAAATAGGGATCAGAAAGTGCTCTTCTTTATCCATTCGGATCTGGGCGGTCACGCGGCGTGCCTTGAGCCCTCCAAGCGGCAAAGAAGCGTCATTTTTAGGAAGCAACGCGTACAATTTCCGCGCCAGGTCCTGCCTCATCGCCTCATCCGCCAAAAGTGTCCTGCCTTGTTCCGGCGTGATCAGGCGGTACAGCTTAAGACGTCCGACAAATTCCTCAAATTTTCCTATCCCTGAAAATATTTTTGTCTCGAGAATCTTCTGCCACCCTTGAGAATAGAGTGAAATGGGAAATTGATGACGCGCTTGAATGAGTATCTCTTCCAGAATGGGAAGCTCTTGGTCGATCTGATCCTGTGTAAGGCCATCCTCAAGGTTCACCGCCGGCAGATCCCTTAAGTCCAACCCCGCAAGCGCCTTGATCCTGGAAACAACCTGGTCACGAGTATTCAAAGTCTGCCGGACGATATTCTGGGACGTATCAAAACGCCTTTCATTTTCCAAAAGATCGCTCGTGACCGTAAAATTCGGCCCTCTTTCAAAAGTTTCGCGCGCGATCTTAGGATTAAGAAGCGCTGAGAGCGCGAATTGCATCTCACGCGCCGTGCCAAAAAAATGCACCACCTCTCCCGGGGCCAAATTTTGATTCTTTAAAAGTTCCTCCGTGGAAGCGATCGACTGATAGTAAAGCGGGCCGCGTTCTTTTTCATTCAAAGACCAGGTCGGGACTGTCACACCGGCCGCCAGGGAAGCTATGCGGTCATTTTTTACGGCCTCCACCCTTAAGTACACGGCATAAAGCACCTTAAAAAACCTTGATTGCCGGATCCAGCGGATCGAGAATAATTTTCCCGCCAACCATGACGCCGCGGAATTTTTTAGGATCTTAGCCGTCCACGCCTCGAGCTTTTTCATGCCCAAATAAACTGAAATGAATCCCGCGATATCGGACAAATGATTTCCAAATGTCCGGCGGCCGCTGTTGACCAGACCGATACCGCGAAGCTCGGATGCCTTTTCGCCCAAGCCCGTTTCCCACGGCATAAGCCGCGGCAGAAGATCCGTCGAGAATATCCTTTCACGCCGGGACCGGATATTGTCCAACCCTTGGCTGACTTCTTTGGCGTCGAAAGATCCAAGCTCCAAACCATGTAAAACCGCATAAGAAGTCTCTCCCTGCCCCGCGCCTCCCAAGACCGGCGAGATCGCGATTTTAAGTCCCACGGGCTCCCCTTCAACTTCATAACGCTCAACTCCGGGGGGTAAAGGTAAATATTCAGACCGCGCGGCTTTCTGCCAGACTTCGGATAAAATATGTTCTATGTCCCCTTGAAGAATAGAATCTCTCAGATCTTCTCTCAGCTCAGGAAGTTCACGGTCCAGATTTTCTCTTAGTTTTTGAGGGGTTAAGTTCCACCATTCGCGATAGACTTTCTCCGCCAGAAAACGCGCGGTGTCTTGGGAATAGCCGCGAGCCACGGCCGCGTTTTGAATAGCGCTATTCACACGAAGCTCGAGATTCTTATAACGGCTAAAGGCCAAGCGTGCTCCGGCAATACCCAAACGCACCGTCCAAGACCCTTCGCGGCGGCGGCTGTCCTCACGCTGAAGCACCGAGGGCGTTAGGTCCACCGTGTCCAGTACATTGTTGTTATGTCCTTTTTCTAGGATCTCCTGAGCATCTAAAGTATTGCGACCCAAGTCGCGCACGGCCTGCATGTCCTCGTACGGCAGGATCACGACGACCTCATCCGCCTCGAAACGCGATATTTCATCGACCAAAGACGCCCAATGAAAAACTTGGGGAGATAATTTTCCCTCCCCCGCCTGCTGTTCTAAATAAATATGGATAAATGTATCTTCCGACTCGATCTTGGCGGGTTCCGATGCTGTCTGTAATTGAGTTTGGGCTTGTCTTAATAAATGTTCAAGACCGGTCCCACGCGCTTGATCGATCGTGGATCGCAAAACTCTTGAACTCTCGGCGGAGACAGCTTCATTCTTCGCCGCAACGGACCTCGAACGGCTTCCCAGCTGTCTCTCGGTGATGTAGGCGTTGATGTCTGTTGAGGTGATAAAGCGGGATACATTAAGTTTGGTCGCGAGATTTCCTAACTCTCGAAGACTGGAGGCTTCAACACCGGAAATATTTCCCACAAGTTCACTGCGGACAACAGCAACACGGTGGCCTCCGGATGCGGCCGGTTGCGACACAGAACTGATACGGCGTCCAAGACTTTGAGCTGTTGAAGCATCCATTTCCTGTCCATACACACCCAGAAGCGTGATTTTCTTTTCTTCGCCATTGATGCCGCGGAGTGTGAAAATGATATTTTTTCCATTCGCAACGCTTGTCAAACCCACCCCGTCCTTCAAAGCGGCGCGCAAAGCTCCTGAAAATATCGCGCCGGTCTTGGGATCTAGAACTTTTTCATAATCCTCCGCCCGAACAACGCCCTTGGGATCTTCTTTATGATCCGGGTTCAGCGAAGCGGCGATCTGATTTAAAAGATGAAAAACACTCTTGGCATTCTCATCGGCCTTCTCAATAACGTCCTTGGCGGAGATTCCCAGTGCCTGGATCGCTAAAATAATTTTTTTGGCTGTATCCTTGGCGGACAACACCGGGTCCCGGATCGACCGGTCACGGGCGATCATGCCGGCCCCGTGCGCCTGCATCGCCAGCGTCAGCGCGGTCGGCGCTCCAAAACCGGAAGCAGAGGACCGCTCTCTGGCCTGCAACGGATGCCGTGATATCCACACTTGGTCTTGAAAACGATCGATCGGCACGAGCACAATAGCTATATCTTCGCGGCCCTGCATCGTCCGCAAAGTAGAAAGTTCATTGAGAGCGGCATTTCTTTGCGAATCTATTTTTTCAATATCCGAGCCAACTCGCGCGATCCTCTCATTCTCAAGATAAGCCGCGCCTTGAGAGAATAAAATATCTTTTCCGGCCTTCACCGCTCCCTGAAGACGGATCCGGTCATAATTCGACTGGACCCAGCTGTTGCGAAGACCTGCCCAATACAGAAACCAAACAAGCGCTCTTAAAAAATAATTTTTCGCGGCTCTCGGGAAAAAGAGAGGCTCTGTTTTTTTAAGATAATCCGCGGCATATTGGCTTGTGGGATCTACTTGGGTGTAATCCATAAGAGGCGTGACCGCGCCCGGGATCCCGTTTTCCTTAAGCGAGACCCTTTCATCACCAAAAACTTTGGCAGCAGGGTAATTTTTCGCAATAAAATTTTCAAATAGACTCTTATTATAGGAAGCATCCCCCGGAATGTAGGGCACAAAGATCTTTGTTTTGCCGTTGGCAAGCTCTACTTCATAAGCATTCCACTCCGAAGCTTCCGACGCGCTCGCACTTAAAAACTCATCTCTCAGAATACGCCATAACCTCCGCTTAGTGTCCTCATCTGATTCCTTCCACCACTCGGTCGGCAGCACACCTTCTTTTGTCAAAATAGCAACCATACTTCTAAAATTGGGTGTCACTTCCGGACGGCTCGCAATGATGCTTAGAGCCTCTAGCGCTTTTGGATGGCTCAAAAGCTGCGTCTTGAACTGCCAGTCCCCTATCGTCTGGAATAAGCCTCTAAAAATCCAAATCCGCTTTTCACGCAAATATCCCGACTCATGCGGTGAGAACTCGGATGTGTCTGCGGCCAAACGCGCCGCCGCCAAAGATTTCTCAGGAAGTAATGAGGCCGCTTCAGATACACGAGAGTTGCTTACGGCCTCAAGTTCTTGTGCCAACCTTGCAGCAGCAAGGGTTGAGGGGATTGCAACTCCTGCCGCATAAGGATGGTCTATCATTTTGGACACGACCGTCTGATGCTTAAGACCGAGATTCTGGGGAAGCGGCTGATCTAGGATTATCTCCTCATATCGTTTAATATTCGTCTCATGGGTCACTTGAGGAACGATGGAGATGTAGGAGATGTTTTGTTGGCGAAGGAGGTATTTGAGATTCGGTGTGTGGTAGCCTCCCGTGATTAATGTGTAGGTGTTCGCGGCGGGGCCTGCCTCTGCGCCAGCCCATTTGTCCTCGTGTAATTCTTCACTCCGGGCAAATGGGCGCCCAGGCTCCGAGTCACCCGCCGCGGTTGTTCCTTGTGGATGTTCCTTATTCTCCACCGCCTTTAGGAGGTTGGATAGAAAGGCTTTGTCTCTTTGGTAGGTCAGTTCATAGAATTGAGTACAAAGGTTTTGGATATCGGTGAAGTCCTCTTTGAGGAATATCGCTTTGTCGTATCTGTCTTTTAGGTTCATGAGTTTTAAGTTCAAGAAGCCTGAGAGGACTTTTAAGTCCGACATGTCATTTCGAACGAAGTGAGAAATCTCGCTTTGTATGGGATTTCTCGGGCTATTGCCCTCGAAATGACGGGTATGATTGAATTCTTGGTATTCTTCGGGGGTGAGGGACAGATAGAAGAGTTTTTTGTAATAGGCCAGTGTCTTGATCGAGAGAAGGAGCTTTTCTTCGTCTTGGTTGGTGGTGAGGGCTTTTAGGACTTCTTCTTCAAGATTTCTTTGTTCTTGGAGAATATCTTTGGGGCTCAGGGACTTGGATCGATCCAGGTATTGGAAATACTGGGAAAGATTGGGATATCTGTCATCTCGAACGAAGTGAGAGATCTCGCTTTGAGGAGATTTCTCCTCCCTGCGGTCGTCGAAATGACGGTGGTTAAGTTTTTCTTCCAGAAGAAGGAAGAACCCTCTTTGGGAGTCTTTCATGGATAGTTTTGAAAGAGTGACATCCTTGAGTTCTTTCTGATCTTGGGCAGATAAAGCTTGAACTGCTTTTTGTTGTTCTTGGGTGGCTTGTTTAAAATCTATTTTGGATTCTAGGGATTTAAGATCGTTTAATTTTTTAAGGTTTGGGTATTTGGACAAGTCTATTTTCAGGGTGTTGGCTTGATTGATCAGGGTCTGGATGTAGCCGGAGAGATCGTCTTTTTGTTTGTCTTTGGTTTGGAGAAAATTTAGCAAGAAGGGATTGAGAAGTTTGGATCTCAAGACATCGATGGTGGAGTCTATTTCGTTTAGGTATCTTTCAAAGCTGTCTCTTTTTTTGACAGAGTCTTTGTAGACTTGGAGAGATTTAAAATAAAGGTCTGGGTCTTCGACTCCCTCTACTTTGAAATTGTGATTGCTTGTTAGGTCTAGATATTCAATACCATGAAGCAGTCCTTTTTGGAGATACTCCTTGGCTATTTGTTCTCTTTGGGGTAGAGAAGCTTTGTCTCTTAAGAAAGTAAGATTGACGTTGCCTTTGGCGGCTTCGGTAAAGACCGTATCCGTAATTCCGTGTTCGAATAAAATGTCAAAGAGCTTTGATTCATTTAATTGACAGGAAGAATTGGTGTGAGCGTCTTGGATCAAGATCACCGTCTTGGTGCCAGAGGGGTCAGACCCCTGTGGCACCTGCCAGGCGTCTTCGATGCTGGCGACAGACTGGGGGATTTCGGGTAATAGTTTTTTGGCCCAGGAGAGGTTGGGTTTTTGGGAATCTAAGTTTATAAGTTTTTTTAACTCTTGCGGAGAAGCATAAGAAAACTCTTGAAATAGAAGACAAAAAACGAGCACCAGAGCGATGTTCTTAATTAAAGAACACCCTCTTGGTCTTACATATCCGATGGCATAACGCTTAGTTGGGTTCATTAATAG
>CAZBIH010000019.1:0-17649 GCA_964492015.1 uncultured Planctomycetia bacterium | reverse complement strand
GGGCAGATGAACGCAAAAACTACCCAGAAAACTACCCAGAAAACTACCCAGAAAATTATCGAGCAAATAGCAAAGAACCCGCAAATCACAAGAAAAGAACTAGCAAAAATAATTGATTTGACCGAGGAGGGCATTAAATATCATTTAAATAAAATGCAGAAAAATGGCCCGCTCCGCAGGATCGGTCCCGACAAGGGCGGGTATTGGGAGGTTGTAAAGTAAAATGAAAACCTGCCGTATTCTTATCCTGAATTACAACAGTGGACTCGCGGAAACAGACGGATGATAAATACATATTTGCAATGACAATGAAAATATGTATTGTAATTCAGAGCAGAGGGTGGTAAACTTTGGCTATGGCAAAGCCTATTTATGTTTCGCGTGATATTGAACAAACTCTTCTTCGGTCGGTCTCCCAATTTCCCTCGATCGCCATTTTGGGCCCCCGCCAGAGCGGAAAATCCACGCTTCTGAAGCACCTTTTTTCCAAGACACACTCTTACGCCTCTCTCGACGATCCCCTGACGCGAGAGAAAGCTCTCTCGGACCCAAAAACGTTTCTGGGGAGCCTTGGGAAGAAAGCCATTATTGACGAAATACAATATGTCCCCGAGCTCACAACGTACATTAAAATCGCGATCGATGAACACCGTGACCGGAAAGGATCTTTTTTGCTCACGGGATCCCAGCAGTTTTCCATGATCAAGAACTTGGGCGACTCTCTGGCCGGACGGGTAGCCCTGTTCGATCTTTTTCCGTTTAGTTTTCAGGAAAAAAGCCGGGCGCATCTTATCCGTGACGCGGTTTCTGCGAAAGACGGCTTTGTTCATGCGTGCGTGAGAGGCTGCTATCCGGAGATCGCGGTGGGCCCAAAAATTGACCGTGAAAGATGGTACGGCTCCTATATGAGCTCCTACCTGGAGAGGGACGTTCGCGGAGTCTACGATATCGGGAACTTGCGTGATTTTCAGCGCTTTATTCAGATCCTGGCGGCGAGAACAGCGCAGGTCCTGAACCTCTCTTCTTTGGCCAACGACCTTGGAATAACCGTCAATACGGTCAAAAGATGGTTGTCCGTTCTGGAAGCAAGCAAGATCGTTTTTATCCTGCAGCCCTACTTTGAGTCCTTTGGAAAGCGGATCACAAAATCACCCAAAGTTTATTTCATGGATTGCGGCTTTGTTTGTTATCTTATGGGCATTGGGGATGAGAGCCAGCTGATGCGGGGGCCAATGGCCGGGGCGCTGTTTGAAACGTATTGCCTGCAGGAAACGGTCAAAGCTCTGACAAATCAGGGCAGGCGGGCGGATATTTATTATCTCAGGACTAACAACGGCCTCGAGATCGACCTGATCCTCCGCGCCAATGGCGGCAAAATTTACCCGTTTGAAATAAAAATGACACGCACCCCGAGGCTTTCCATGATCGCTTCATTTCAAAAATACAAACATCTTTTTCCGAGCCTGCAAATAATGCCGGGCCGGATCATTTATCTCGGCAAAGAAACGGCTCCGCTTACATCGGAAGCGAGTATGGTTGCGTTCAGGGATTACCTGGATCTGATATCTAATCCAAAAAATCTGGATTGAATTCATGAAAACCTGCCGCATTCTTGTCCTGAATTACAACGGCCTGCAGTTGCTTAAAGATTTTTTGCCCTCCGTCGTGGAAGCCGCTTCCGAAAGTAAATACGACTGCAAGGTGACGGTGCTGGACAATGCCAGCCGTGACGGCAGTGCGGAGTTTGTGCGGGCGCAGTTTCCCGGGGTGGATGTCTATGAGGCCGCTGAAAATAAAGTGCTCTGTTCTTACAATGAAGCACTGCGCGCCTATCCGGAGGATATCGCGATCCTTTTAAATAATGACATCAAACCCGAAAAGGGTTTCGTCGATCCGCTTGTGGAGCCTTTCCTGAAAGATCCCAACGTATTTTTCACAGCCTCGCACGGGGACTGTCCCCTGGTGCGCAGGCGCTGGGGGATCCTCTCAGCAGAGTTGGGTGGTCCGGCGTACACGGACCGGCTTGAAAAAACAGGGCCTTCTTTTTCCGCGGGGATCGCGGCGTTTGACCGGCAAAAATTTAATTTGCTTGGGGGTTACGATGAGCTCTACCTGCCCGGGCGTTACGAAGATGTCGATCTTTGTTATCGCGGGTGGAAAAAGGGCTGGTTGGGCGTTTATGTGCCGCAGAGCCGCAAGTTTCACGTGGGCGGCGCCAGTTTTGAAAAAGCGTTCACTCCCAAAGAGACGCAGGCCATGGTATTCCGCAACGGGATCCTGTTCATGGCCAAGAATATCACAGACCCTGTTCTTTTGGCGGAATTCATCCTTTTGACTCTGGCGAAGACATTGGCTTGCCTGCTTCTTTTTCGCTGGCATTTTGTTTCGGGATTTTGGGGGGCCGTTCAACGGTTTCCGCGGGCGCTGGCGGCAAGAAAAAAAGCGAAACTTTCTTTTCATCGAAGCGACCGTGAAGTCTTAAGCCAAGTGGGGGCGACATGAGTCAAAGCGTTAAAGTCCAATGGATGAAGAAAGCGGTGGAGTTTTTAAAAAGACACCCCTGGGCGCGCGCGCCTTTTTTCTGGCTGACATTTTTTAACTTGAGGCTTTTGAAGCCGGTAGAGTACCTGGTGCTTCGCGAGCTCATGGATTGCGACAGCGTTCTGGACCTTGGCTGCGGCCGGCATTCGATGGCGGCCGCTGTTTCGCGCAGTACACGCACGGTGGGCGTGGAATTTTTCAAGCCGCACTTTGACGAAGCGGTTCGGTCGGGACGCCACACCGAATATTTGAACGCCGATATCACGAAGGTGGATTTTCCCGACAGATCGTTTGACGCGGTGGTCCTCTTGGACGTTTTGGAGCACCTTCCCAAAGAAGAGGGTACGCGGCTCTTGGAAAAAATGCAACGATGGGCCCGCCGGAAAGTGGTGGTTTTTACTCCCAACGGCTTTCTCGAACAAGACGAGTTCGATGAAAACCCTCTCATGGCCCATCAGTCCGGCTGGGAAACACGCGAAATGAAAGCGCTTGGATTTAGAGTTTGCGGGGTACGCGCGTTCAAGTCGATGAAGAAAGGTGAGGACCATGACCACCACGACTCGCTGGCGGACGTGACCCAGATCGTGACGTATCACTGGCCGGAGCAGGCATTTCAGATCTTTTGCGTTAAGGATCTAAAGCGCGCATGAAGATCTCCATTTTTATTATCACCAAAAATGAAGAGAAGAACATCGAGGCTTGTTTAAAGTCCGTATCCTGGGCGGATGAGATCGTCCTGGTGGATTCCGGGAGTGCCGACAGGACGCGCGAGATCGCTTCCCGGTTCACCGATAAAATATTTTTGAATGATTTCACCGATTATGCCAGCCAAAAAAACCTGGCTCTGTCCAAAACCTCGGGCGACTGGGTGCTATCACTGGACGCGGACGAGAGGGTGAGTGACGGGCTCAAGAGCGAGATCTTGGCAACGGCCGGGCGGCCCCATGCGGCCGAAGGTTACCGCATCCGGCGGGAATCGGTTATTTTTGGACGTCTCTTCCGCCATACAGGGACTCAAAGCGACAAGCCGGTCCGTTTTTTTAAAAAAAACTCAGGCCAATTTCATCAGCCTATTCACGAGGCGGTTGCGATCAAGGGCTCTGTGGGCGAGTTGAAATGCCCGATGGAACATCAGACTTATTCCAGCATCCACGATTATTTTGAGCGCCTGAACCGGTATACCGGCATGGAAGCCGGATATTTTTCCCAAATGAAAAAAGTCCCCCAAAAAAATCAACTCACCCTCAAGCCCCTAGCCATGTTCTTTAAACTTTATTTTTGGAAGCAGGGGTTTCTGGATGGGATGGAAGGTTTCCTCTTCAGCGTCCTCTCGGCTTATTATGTGTTCGTTAAACACGCCAAACATTTTGAACAAAGTGGAGAGCTCCGTTGAGCGCGCCGCCCAAAGTTTGCATTCTTGTCCTGAATTACAACGGCGCTTCGGATACCGGGGAATGTATCGCGTCGCTGATCCATTTGGATTATCCTTGCTATCAGATACTGCTTATCGACAACGGCTCCAGGGACGAGTCGTGGAGGCAGATCCCCGAAAAATATCCCAACATCGCGGTTTTGGAGAACGGGAAAAATTTGGGATACGACGGCGGTAACAACGCGGGCATCCGCTGGGCATTGGAACACGGCTATGAGGATGTCCTTATTTTGAATAATGACACAACGGTGGATCCTGCGGCTCTGAGCATTCTTGAGAATTTTTCCCTGGGTCAACCAGAAGCCACGCTTCTTGCGCCTCAGGTGATATCGCATGAGGATCGCCGGACGATCCATTCGCTGGGCACGACCTTGGACTGGTTTCGATTGAGACCCAGGACATCGTATTACGGGCAGTCCGTGGAGGCGGGCCGAGCCGAGCCCTGCGATGCCGAGATCATTCCCGGTTCAGCGCTTCTTTTAAAGAGCGCTCTTTTGACGCGGGTGGGTTTTTTTGACGAAAAATATTTTTTGATCTACGAGGATGCCGATCTTTGCCTGCGCAATCTAAAGGCGGGTTATCGCAATGTTGTTGTCCCGGGAGCGCGGGTCTATCACAAGGAATCCCGTTCGCTGTCTGCGCAACCCTTTTTGTCAGGGTATTATTCGGCCCGTAATTTTTTGCGTCTTTGCCGCACGCACGCGAATTTTTACCAGAAACTGCAGACGACTGCCGGTGTTTTCTTTTTATTTTTTAAGAATTTTTCCCTGTGGGCCTGCGAGGGTTTTCCGGCCAACAGTGCCTCCAAGGCTTTTTTATCCGGCGTCCTCGATTTTTTTAAGGGCCGGACCGGCGCAAAGGCAGCCTCGTGAGGGTCGGAGTCGATTATCAGTCCACACAGGGAAAACCCACCGGCATTGGGGTTTATGCTCGGTCGCTCTGCGACCAGATCGAGAGACTCAAGCTTCCGGTCTCTTTCGTTTATTTGAAAAAATGTAAAAATCAGGACCTGAATGCGGCTCAGCGGATCCTTTGGGAGAATATCCAGATCCCACTCAAGACTCTGGGCAAAAAAATGGATGTTTTGTATAGCCCCGGGTTTTCGCCTCCCGTTTTTTCATTTTGCCCGAGAGTGGTGACCGTCCATGACATCATCGGGAGGGTTTATCCGTCCAATCAGGGAAGGGGTGCCAAATTTTATTGGTCCCGGTGGCAGCCGCTGGCATTGCAAAACGCCGAGAAGATCGTCGCCAGCTCAGAATCGACCCGTCGGGATCTGCGGCAGTTCCTGGGTGTTCCTGACGAAAAGATCGAAGTTGTTTATCTTGGTGCGCGGCCTGAATTTTCCCGGGCTGTCGAGGCGGCGGAGGTTTCAGCTGTATTGGCGCGCCTGGGAATAGAGGAGCCTTATGTTTTATCGGTCAGTTCCATTGAGCCCAGAAAGAACGTCCTTGGCGCGCTGTCAGCCTTTGAGAAAGCACGTCCATTTGTCCCTGGGCTAAAACTGATCCTGGTCGGCAAGCCCGCCGGAGCCCAAGCAGACGCCGTTCGATTTATTCAGGAGAAAAATCTCTCAAGTCAGGTTAAAATGATAGGTTATGTTACTGACGCCGATCTGTTATGTCTATATCACGGAGCGATCGCTTACCTGATGCTTTCATATTATGAGGGTTTCGGGTATCCGGTGCTGGAGGCAATGGCCTGCGGATTACCGGGAGTGGTCTCGAACCGCTCTTCATTGCCCGAGGTTGCGGGGGATGCGGCTTTGTTGGTCGATCCGGACGATCAGGGCCAGATCGTTTCAGCCTTGAAAGACATTCTGACAGATTCAAAATTAAGACAGTCCTTGTCGGCGTTGGCTTTGCAGAGGGTCCGACGGTTCAGTTTGGAGGAAACCGCCAGAAAAATGGCGGAAATTTTTCAAAAGACAGTTAATTTTAACGGAAAAAATCGATGAATATTCTGGGGATCTCCGCTTTTTATCATGACAGCGCCGCGTGCCTGGTCCGGGACGGAAAGATCATCGCCGCGGCCCAGGAAGAGCGCTTTACGCGGAAAAAACACGATCCAGATTTTCCGGAACAGGCCGTGCGGTACTGCCTCGAAGCGGGAGGACTAAAAAAAAGTGATCTGGATCTTGTTGCTTTTTACGAGAAGCCTTTTTTAAAATTTGAACGCCTTCTTGAAACCTACATGGCTTATGCCCCCTTCGGCGTCCGCTCTTTTCTCAAGGCGATGCCTCCCTGGATCAAACAGAAACTTTGGATCCGGGACATGATCTCCGGGAAGCTGGATTTCAAGGGTAAGATCCTTTTTCCGGAACATCACCAGTCGCACGCGGCCTCCGCTTTTTTTCCGTCTCCGTTCCAGGAGGCGGCAATCCTCACGATGGATGGGGTGGGGGAATGGGCCACGTCCAGTTTCGCAGTCGGAGAAGGCAATCATATCGACATCCGCAAAGAAATACGGTTCCCGCATTCGTTGGGACTGCTTTACTCCGCGTTCACCTATTACACCGGCTTTAAGGTTAACTCGGGCGAGTACAAAGTCATGGGTTTGGCGCCTTACGGCGAGCCCAAATACAAAGATTTGATCTTGTCAGAGCTGATGGACCTGAAAGAAGACGGTTCTTTCCGGATGAATATGGATTATTTCAATTATTGCGTGGGATTGACGATGACCAGTTCTAAATTTCACCGTCTTTTTGGGGGGCCGCCGCGAAAACCGGAAGCCAAGCTCACTCAGCGCGAAATGGACTTGGCGCGGTCGGTGCAAGATGTCACCGAAGAAGTCGTACTGCGCATGGCGCGGCATATCCGCGAAAGTACGGGAAAGAAAAACCTCTGCTTGGCCGGTGGTGTGGCACTCAACTGTGTGGGCAACGGCAAGGTTCTGCGCGAGGGCTTGTTCGATAATATTTGGGTTCAGCCGGCGGCGGGGGATGCCGGAGGCGCTTTGGGAGCGGCTTTGATGGTCTGGCATCAGTATCTGGGAAACCCCAGAAGCGCGGGAAGCTCCCAGGATACGATGAACGGATCTTTTCTCGGGCCCGAGTATGGTCAGGAAGACCTGCGCGAATTTTTAGACGGGGAGGGGATCGCTTATGAGGAATTGGAAGAGGAACCGCTTCTCGAGCGGATCGCGGACTTGATCGCGGGGGAGAAGGTCATCGGCTGGTTTCAGGGGCGCATGGAATTCGGCCCGCGCGCACTGGGCTCGCGCTCCATCCTCGGGGACGCGCGCTCCTCCAAGATGCAGGAGATCCTGAATCTCAAGATCAAATTCCGCGAAAGCTTCCGGCCGTTCGCCCCGTCGGTCTTAAGGGAAAAGGTTTCGGATTATTTTGAGATGGAGAGCGATAGTCCTTACATGCTGATGGTGGCTCCGGTCCAAAATTCGATACGGCGTGAGATGCTCAAAGATGAGAAAGACCTCTTTGGCATCCAGAAGTTGAACGTCGTCCGTTCGCGCGTTCCCGCGGTGACTCATGTGGATTATTCCGCGAGGGTGCAGACGGTTGACGAGGAGCGCAACGGGCGGTATTACCGGCTGATCAAAAAATTTGAGGAAAAATACGGTTGTCCGGCGGTGATCAACACCTCGTTCAATGTCCGCGGGGAGCCGCTGGTTTGCCGGCCCCAAGAAGCCTACCTCTGCTTTATGAGGACGCAGATGGATTTTCTGGTGCTTGGAAATTTTGTTCTGGATAAAACGAAACAGAAACCACTGAAAAATGACGCAAATTGGCAGAACCAATTCCAACTGGATTGAAATGAAACTTCTGGATGAAATAAAAAATATAAAAAGCGACGCCAAAGCCCTGCGGGAATTCGGGATGACGCTCGGGATCTTTTTTGGGCTCCTGTCTGCCTTTTTATGGTGGAAAGACAAAAGCTCTTACCCCTATTTCACGGCTTTAAGCATATTTTTTTTATTTTTTGGTTTTGCCGCTCCGGCGCTTCTAAGACCCGTCCAAAAAGCGTGGATGGCGCTGGCGCTGGTGATGGGTGCCGTGATGTCGAGGGTCCTCTTGTGCGTGATATTTTATTTGGTCCTAACACCGATCGCCTGGATCGCTAAAATATTCGGGAACCGGTTTCTGCCCGGCGGGCCCGATCCGGCCCAAAAAACGTATTGGACGCCGCGTGAAAAAAAACAGGACGATAAAGAGAATTTCGAAAATCAGTTTTAACTGACAGGAGGAGGCCTTATGGGAAAGTGGTCGATCATCGGTGAATTTTGGGGTTTTTTAAAAGCCCGTAAAAAATGGTGGATCGCCCCGATCGTGGTGATGCTCGTTCTTCTGGGCTCTCTGATCGTTTTTAGCCAGGGTTCCGCTTTAGCGCCTTTTATTTATACGCTGTTTTAAATCAGGCACTCGAAGGCGCGGCATGAAATATGTTTTTAAAAAAAATCTTTATATTCTCCTGGTCTGCCTGCTGGACGCGGCGGGATACGCTTTTTTTTGGGTTTTTCGCCGTAAGCCCACAACTGTTCCCGAAGTTCAAAATATTCTCCTGATACGCCTAGATCACCTGGGCGACGTCCTGGGAGTCTCCGGCGCTCCAGAGCTTTTGAAAAAAAAATTCCCTAAAGCTCGAGTTACGTTTCTGACTTCAAGCCTGGGCTCCTCGGTCATGCAGAACAATCCTTACGTTGACGAAATGATCGTTTACGACCCTCCCTGGTTTTCAAGAAAAAAGGGCAACCCGGAGAAAAAAGAGATCCGTTTTTTGGATTTGCCCGGTCTTGTCCGTGGGAAGGGATTTGATCTGGCGCTTTCCCTGCGCGGGGATCTGCGCGAGAATTTTCTTTTGTGGAAAGCGGGTGTTTCGCGGCGCATCGGATTTGGGATCACCGGCGGCGGATTTTTTTTGACGGATGAGATCCTCTATCGGTTCGGCGTGCACGAGAGTGAGCACACAGCGGATATTTTGAGGGCGTTGGGGATCCATGAGGGGCCGGGCGAGAGGGCTATTTATTTTTCAGAACAAGAGGAGAGGATGTTCGCGGAAAAAATGCTTTCATGGGGAATATCTTCGGCAGAGCGTTGGGTCGGCTTCCAATTGGGCGCCGGGGTCGAGGCGAAGAACTGGCCCGAGGAAAATATCCGTCTTTTTTTTAAAAAATTTGTGCAAAATTTTCCTCGAGAAAAAATTCTTCTTGTTGGTTCCGATAGAGACGTTTCCGGCCGCCTCATGAAATTTATCGAGGCAGAAGGATTGGGCGCTAATTTTTTAAGCCTTGTTGGGAAAACATCCGCGCGTGAATTGTTCTATGTCTTGAAGCGCTTAAGGGCTTTTATCGGTCCGGATTCAGGGCCTGCCCACGCGGCGGCGGGAATGGGGGTGCCGACTCTGTTTCTTTACAGCGGCACCAATGTATTTGAGGAATGGAGATCGCTTTCGGAGTCCGCCTCTTTCTTGCGCCATGTGACGCCGTGTATGCCGTGCTTCCGGACCGCATGCAATGTCGACGGTCACCCGTGCATGGCCCAAATCGAACCCCAAACCGTGTTAAACTGGCTTCTGGAAAAGAAGGAGAAGTTTGGCGCGAATGTCTAAAAAACCAAAAATTATTGTGGTTCTCGGGACGCGTCCTGAGATCATCAAAACCAGCGCTCTTTTAAGGCTTCTAAAAACGGACCGCTGGGACTATCGTCTGATCCATACAGGCCAGCATTTTTCCTACGCGATGGACCGGCTTTTTTTTCGGCAGCTGGGACTACCGAAGCCTCAATACCGGCTAGAGTTTAAGTCTCGTCCCGGTGAGCGGCGTCTTGAGTATGTATCCCGTATGAGAGCACCCATCCGGGAGATCCTTCGTTGCGAAGCACCCTGTGTGGTTCTGGTGCAAGGGGACACCAATAGCGTGCTCGCCGGAGCGATGGCCAGCCGGGAAGTTTCCGGCGTTCTCTTGGGGCACATTGAGGCAGGATTGCGAAGCTATGACCGCTCGATGCCGGAAGAGTTGAACCGCATCAAGACAGACCGCATTTCAGATCTATTGTTCGCTCCAACGAGGAATGCTAAAAAGATCCTGCTAGGTGAGAAGCTTGGAAGCAAAAAAATTTTTATGACCGGCAATACGATCGTTGACGCGATGATCGGTGCGCGTCCACTTGCGCGTAAAAAGGTATCTTTGTCCCGATGGGGCCTTTCCGGTCAAAAATTTTTTCTTTTAACGCTTCACCGTCAGGAGAACGTGGATTCCAAACCGAGGCTTGTCTCTATTTTTAAAGGTTTAGAACTTGTCGCTGCGCAATGGGGCCGCCCGATCCTATTTCCTGTGCATCCAAGGACCGCGCGGAGCATCACGACTTTTGGGCTCGCGCTGCCCAAAGGTGTCCGCACGGTGGAGCCTGTCGGTTTTCTTGAATTTTTAAGGCTTGAGGAGGCGGCAGAGTTGATCTTGACCGATTCCGGAGGGGTCCAGGAGGAGGCCTGCATCCTGGGCGTGCCCTGTGTGACGCTCCGCACCACGACAGAACGTCCCGAGACTGTCTCTGTAGGTGCGAATGTGATCGCCGGTTTTCGTCCCGGCCACATCCTGGCCGCGGCAAAAAAAATGATCCAAAAAAAAGGCGGGTGGAAAAACCCGTTTGGCGATGGCAAGAGTTCGCAAAAAATTTTAAATATTCTAAAAAAGAGACAAAGGACTTTTTCTCGATGAAGAAAAAAGCGTCCAGGATAGGGATCGATCTGCGGCTATGGGGCCATCCGGGGATAGGACGCTATATCCGTGAGCTGGTGGGTGCTCTGGTGAGCCGGCGGGGTTCGGAGGAGCTCCATTTTTTAGCGTATCTCCGCGACGCGAAGGAATTTTTAAATTTAACCAAAAGAGAGAGTGTCTCGCTGGGTCCTGTTCGCTCCAAGGTCTATTCCTTGTCTGAGCAGTGGGAGATGCCGCTGGCGGCGCGGGGTTTGGGGCTTTTGCACGTGCCCCATTTCAACATCCCGGTGTTTTATCAGGGAAAACTGGTCGTCACGGTCCACGACTTAACCTATCTTCACGATACAAAGGCCTCCAAGTCCAGGCTGGGGAAGCCTTACGCGGAATTTCTTTTTCGTCAGATCCAAAAAAAAGCGGCGGCGATCTTTACCGTGTCCGAATACACAAGGCAGGATCTGCTGAATTTTTTTCCCGGCATCCGGCCGGAATGCGTGCATGTGACGCATGAAGCGGCAGCGCCCATGTTCCGGGTGATCGAGGAAGCTAAATTTTTAGAGCGCTCACGCCAGAGGTACGGAGCATCTAAACCCTTTGTTCTCTTTGTAGGAAGCCTAAAAGACCATAAAAATATCCCGGTATTGGTCCGTGCTGTGGAGTTGCTTCGAATTGAAAAAAAAATAGACGCAGAGCTTGTGATCGCCGGACGTAGGGACCCTAAATGCGTGGAACTTCACAGTCTCCTGCGATCCAAAGAGGTTTTTGTTAAATATCTAGGGGAGGTTCCCGACGAAGAGTTGGCCGCGCTTTATAATTTGGCGAGTGTGTTTGTGCTTCCATCCCTGCGCGAAGGGTTTGGTTTGCCGGTCCTGGAGGCGATGGCTTGCGGTACCCCTGTGATCGTTTCTAACAGGACCAGTCTGCCTGAGATCGCTGGGAACGCGGGGCTTCTATTTGATGCGAGCCGTCCGGAGGAGCTGACAGAGCTTTTGTATAAAGTTTTATCAGATAAGAGGCTGACCCGAGAGTTGTCCCTCAAGGGCTTGGCGAGGGCTGCGGAATTCTCCTGGGAAAAAACGGCACAAAAAACATGGGAAGTCTACGATCGGGTGAGGGGATGAAAGTCGCGCTTGTTCATGATTGGCTCAATGGAATGCGCGGGGGAGAGAAGTGTTTAGAAGTGCTCTGCGAGCTTTTTCCCGAAGCTCCGGTCTACAGCCTTTTTTATGAAAAGGGCAGGGTGTCGCCGCTCATCGCCCGGCATGCGATCCACACTTCCTGGCTCCAGAGGATGCCTTGGGTGAAAACGCATTACCGGTATTACCTCCCGCTTTATGCGGCTGCGATCGAATCCATGGACGTCAGCGGTTACGACCTCTTGATCTCAACAAGCCACTGTGTTGCCAAAGGGGCCAAAAAAGGCAAACAGGCCCTGCATCTATGCTATTGTTTCACGCCGGTTCGGTACGCATGGGGTTTTTTTGATGAGTATTTTGGCGGCCGAGATATTTTCTCTCGCGTTCTAATCCGTGGGATCATTCAAAGGATCCGTTCCTGGGATTTTAAGGCCAGCGGCCGTGTGGATCATTTTGTCGCGATCTCGGAGCATGTAAAAAAAAGGATCCGAACTTATTATGGGCGGGAAGCGGAGGTGATCTATCCTCCGTGCGATACGGATTTTTACACTCCCGGGCCCGCGGCGAAGCCGGAAGATTTTTATCTGATCGTCTCGGCCCTGGTGCCCTACAAGAGAATAGAACTTGCGGTAGAAGCTTTTAGCCATGGAGACCGGAGGCTTGTGATCATTGGCGATGGGCCTCAAAGGAAAAGTCTTGAGAAGAAAGCCTCAAAAAATATACAATTCTTGGGTTGGCAGGAGGATGCGGTCTTACGTGAGCACTACCGTCGCGCAAGAGCGCTTGTTTTCCCCGGGGAAGAGGACTTTGGCATCGTCCCAGTGGAGGCTCAGGCCTGTGGGTGCCCTGTGATCGCTTATGGTGGCGGCGGTGCGCTGGAAACGGTGGTTGAGGGAAGAACGGGCTTGTTTTTTCAAGAGTTTACAGCCGAAAGCCTTCAGAGCGCGGTCGAGAGATTTGAAAGAATTGATTGGGACCCGAAAGCCGCGCGTGAAAATGCTTTGGTTTTTTCAAAAAAAAGATTCAAGGATGAGATGAAAAATTTTATTGAACGCGTCATTCCCGTAAAAGCGGGAATCAAACCTGATCCCCGATCAAATATTTCGGGGATGACGGGGTTATTATGATCCTTCGCCGGCGCCGCCAAAGAGACTCTTTTCTTCCGTGGATACAGCTGGCGGTGGACTGTGTTTTTATTTATGGGGCTCTTTTTTTCGTGTTTTGGGTGCGTTTTAGAAGTGGGCGATTTGACGCGCTTTTAAACGCGGATGATTACGGCGTCTATTACAAGGCGTTCCATCTGACGGCGATCATGACCATTTTTTTTATACGGGCTAATGAGCTTTACCGTCCCGGTGCTTTTTTTACTTTCGGCCAGGAAGCGGCCCGCGTGTTTAAGGCGGCAGCCTCCTCGATCCTGGTGCTCATGGCGATCTCATTTTTTATACGCGATTTTTCTTTTTCCCGGACATTTCTGATCACGGCGGGATTTTTTCTGGCGCTGAGCTTGGCGCTAGCCCGGTATCTTTTGGGCGTGGTGGTCATGGCGGTCGACAAAAAGAGAGGCAGCTTAAGGAATATTCTCATCATCGGCTGTGATGAGAATGCAGCCAAGCTCGCGCGGTATTACAAAAAAAATCCTCGGTCCGGATGCAGTGTTTTGGGTTTTTTGCACTCTGACAAAAAAGAGGGCGTTTACGAGGGTGCCCCCATTTTGGGCAATACGGCCGACCTGCCCCAGGTTTTGAAGGTGTATCGGCAGATCCACGAGGCGGTCTTGGCTCTGCAGAGTGTGCCGCCGGACCGGGTGTTGAAAATGATCTATGAATGCGAGAAAGAAATGGTCGTGTTTAGGCAGGTAGCAGATATGCTCGGACTCATTGCCTCGCGCATGAGCGTTTCGTACGCGGGAAGCGTTTCAGTGCTCTCCTTCACGGATTCTCCTTTAGGAGATTGGGAGAATCGCTTTTTAAAGCGCGCGTCGGATATTTTTTTATCTTTCATTGCGCTTCTTTTCTTGGCGCCGGTGTTCCTGATGATCGCGGGATTGATCAGGCTTTCTTCCAAAGGCCCGGTTTTTTATCGGCAGGAGAGGATCGGTGAGGATGGACGGCATTTCATGCTATTAAAATTCAGGACCATGAAAACAGACGCCGAGAAAGAGTCGGGGCCCGTGTGGGCCAGAGAGAATGATCCCCGGCGCACAAAGAGCGGATCATTTTTACGCCGCAACAACCTGGATGAGCTGCCTCAGCTTTGGAATGTATTTGCGGGCGATATGAGCCTTGTGGGCCCCCGACCCGAGCGGCCGTATTTCGTCAGCCAGTTCAAAGAGGACATCCCACGTTACATGGCACGGCACTCGGTGCGTTCCGGCATCACGGGTTGGGCGCAAGTGAACGGCCTTCGCGGGAACACGTCGATCGAAGAGCGGACAAAATTTGACCTCTACTATATTGAGAATTGGTCACTTTTTTTGGATATCAAGATCCTCTTCAGGACCCTATTTGCGCGGCAAAATGCTTATTGAGAATTTAAAGCGCCTGGCTTTTTACTCTCTTCTGGCGGCTGTGGCCTCCATGGCATTCTCGATCTCGCTTTTTGAGATCACCGCCGCGGTTTTTGTGATCTCCACCGCGTGGACCCTGTGCCTTGAGCGTGACGCGAGCGTCTTTCGCGGGAAGTGGATGCTGTTCCTGGCGCTATTTTTCGCGGCCAATCTTCTTTCGATCACACGATCACAGTATCCTGGGGACTCCTGGAAGGGGATGTTCAGGGTGCTGCGTTTGTCGTTTTTTCTGTTGGCGGTCCTACACACCGTCAACACCGAGGAAAAATTTTTCAAAGTTTTTAAAATTTATCTGCTGGTCGCGTTTGTGATCGGTTTGGACGGGCTGATCCAGCATTTCACCGGGATCGAATGGATAAGGCATAGGAGCATGACGGCGTACCGGGAGGGTTTTGCCAGGGTCACATCGACGTTTGGGCATGCCAATGATTTTTCAGCCTATATTACGCTGGCGTTCTTTTTCTTTGCCGGGGTCTTAGTTGAAGATCGAAACGTGAAGCTTTCCCTGAAGGAGAGGCTGTTTTGCTTGGCGGGCGCGGCAACACTTTTCTTGTGCCTTCTGTGGACTTATTCCCGCGGCGCTTGGCTGGCGGTGGCGGTCTCTCTTTTCCTATTTTTTATTTTGAAGAAAAAGAAGGTCCTTTTAGGTTCGTTGATAGCGGTGCTTGTCTGGGCCGCTTTTTTTTCGCCGCCTCTTTTACGTGAGCGTGTCGGATCTCTTTGGGATCCCAAAAATGGCACAGTCACTGAGCGAATGGTCCTGATGCAAGAATCTTTTCAAATGATCCAAAAGAGCCCCTGGCTGGGATTGGGTTTGAATACCTTCTCAGACAACGCGCCTTTGTACAAATCCAAGACCCACTATACGGATGTCCAATATGCCCATAATGGATACCTGCAGATGATGGTTGAGACGGGAACGGTGGGTTTGGCAGCTTTCTTTTTACTGATTTTCTATTTTTTGGCCGCGACCGTGCCTCTTTTTTTAAAAAAAGAACCGGCGCGCTTGGAGGTTGGCGGATTGGCGATCGTTTTTGGCGTGATCGCTTTTTTGATCCATAGCGCCACGGACACCAATTTGCATTCGCTTCTTTTGGTTTCCAATCTATGGTTTTGTCTGGGGCTGGGATTGTCGGCCACAGAACTTTTAAAGAAAAAAAGAAAAAGTCTTCTGTGAAAACTCTTCCGAATATTCAGCGCATCCTTTTTGTACGCACGGACCGTATCGGGGATACGCTGATGAATGTGCCGGCGATCCGTCTTTTGCGCCAGACTTATCCCAAGAGCTGGATCACGCTCCTTTGCGATAAAGTTGTGGCGCCTCTTTTTGAGGGGCATCCGGACATTGATGAGGTGATGCCTGTTGATCCTGCCGCGCTCAGATCTGGAATAAAACCGCGTTTTGAGCTTTTTAGCAAGATAAACAAGGCTAATTTTCAATTGGCTGTGGTCTCTAACCCCAATAAATTTTTTCACGCCGCTGTTTTTTTTGCGCGCATTCCTCATCGTGTCGGTTACGGCCGCAAGTGGGGATTTTTTTTAAACCACACACTGCCGGATGATAAGGATAAAAGTTTAAGGCATGAGATCGATTCCAATCTAAACCTGGTTCATCGGGTCTCGGATCTCTCGTGGGATGGGGTTTTAAAGTTGCCGGTCAGTGACCGGGCACGCGCGAAAGTGAAAGAATTTTTAAGTCATCGTGGCGCGGAGGATATGGTGATCGCGTTCCATGTCGGGACGACCCATCCAAGAAAGCGCTGGCCTATCGAACGGTTTTCAGAACTTGCGGACAGGGTGCAGGCGGATAGCGGGGCCAAGGTGGTGCTTGTTGGGGGCCCTGAGGAAAGAGATGCCGGGGAGATGGTTTTTCGCCAGACACATATTTCAGTGGTGGACGCGATCGGAGAGTTTAGTCTTAGCGAGTTGGCGGCTTTTTTTACGCTTGAGAATGTCAAGGTGCTCGTCTCTTCCGATAGCGGCCCCGCGCACTTGGCTTGGATGATGGGTACGCCGGCAGTGATTTTTTATGCCGGAGATCTTCCGGGATCCAATCCCGTGCGCTGGGGGCCGCGGGATGAAAAAAGTGAGATCATTGTCAAGCCAGTCCTAGAAATCTCGGTCCAAGAAGCGCAGGACGCGCTGGAACGCGTGCTTTGCAAATGAAGAAGTTTCTTCTGGTCAATCCTTTTGGGATCGGGGATGTCCTTTTTTCACTCTCGTCGGTCCAAAGGATACGGGAAGCCTTCCCGAACGCCGTTTTGGGCTTTGTCGGAAATGAGAGGACCGAAGAGCTTCTGAGACTCTGCCCGGCCCTAGACCGCATCTATGTGTTCAACCGTGATAACTTAAGAGCTTCGGTAAAAAAGTCGCCCCTGGCGTTTGTAGGAGAATTGAAAAAAATAACCGGAAGCATTGCCTCGGAAAAATATGACGTTCTGATCGACTTTTCTCTGGGCCGTGAATTTTCTTTCGCGGCGATGCTGATGGGTATTCGCCGAAGGATCGGTTTTGATTTCAAGGGCCGCGGGCTCTTTTTGACGTACAAAAGAAAATTAAACTCTTATGAAAATATTCCTGTGGCTCAAACGCAGATCGACCTTCTTTGGGGGGCCGGGATCCTGCCGGACAACCGTATGCCCGAAGTGCTTTTGATAGACGTTCCTGGATCGTCGTCTGGAGGCCGGGATGCAGAAGGCCTGGTTTTGGCGATCGCTCCGGGGGGCGGCAGAAGCTGGGGAAAAGACGCCGTTTATAAACAGTGGGATCCCGAAAAATTCATCCAGGCGGCGAACGCCTTTATCCGCGGAAACAAAACGGCCCGTGTGGTGATCCTGGGAGATCTTCCTGAGAAACCCCTTCTTCAAAGTATCGCGGATAGCATTCCCGGCGCCGAGTGCGCGGTGATGTCCGGAGAGTCTTTCCAAAAAGTGTGCGCCGTCCTGAAACGCTCCAGCCTTCTCTTGTGCAATGACGGCGGCCTCCTACATTTAGCGAACGCGTTGGGTGTCAAAACCATTTCGATCTTCGGGCCTGTGGATGAAAAAGTATATGGCCCTTATGGCGGCGCGGCGCAACGCCGGGTCTTGGTTCAGGACGTGCCATGCAGGCCCTGCTACAAAAATTTTCATTTCCCGGCCTGCCCGCACTCCCGGCGGTGTCTGGACCTCCTGGGGTTTGAGAAAGTTGTGGAAGTAATGGGCGAAATAGCATATAAATAAGAAGCGGTTTTTTTAGGAGAAATTGAATGCAGATCGATCTGGGTTGCGGCAAAAATAAGATCCCGGGTTTGGTGGGTGTTG
>CAZBIH010000018.1:0-18203 GCA_964492015.1 uncultured Planctomycetia bacterium | reverse complement strand
CTGTATAAACAAAACTACTCCAACGACCCTGTTCAGGGTTACTCCGACTACGTTTTTTCGACGGGCATCACCGCGATCTTTTAACAGTCTGCTGAATAAGCCTCATCTGCCGCGTTGCTCAGTCGTTCGCTTGTGCGACGCTATTTCCATAGCGTCTCCGCGCTCACTTCTTCGCGCCTTGCATATGAGTCTTATTCAGCAGACTGTTTATTTTTCTTTCTAAAGAATACCGGTTTTGTTAGAATTCTCCGGATGATACAGGAATTTATTTCAAAGCTTCATCATTTAGACCAACTCATTGTGTGGGCCGGTTACGCGGGCCTCACGGCGATCGTGTTTTGCGAGACGGGCCTTTTGGTGGGATTTTTTCTGCCGGGTGACTCGCTTTTGGTGACGGCGGGTTTTATCGCTTCGCAGGGGAACTTTGATTTTTGGAAGCTGAATGCTTTGTTGTCCGCCGCGGCAATTTTGGGGGATAGCACGGGGTACATGATCGGTTACTACACAGGGCCTAAAATTTTCAACAAGGAAGACTCCTTTTTTTTCAAAAAAGAATATCTCGAGAAAACGCATCGTTTTTTTGAAAAATACGGGGTCAAAACCATCGTGTTGGCGCGTTTTGTGCCGATCATACGGACTTTCGCGCCGACGGTTGCCGGGGTCGGGCGCATGCCCTACAAAAAATTCTTTCTGTTCAACGTGCTTGGCGGGTTGTTGTGGGTCGTGGGGATGACGTCCGTGGGTTATTTTCTGGGGCGCATGGTCCCCGGCATTGATAAAAAGATCCATTGGGTCATCATCTTTGTGATCCTCGTGTCATTTTTACCTATTCTCATTGAGTGGATCAAGGCAAGGAAAGCAAAATAGAAAAACATTTTTTATTGATGTTTTTTTTGGGCAGTGATAAAGTGAGCCAATCAACAATTTTTTTAACAGGGGAGAAGTCATGAAAATTAGCAAATTTTTAGCCGTGTCGCTCATGGGTATTTTTTTGATTACGGTGGATGGGGTTGCGCAGACAAAAGCAAAGGAAGTTCCCCCGGCATCAAAGGAACAGGCCTCTAACGACACTGCAATGAAAAGCGTCGAAATGCAAAAAAAGATCCAGGAGGCGCTTGCAAAGAAGTCTCCCGATGAGATCCGCAATTTCACCGAGCAAGTTGAGAAAGAAAAAGCGGCTTTCCAGGAAAAGTACCTCTCCACGCCGATAGGGGAGCGCGAGAAGATGGCGCGTGATTTTTCGGATAGGCTCAGAACTGAGCGCCAGGTGTTCGAGAAGGAGCTCCAGGTATTGGCTCCCGACCCCAAAGAAAAGATCCTGCACGAGTACCAGGAAAAAGTAAAGGTCGAGCGCAAGGAGCTGGCTGACAAACTAAAGTTGATGAAGGTCGGGCCCAAAGAGGAAAAAATAGCTGATTTTGACAGAAAGTATGAGGCTCAGAGAAAAGCTCTGGTTGAAAAGATGGACAAATTGCCTCAGGACGCGCGTGAGCAAATGTACAAAGTGTTCAAGCAAGAGCAGGACAAAAAGATCAAAGCTTTTTACGGGGTCTAATTTTTAGCTTCCCCGATGGTCGCTGTTTGCCTTGATCTGGAAGGGGTTCTCGTCCCTGAAATTTGGATCGAGGTTTCCAAAAAAACAGGGATCAAGGAATTATCGCTGACGACGCGGGATATTCCCGACTATGATGTGCTGATGCGCCGCAGGATCAAGATCTTGCGGCGTTGTCGCATCCGTCTTAAGGATATCCAGAAAGTTATTTCCACGATGAAGCCGCTTCCGGGGGCCGTTGCATTTCTGGCGCGCCTGCGCGCTTCCCACCAAGTGATCATTCTCTCCGACACATTCTGTGAATTCGCCATGCCCCTGATGAAAAAACTGAGCTATCCGGCGATCTTCTGTAATGAGCTTCAGGCCGACAAAGCCGGTTTTGTTGCCGGTTATCGCTTGCGTCAAAAAAATGGCAAGGAAAAATCGGTCAAGGCGCTTCAAAACATTGGGTTTAAAGTACACGCGGCGGGCGATTCTTACAACGATATCACCATGCTCCAGGCCGCCGATAAGGCTATTTTTTTTAATCCGCCCGAAAAGATCCTCAAACAATATCCCCGGATGAAAGTGGCCCGTAAATACAGTGAGCTTTTTGAGTTTCTGACCCGTCCTTGATCAAGATCATTTCCTGGAATGTCAACGGCATCCGCGCCGTTTCTAAAAAAGGTTTTTTGGATTGGCTTTCCCGCGAGTCGCCGGATATCCTCTGCCTGCAGGAGATCAAAGCCCACCTGTCCCAGATCCCCGCTGAGATCTTAGCGTTGTCCGGCTATACGTCTTATTGGAATCCGGCCGTACGCCCTGGCTACAGCGGGGTGGGGACGCTGACACGCGTAAAGCCGACAGCGGTTAAAAAAGGGATCGGCGTGGGATCCTTTGACTACGAAGGCCGTGTTCTTGAAACCGAGTTTTCCGATTTTACACTGCTGAATATTTATTTTCCCAACGGAGGAATGAACCCCGAAAGGTTGCGGTTCAAGCTTGATTTCTATGACGAGGCGCTCAAATATTTTTTGAAGCTTAGAAAAAAAGGGAAGAAGCTTGTTATTTGCGGGGATTACAACACAGCCCATCAACCCATCGATTTAAAAAACCCAAAAGAAAATGAGAATACGTCCGGATTCATGCCGGTCGAGCGCGCGTGGTTGGACAAGCTGATCTCATCGGGATTCGTCGACACTTTCCGTGTATTCGATCAGAGCGCTGAGCAGTACAGCTGGTGGGACATGCGCACGCGCGCGCGGGAACGCAATGCCGGTTGGCGCATCGATTATCATTTTATTTCCGAAGATCTAAAGCCTCGCCTGGAAGGCGCTTTTATTTCGCCGGAGGTTACGGGCTCCGATCACTGCCCTGTGGGTGTTTTACTTAAAAATTAGTATCTTTTGACAAAGGTATATCTTTCTAATTTCTTTTGTTTCGCTCCGTAATCTAATTGTAACAATTCTGAAAATAGCCTGTTATTTCAAAAAGGTATCCTTTGCTTGTTTCATTTTATAGTCATTGACAGTTCAGGAAGGTTGCAGTAATTTAAGCCGATCGGGATTTTGGCTAAACTTTCAAAAAACAGTTTTTTGTAAACACACAAAACAAGCGGAGATCGTTATGGCAACACTGCATGAAATCAAACAGGTCCTCGGGACCAACGGACACAACTTGCACAAATCGACAGCTTCTAAAGATGTCACTAAAATTTTTGGCTCTAATGTTTTCAATGACAAGGTGATGAGAGAGCGTCTCCCCAAGGAGACTTACAGGGCTCTGCGCAAAACCATCGAGCGGGGTGCGCCGATGATGTTGGATGTCGCCAATATTGTAGCCAATGCCATGAAAGACTGGGCCATTGAAAAGGGCGCTTCGCACTACACGCATTGGTTCCAGCCGCTCACAGGGATCACGGCGGAAAAGCACGACTCCTTTATTTCTCCGGCGGCGGATGGCAGTATTATCATGGAGTTTTCAGGCAAGCAATTGATCCAAGGTGAACCGGATGCTTCGTCATTTCCCTCCGGCGGGCTTCGTGCGACTTTTGAAGCGCGCGGCTACACCGCTTGGGATTGCACCTCCCCGGCTTTCTTAAAGGAAGATTCGTCAGGCAATGTGACGCTTTGCATTCCGACAGCGTTCTGTTCCTACACAGGAGAGGCGCTGGATAAAAAGACCCCGCTTTTGCGTTCCATGGAAGCGGTTTCCAAGCAGGCAATGCGTGTTTTGCGCGCGCTGGGCAACAAAACCTCGACCCGCGTGACTGCGACGGTCGGCCCTGAGCAGGAATATTTTCTGATCGACAAGAAGTTTTACGATCAGCGTATCGATCTGATCGCTTCCGGGCGCACGCTTTTCGGAGCGCCGTCTCCTAAGGGTCAGGAGCTTGAGGATCAGTATTTTGGTTCGATCCGTGACCGTATTTCGCGTTACATGTCCGATCTGAATGTCGAGCTTTGGAAGATGGGCGTGTTGGCGAAGACCCAGCACAATGAAGTCGCTCCCGCTCAATTTGAGCTGGCCCCGATCTTCTCGACTACCAATATCGCCGCAGATCACAATCAGCTGGTGATGGAATACATGCAGAAGATCGCGCTCCGTCACGGTTTGGTTTGCCTGCTCCATGAAAAACCGTTTGCGGGCGTCAATGGTTCCGGAAAACATAACAACTGGTCTCTGGCCACCGATGACGGGATGAATCTGCTGGAACCCGGCAAAACTCCGCATGACAATGAGTCGTTTTTAGTTTTCACCAGCGCCGTGATCAAGGCGGTGGATGTCCATGCCGATCTTTTAAGAGCGGGCGCGGCCAATACCGGGAATGATCTTCGTTTGGGGGCCAATGAGGCTCCTCCGGCGATCATCTCTGCTTTCATGGGAGAAGAGCTGACGGATATCCTTTTTGATCTGGCCAAAGGTAAAAAGGCCCAATCCAAAGGACAGCACTACCTGAATATCGGGGCAGATTCATTGCCCGCGCTTCCCAAGGACAACACGGACCGCAACAGGACTTCTCCCTTTGCGTTTACCGGGAATAAGTTTGAGTTTCGTATGGTGCCATCCTCGATCTCTATCTCCGGGCCCAACACGGTGCTGAATACGATCACCGCTGAAGCTCTGGATGAGATCGCGACCCGTCTAGAGAAGGCAAAAGACGTTAATAAGGAAGCTGCCGTGATCGTCAAAGAGACGATCAACAAACACGGCCGCGTGATCTTCAACGGCAACAACTACTCCGAAGACTGGGTCAAGGAAGCCAAGAAGCGCGGCCTTCCGAACATCCGCTCCACGGTAGAGGCCCTCGAAGTCCTGGCCAAGCCCGAGACAGCCAAGCTTTTCGAGAAGTACAAGGTCCTTACCAAGGGGGAATTGCACTCCCGTTACGAGGTTTACTTGGAAAAGTATTCCAAGGACATCAACATCGAAGCCAGGGCTTCCATCGAAATGGTGAGACGCCTGTTCATTCCAGCGGTGATGCGTTATACGGGCGAGCTAGCCGGGATCGTTTCGTCTCTGCGCAGCGCGGGAGCGTCCTCCTCGGTGCAAAAAGAGCTTTTGAGCGAGATCACCCTGCTTCTGGCTTCCGCTTCCAAAAAGCTTGAAACGCTTGAAACGGTGACCAAGAAGGCTCAAGGGATTTCCGAAGCGCATACCAGAGCCGTTTCTTTCCGCGATAAAGTGGTTCCGGCGGCCAATGATCTCCGTAAGGATATTGATACGCTGGAGACATTGCTTCCGACGTGTTCTTGGCCTGTTCCTTCGTACGCAGACATGCTTTTCAAGCTGTAACCAGCGCTTGTTAAAAACCCCTTGTCGGAAGACAAGGGGTTTTTCGCTGGTTATTTATTAAAAATTTTAAAAAATAATTTTGTTTTCGAAGATTCTGAGTTATAATTCACTTAACGCATTTCAACAGCTTTATCGTAATTATTATAAAAATATAAGGTTATAGGCACCCGCTCACCTCGTTGGGCTTGTCGCCAGTAGAAAGGGAATAATGGCCTATCGGTCACTTTATAAAAGCGATCACTTAACGGACCGCGAAAGAAAGAACATTATTCTTCTGGACGTCATACGCCGCAATGGCCCTATCGCCAAGACAGATATTTCCCGCATCACGCAATTCAATATTGTCACGGTTTCCAATTACGTCGAACACTACATTGATCAAAAACTTGTGGTGGAGAAGGGCCTTGATATTTCCAGCGGCGGCCGCCGTCCGGAACTTGTCGAGCTTAATGGTGATTGGGGCAATCTGATCGGTGTTGAGATCGGGCCGGTCAACCTAGTGGCGATCATTTCAGATATGGGCGCAAAGATCATCCATAAGCTGAAAGTGAAGCGTCCTGCGGGGCACATGGAAGTGGTCATCGCCGAGGCTGTCAAATTGGTCCGCCGGGCGCTGGAGGAGTCGAAAGTAGCCACCGAAAAATTAAAAGGTGTCGGGTTGGGAATTTCCGGCGTCATTGACCGAGGAGCTGGAACGATACGTGACACGGATGTGCTGAGGGGCAAGACCATTGGAAGTTTTGCGACAGCCAAGGGTATCTTAGAAAAAGAATTCCGTGTGCCGGTGTCCGTCGGCAACGATGCAAGCCTCGCGGCGCTGGCCGAGAAAAAACTCAGTCTTCGCATTGACGATGAGAACATCCTCTTTTTTTATTCCGATGTGGGGAGTGGCATCATCGCCAACAATGATCTTTTTTGGGGTTCTAGCTGGAGCGCAGGCGAGATCCAGTTGAACTTGGACGGCCTCGAGGGTTTGCCTCTGGAGCCTTGGGTACAGAAAACAGATTTTTTCCGATCCGAAGGTCTGGATATGGGAATTGTTCGGAGAGCTAAAGAGGCTCTGAAGAAAGACTCAAAATCCAAGATCTTTGAAATGGCGGCAAAAGATATCGAAAAAGTCGATGCGGGGATCATTTTTGAGGCCGCCAAACGCGGAGATGCCCTGGCCGGAGACATCGTGGAAGAGATGGGCACGCGTCTTGGATTGAAAGTGGCCTATCTGACCAATTTTTTCAATCCCGAGGTTGTGGTCCTGGGTGGCGGAGTGGAGCGCGGGGGCGATCTGGTCTTAACCTCTGTCCGTCGTGCGGTCAAACAGTTGGTAATGGAAGAGACTGCAGGGATCGTCAAGATCATTCTGTCGCGATTGGGCGAAGACGCCGTCGCGTTAGGCGCCATCTGCCTTGTGACTCAAGAGCTTTTTGCGGAGATCTAATCCATGCCGATAGCCAAACGGAGACTTTTGGATCAGGTTGATTTGTCAGACCACGAGAAGAAGAATCTGCAGATTTTGGATACGATCCGTAAAAAAGGCCCTATTGCCCGCGCCGAAATATCCCGTCTGATCGGACTCAACATTGTCACGGTCACAAGCTATGTGGATCAATACATTAAGAAGGGCGTGATCAAAGAGGTGGGGATCGATGTCTCCACCGGCGGCCGCAAGCCGACATTGGTAGATCTAAACCCATTTGCGATGTACGCGATCGGTTTGGGCTTAAGTCTTACCAAGATGATCGCGGTTTTAACCAACTTCAAGGGTGAGGTGGTTCACCGGATCGAACAAGACCGCTCACTTAAATCCGGAGAAGAGTTGGTCCCTATCATGGTCTCCTTGGCTGAAGAGTTGATCCATAAGTCGAATGTGGATATTACCAAAGTTTATGGGATAGGCATTGGAATGCCCGGCCCGCTTAATCGTGATTCCAACTCCGTTCGATGGGAAGCGGGCCTTGTCGATCAAGACCTTCATATTAACTTTTCTATCCAGGGAATGTTCGAGAGTAAATTGGGGATCTCCACTTTTTTGGATAACGATGCCAACACAGCCATGTTTGCAGAGAATTGGTATGGCACGAAGCTTGGTTTGAAGCACGCGGTTTATTTTTATTCGGGCGACGGATGCGGGATCCTTATCAACGGAGAGGTTTACCGGGGAGCCAACGGAGCTTCCGGAGAATGGCTTTTTAATACCCCCGATGACATTTTACCGGCTGAACTTGAGGCTTACGCCAAGGATCGTCCTTGGTGGACGATCGACTTGGGTGTATCTCTGCGCGCAGAAGCTTACCAGCAAAAACATCCGGAATCTAAAATTTATAAATTTGCCGGAGGAGATGGCAAGAAGGTTAATTTTAAAACGGTCGTCAAGGCAGCGGAAGAGCATGATGAGTTTGCGCTTCAACTTTTAAGGGAGGCCGGCGAGAGGCTTGGCCGCAAGGCCGCTGTCGTGATCAATTTAATGAACCCTGAGATATTGATCGTCGGCGGCGGTGTTGAGATCGCTGGTGCTATTTTTTTAGATGCGGTCCGGGATACAGCTAAAAGGATGGCGGCTCCTGAAGCGACCGAAAAATTGAGGATCACTCCGTCTCAATTGGCTGAGGATGGCGTTGCGATGGGCGCTGCGGCTTTGGTCACTCAAAATTATTTTGTCAGCGTCTGATGCCGATGGAAACGCGTCTCTGCGAGATCTGCCAAACAGCGTTCACAGCGAATAAATATTCGCCCCGGCAAAAGATCTGCTCCAATCCCCAGTGTCAAAAAAAACGCCAGCATGAGAGTATGCGGACGTGGCGTGAAAAAAATCCCAATTATTTCAAGTACGACGAGACCAAGGGGCTGGAGTGGCTCAATACTCAGAGAGAGCGCTCCCGAGTTTGGCGCGAAAAAAATCCGGACAAAGTAAAAACATACCGCCAGACGCATTTGTCCGAGTATCGCCAGTACATGAGGGACTACATGCGTCAGTACCGTGAACGCAAGAAGATGCTCGATGCTCCCGGCGCGCTACCGGAAACGCAGGGCGGCACACCAGAGCCCGAAGCTTGATTTTTTTTAAGCTGTTTGTAAACTAAAACCTATTTTCCGGTTGACAATAAAAGGACTCTAGCCATGCTGGATCTTATCCTGAAAGTTCGCGGTGAAATCTTAGGCGGCGGCGAGATATCTTACGAAGACGCTGTCAAGCTGACCAAGGGTAGTCTGACGGAGGTTCCGTATTTGGCCGCCGCGGCCAACGAGATCCGGAAGAAATTTGCCGGCGACGAGATCGAGTCTTGCGCACTTTCCAATATCAAAAGCGGTAATTGCAGTGAAGACTGCAAATTTTGCGCTCAGTCGGGGCATTACAAGACCGATTCTCCCGTTTATCCTCAGATCTCCGTGCAGGAGATCGTGGAGCAGGCGAAGGCCGCTGAGAAAATGGGCGCCAGCGAGTTTTGCATGGTTTCCAGCGGTTGGGGGGCGACCAACGAGAGAGAATTTGCGGTCGTGCTCGAGGCGGTCCGGCGTATTTCAACCGAAACAAAGCTTTTCGTCGATTGTTCTCTCGGATTTTTGACGGGCGAACAAATGAGCCAGTTGAAAGAAGCGGGCCTTTACCGCAACAATCATAATCTGGAAGCTTCACGTGATTATTTTGAAAAGATTTGCACCACGCATAAACATGAAGATCGTATGAATCATCTTGAAATGGTCCGCCACTACGGGATCCATCCGTGCTCCGGAGGAATCTTGGGAATGGGGGAGACGCCCGAAGATCGCGTGAAGCTGGCTTTTGAATTAAAATCTGTCGGAGCCCATTGTGTACCCATCAATATTTTAAATCCGCGTGCCGGCACGCCGCTGGGGGATGTGAAGTCCCTGGAGCCGATGGAAATTATACGCTACATCGCCATCTACCGTTTGATCCTGCCCAAAAGCACGATCAAGATCGCCGGCGGGCGCGAAGTGAATCTGCGCGATCTGCAGGCGATGGCGATGCAGGCAGGCGCTAACGGCCTCATCATCGGAAACTATCTCACCACCATGGGCCGGAACCCAGCGCAGGACATCCAGATGCTCAAGGACCTTGGTTTTAAGGTCAATAGCCCAAGCCAAGCCCGGCCCGAGGCTGTCACTGCCGGATCCGGCGCAAGCTGCTGCCCTTGATCCATGCCTGAGGTTTTATCCTCGGCCAGTTTGCAAGAGATCCTCTCCGCCGAACTTCAAGAATTAAAAAATAAAGATCTTCTTCGGCGTCTACGGGCGCTCCCGAAGGGTTTGATCGATTTCTCATCCAATGACTATCTGGGTCTGCGCCAAAACTCTTGGATCTGCAAAAAAACAGCCCAGGCGGTTCTTTGTGACGGTGCCGGCAGCGGCGCCTCCCGGCTTATCTCAGGGAATTTAAAGATCCATTCTCAGCTTGAAAAAGAACTCGCCCAGTTTAAAAAAGAAGAAGCCGCGCTCGTCTTTTCTTCGGGGTATCTGGCGAACCTGGGTGTTATCACGTCGCTTGTGGATGAGCGGGACGTTGTGATCCTGGACCGCTTAAATCACGCAAGCCTTGTGGACGGCGCACGGCTGTCGCGGGCTAAGCTTTGGGTTTACCCGCACAGGGATGTGGACGCTCTGCGTATGCTTTTAAAGCGTGGAAAAAATTTCAGGCGGCGCCTCGTGGTGACAGACGCCTATTTCAGTATGGACGGTGATGTGGCGCCCTTGGATAAAATTTTGGCCGTCTGCGAGGAAACGGATTCGATCCTGATGATCGATGAAGCGCACTCAACGGGTGTTTTTGGCACGGGCGGACATGGGCTGACTGAGCATTTTGGGCTGGAAGGCAAGATCCCCGTGGTGATGGGCACGCTCAGCAAAGCACTGGCAAGCTCGGGCGGTTTTGTCGCCGGCAGCCAAATATTAAAAGAGCTACTTGTCAATCGCGCCCGTTCACTTATCTATACGACAGCTCCGGTTCCGGCGGCATCGGCGGCGGCGATGGCATCTCTGGAGTGGATCGAAAAAAATCCGGCAGTTCTCAAAAAATTCTGGCAAACAATTCAAGGGTTCAGGGCGAGCCTGGAAGAAGCCGGATTTGATCTTATGGGCTCGGAAGGGCCGATCCTACCGGTCCTCATCGGAGAGGCCTCCAAGGCGCTGAAATTCAGGGATCTTTTGGAAGCAGAAGGTTTTTTTGTTCCCGCGGTACGGCCTCCAACGGTCCCGAAAAATACGGACCGTTTAAGGATCTCTTTGAAAACAACGCACACAAAAGGCCAGATAGACTCCTTGGTCCGTGTGCTGGTAAAAGCCCGAAATAAGATCCAATGACATCCGCTAAAACCCTGGAAAGCTGGGATAAAAAATACATCTGGCACCCGTTCACGCAGATGAAAGAGTGGCAGAGCGACAAACCGGTGATCATCGAGCGCGGAGAGGGCAACTATCTTATCGATACAGCCGGCAAGCGTTACCTGGACGGTGTATCTTCGCTCTGGTGCAATGTGCACGGCCATCGGGTGTCTGAAGTGGACCGCGCGGTACAAAAACAGCTCGGGAAGATCGCGCATTCAACTTTTTTGGGGCTGTCGCATGTAACGGCCATCAAGCTTTCTAAAAAACTCGTCGAGATCGCGCCCAAGGGATTATCCCGCGTGTTCTATTCTGATTCAGGCTCCGCAGCAGTGGAAGTGGCGCTGAAGATGGCCTATCAGTACTGGCGGCAGAAGGGTTCTCCCAAGAAAAAAACTTTTTTAAAATTAAAGAATGCCTATCACGGCGATACCTTGGGCTCGGTCAGTGTGGGCGGGATCGATCTGTTCCATGAGATATTTAACCCACTTTTGTTCAAAACGTTCCAAGCAGACGCGCCGTATGCTTATCGCGACTCTTTCCGGGGAAACGAAAAGCAATACGCCCAATTTTGCGCGGACAAGGTCGAGAAAATATTGAAACGGCACCATAGCAAAATTTGCGCGATCATCGCGGAACCTCTGATGCAGGCGGCGGCGGGGATGCTCAAACAGCCCAGGGGTTACTTGGCTCATCTGCGGCGCCTAGCCACCCGCTACAACGTGCTCTTGATCGTGGATGAGGTCGCGACGGGTTTTGGGCGGACGGGAAAAATGTTCGCCTGTGAGCATGAAAAGGTGCGCCCGGATCTCTTATGCGTTGCCAAGGGCCTGACAGCCGGTTACCTGCCTCTTTCAGCGACGTTGGCGACGGAGAAGATCTACCGTGCATTTTTAGGAGAGTACGGGGAATTCAAAGCTTTTTTTCACGGCCACACGTATTCTGCCAATCCTCTGGCCTGCGCCGCGGCTATTGCCAATCTGGATCTTTTCAAAAAGAAGAAAGTGCTCCAGAAAATTCAAAAAAAGATCCGCCTTCTTTCGAAGGAGCTGAAGAAAATAAAACTTTTATCCCCTGTGGGTGATGTACGCCAGGCGGGGCTGATGGCGGGGATCGAGCTTGTGCGTGACCGAAAGACAAAAAGATCTTTTGAGCCTAAAGAAAGAAGGGGGATGCGCGTGGCGATGCTCGCGCGCCGTTATGGGATCCTCCTGCGCCCACTGGGCAACGTGGTCGTTTTGATGCCGCCTTTATCGATCACCGAAAAAGAGATCCGGTTCTTGGGCTGGGCCGTGCGCAACTGTATTTTGAGAGCCGTGTAATGGAGACGATATTTGTCGCGGGCACGGATACCGGGGTGGGAAAGACCGTTGTTGCCGGCGCCCTGGCATCGGCGTTAAAGTTAAAAGGTTATCGCGTCGGTGTTATGAAGCCTGTTTCCTGCGGTGGCCAGGAAGACGCTCTTTTTTTGATCCGGTGCGCGCAGACGGCGGATCCTCTTGAGATGGTAAATCCGATCGCGCTTCAATTTCCATTCTGCCCCAATATCGCCGCCTCTTTTGAAAAAAAGAAGATCGATCTGAAAAAAATAGACTCAAGCCTTCATTTTTTTAAACAGAAAAAATATGATGTCCTTGTCGTGGAGGGTTGCGGCGGGCTTTTGGTGCCGATCACGGAGCGATTTTGGGCGGTGGACCTTATCCGGCATGTCGGAGCCCAAAAAACCGTGCTGGTTTCACGCTCTGGGCTTGGCGCCATCAATCATTCGCTTTTGAGCCTGGAGGCTCTCCGTGCCAGGAAGATCAAGCCTTTGGGAGTTGTTTTCAACCGTACTTCGGGAGGGAAACTCTCGGTCCCGGAACAGACGAATCCAGGCGTTGTGGAAAAATTGGGCCGGACAAAACTCTTGGGAATGTTTCCTTTTATGAAAATAGATTGCCGGACGGATTGCCTGGCGAAAGCGTTCCTGAAACATATAGATTTCAAATTTTTTTTGTGATAGTTTAGCTTGATTATGACCGCTCTTGCCGAAACGAACAGCCTTAAAAAAACACCTCTTTATGACGAGCATCTGGCGCTTGGCGGAAAAATGGCAGGGTTTGGCGGATGGCTCCTCCCGATCTATTACACCGGCATCATTGCTGAACACAACGCGACACGTCAGTCCTGCGGCATCTTTGATGTGTCCCACCTGGGCGAGATCCGCGTGCAGGGGAAGGGGGCGTTTGAGTTTCTTCAGCACCGCCTGACCCAAGATCTTCGCAAAGTAAAACCAGGACACATGCTCTATAATCTTTTGCTCGATGAAAAAGGCGGGATCATCGATGACATCCTGGTGTGCTGTGAGGCTTCTGACGATTTTTATCTCATCGTGAACGCGGCCAATATTGATGTGGATTTTGAGGCTCTTTCGAATTCCGCGTCTTCTTCGGTCACGCTGAAGAATCAGAGTGACAACACCGCCTGCATCGCGGTGCAGGGCCCCAAGGCCGAAGCGATCCTGGAAACGCTTTTCGGTTTTTCGCTTAAAAATTTGGCTTATTACGCGTTTCGTGAGGAAGCTTTCTTGGGAGAGCAGGTTTGGGTAACGCGCAGCGGTTACACGGGTGAGGACGGTTTTGAGCTTTTTTCTTCGCCGGAGCTTTCCGTCAAGATCTGGAGAAAATTTTTATCCGAAGGAAAAGCCTTGGGAGTGACGCCGGCCGGTTTGGGCGCGCGAAACACCCTGCGTCTTGAAGCCGGGAATCTTCTTTGCGGCGGTGACATGAACCGTACGACGACGCCGTTGGAGGCGGGGCTTGGGTTTGCGGTATCTTTTGAAAAAGAGGGTGGTTTTTTTGGCGATGCGGCGTTACGGGAGCAGAAAAAAAAGGGAGTGACGCGACGGATGGCGGCGTTTAAAATGCTGGACAAGTCGGTGGCTCGCGAACATTATCAAATTTTCAGTTCAGGGCGCAAAATTGGCAGGGTGACCAGCGGATCTTTTGCGCCGACGGCCGGAGGGAATATCGGGCTGGGGTACGTGGCGGCCGGGTTTGAGGCACCGGGCACTGAAATTGAGGTCGAGATTCATGGACAATTGGCGCGGGCGGAAATTGTGAAGCGCCCGTTTGTTCCTTTAAAACACAAGAAGATTTAAAATAAAAATTGTCATTTCGACGAATGAAGTGAGGAGAAATCTCGTTCTTAAATCAAAAATCGAGATTTCTCACTTCGCTCGAAATGACACAGGGGAGAAAATATGGCAGATACGTCACGTTTAAAATACACCGAAACTCATGAGTGGCTGGATCTAAACGGCAACATCGCGCGTGTGGGGATCACGGATCACGCGCAAAAAGAGATCTCTGATATCGTATTTATTGAATTGCCAAAAATGGGCCGCGTTTTGAAGGGTAGGGAAAGCGCCCTAGTGATCGAATCGGTGAAGGCCGCTTTTGATATTTACGCTCCCGTTTCCGGAAAAATTATCAAGATCAACGAAGAACTTTCTAAAAAACCTGAGATCGTCAATCAGTCGCCTTATGAAAAGGGATGGTTGTTCGAGATCGAATGCGCGGACCCCAAAGAAGCGGCTTCGCTTCTAACCGAAGTTCAGTACCAGAACGTAAAGAACGCCGCACACCACTAATGCAATATATTTCCAACACCGACAACGATAAAAAAACGATGCTCGAGGCTATCGGAGTCTCGAGTTTTGAGGATCTTATTGCCAAGGTGCCCAAAAGCTTAAGGAATTTTGACCTGAAACTGCCCCAGGGCAAGTCGGAGCTTGAGCTTTTGAGCGAGATGGTGGATATCGGCCGTCAGAATAAAAATTTTCACGACTACGCGTCGTATCTGGGTGCCGGCAATTATGATCATTATGTCCCGACGGTCGTGAACGCGCTGGCGCATCGCGGGGAGTTCATTACTTCGTACACGCCTTATCAAGGGGAAGCCAGCCAGGGCACTCTTCAAAGTATTTATGAGTTCCAGAGCCTCATCTGCGAATTGACGGGTATGGATTATTCGAACGCTTCTATGTATGACGGCGCTTCGGGCTTGGCGGAGGCGGCGCTTCTGGCGCTTCGCTCCACCGGCCGTAAAAAGATCCTGGTTCCTGTGACGATCCACCCCGAGTACCGTTCGGTGGTAAAAACTTACACCTCCTGTTTGGATGTTGAGATCGTAGAAATTGCGATGGCGGCGGATGGGGGGCTGGACTTTGGCCTCTTGAAAAAGAATTTGGACGAAAATACCGCGGCGGTATTGGTGCAGCACCCGAACTTTTTTGGCCTCCTGGAAGATATGCGTCAGATCGGAGAAGAGGCGCATAAAGTCGGGGCGCTTTTCATTGCCTGCGTGAATCCGGTTTCCCTGGGAATTTTGGAGCCGCCGGGAGATTACGGCGCCGACATCGCAGTCGGGGAAGGCCAGCCTCTGGGGAATCCGGCGGCTTTCGGCGGGCCGCATTTCGGTTTTTTTACCGTCAAAGAAGATCTTTTAAGAAAAATGCCGGGCCGTATCGCGGGGATGACCGTGGATAAAGTGGGCCGCCGGTCGTTCGTGTTGACTCTGCAGGCGCGTGAACAACATATCCGCCGTGAGAAGGCGACCTCCAATATTTGTACCAACCATTCGCTTTGCGCCTTAAAAGGCGCGATCTATCTGTCTCTTTTGGGAAAAGAAGGCTTAAAGAAACTGGCCCTTTTAAATTTAAAAAATGCGCACGAGACTTATGAGGCCCTTTTGAAGGTCAAAGGCGTGAAAGAATTTTCGAAGCGGCCTTTTTTTAATGAGTTTGCGCTGTCTCTTGAGGGGGACTTAAACCGTCTTGAAAAAAGTCTTGAGGCCAACAAAATTTTGGGGCCGCTACCGCTGGCGTCTTTTTATCCGGAGAAAAAGGGAGTTCATCTTTTTGCGGTGACGGAAAATAGGACTTCGCAGGATCGCCAGAGGCTTTTGGAGGCAATTTCTGTTTCATGAATACACGGTTGACCGAAAATAGGATCACGGACTTCGAGATGAATGAGCCTAAACAGCAGGATCTAACTCGAAACGAGACCAAGGACAGGACTCCGCTCCTATTTGAAAGACATTCGAGAAATCACGCGGAGTGGCTTCCGGCTCTGGACGGAAAAGAAGAAGCTTATTTAAAAAAGATCCCTCAGGGTTTCTTGAGAAAAAAAGAAGCCGAGCTTCCCTTGGTGTCAGAGCTGGAGGTGGTGCGCCATTTTACGACGCTGTCGCAGAAAAATTTTTCCGTGGACGCAAATTTTTATCCTCTGGGCTCCTGCACGATGAAATACAATCCCAAGTGCCTGGACGCGATCGCCTCGCTTTCCTCATTCTCTCTGATCCATCCTTACCAGAAAGAAGCGCTGGCTCAAGGGGCACTCAAGATCTTATTTGAAATGCAGGAATATCTCTCGGAGATCACCGGGATGGAGGAGTTTACGCTTCAGCCGGCGGCAGGCGCGCATGGCGAGCTTTGCGGTCTTTTGATCGTGGGGGCTTATCATCGTTCCCGTGGCAGTAAAAAAACAAAAGTTTTGATCCCGGATTCAGCCCATGGCACCAATCCGGCGACGGCGGCTCTGTGCGGCTATGAAGTCGTGACGGTCAAGTCCAACGCCAAAGGCCTGGTGGATTTTGACGATTTAAAAACCAAATTGGATACAAGTGTTGCCTGCCTCATGATGACCAACCCCAATACCCTGGGTTTATTTGAAGAGGAGATCCTCGAGATCGCTAAAGCGGTTCACGCGGTGGATGGGATTGTCTATTACGACGGGGCGAATATGAATGCTCTTTTGGGCGTCTGCCGGCCGGGGGATATGGGATTTGATATTGTGCACCTGAATCTTCACAAGACTTTTGCGGTGCCTCATGGCTCGGGAGGTCCCGGCTCCGGGCCTGTGGGCGTGAAAAAGCATCTGATCCCATTTTTGCCTGCTCCGCGCATCTTAAAAGAAAAAGAAAATTTTGTTTTCGAAAAGACGGCGCCGAAGTCCATCGGTAAGCTGCGCTCATTCTATGGAAATTTCGGGGCGATCATCCGTTCGTATGCGTATATCAAAGCGCTCGGCAAAGAGGGTTTGAAAGCGGTATCGGAGAACGCGATCATAAACGCCAATTATTTACGTGTCCAATTGAGAAAAATTTATGACATTCCTTATGACAGAGTGTGCATGCATGAGTTTGTGATGGCAGCCACACGGCAGAAAAAGCGCGGGGTGAGGGCGCTGGATATCGCTAAAAGGCTTCTGGATTACGGGGTGCACGCGCCGACGGTTTATTTTCCTCTGATCGTCGAAGAGGCGATGATGGTGGAGCCGACGGAGACGGAGTCCAAGGAAACACTGGATGAATTTGTGAGCATCCTCCAAAAGATCGAGAAGGAGATCGAGGAAGATCCCAAAATTGTCCTGGAAGCGCCTCACACGACTCCGGTTGGCCGCATGGATGAAGTGCTGGCGGCGCGTCAGCCGAATTTACGGTATAAAAACCCGCAATGATGCTTGGTGTTGGGTGTCGCGGCAGGGCCTGCCGCTGCGCCAGCCCATTGCGTCCTCGGCCTCTGTCGCCTGCGGGTCAATGGGCGCCCAGGCTCCGCGTCACCCGCCGCCCATCTAACTTCCAATAAGGCGATGCCTCTAAAAGTTCGTTTAATTCTGGACGAAGCTCACTCAGCTACATTCAATATGGCAGCTGATGAAGTTTTGATGGAATCCCAAAGAAACTTTCAAACGATTCCTGTTCTGCGGATGTATTTTTGGAGCGTTCCGTCCATTTCAATCGGATATTTTCAAAATGTTCAAGAAGTGGCTCGTCGGCTGGGAGGGAAGGGAAGCGGTGGCATTGTGAGGCGAATTACCGGGGGTGGGCTTGTGGGGCATGGAGATGATTTGACGTTCTCCTTAATTTTAAAAAATAACAACCCATTCCTGCCGACGGATGTAAAAATGTCTTATTTAAAAGTGAGTGAGGCGTTGCGGTTGGGATTGAAAGATCTGTATCCAGAATTGGATTACGCGGATTGCAAGACGGCGCCTTCGGGGCGAGGGGGCGGGGAAAGGGTTTGTTTTGAACAGCTTTCGTGTTATGACCTTTTGATCGGGAAGAAAAAAGTGGTGGGGGCCAGCCAGCGGCGTAAAGACGGGGTGATCCTACATCAGTCCACTGTTTTTTTACGGGACGCGAAAGAAATTTTGACAGAGAAAATTTTAAAAGGATTTAGGAATCTTTGGAAGATCGATTTAGAGCCTCAAGGTTTCACGACGAAAGAAATAGAGCGAATCCGGAAAAAAGAAAAAGAAAGATACGGGTCGCCCGAATGGGCGGCGCCGGTTATTTAGCGTTGGGGTCTTTTTTCTTGGCGAGTTCTTTTTTGGAGTAGCAGTCGGGGCAGTTGTAGAGCGGTTTGGCCAGCACGCGGTCGTAACCGGTGTCGACGAGCACACGGCGTACTTCAGGGGTTTCTTTTCCGCAGGTATCGCATCTCATAAGCAATAGAATATCATAAAAAACAGGTGCCAGACAACCTGGTTTGCGTTTCTTT
>CAZBIH010000017.1:3074-18594 GCA_964492015.1 uncultured Planctomycetia bacterium | reverse complement strand
GCGTGCGCGGCAAGATTTTTTTTGACAAAATCAGCGATCTCTTTTTTTAACTCTTCAGAAGCAGAAAAACCCGGCCGCAGACTGATAAATGCCTTGATGATCTGTCCCCTCACCGGGTCGGGCTTACCGATCACTCCAGCTTCGGCTACCGACGGGTGCTGAACCAAAGCACTTTCCACCTCAAACGGCCCCACACGCTCACCAGCAGTCTTGATCACATCGTCCGCGCGGCCGGCAAACCAGATGAATCCATCCTTGTCCTTGTAGGCTGAATCCCCGCTCTTGTACCAGCCCTTGAGCTCAAAATATTCATTGAATTTATTTTTATTCTTCCAGATCTCGCTCATCATCGAAGGCCATCCGGTCTTAACGACCAAATGCCCAAGCGTGTTCGGCGGAACTTCTTTCCCCAGATCATTGACCACGGAGGCGTAAGTCCCCGGAAAAGGCCTGCCGGTCGCGCCCAATTTAAAATCAAGGCTCCGGAAATTGCAAATAATGTGCATGCCGGTCTCGGTCATCCACCAGGTCTCATGCGGCGCACAGCCCGTGATCGAACGTATCCAGCGCAGAGCCTCGGGGTTGAGCGGCTCGCCCACCGAGCAGATATGGCGGATGCTTTTTAAATTAAATTTCTTGGGGAGCGCTTTGCCATGAGCCATGAGCATGCGAAACGCCGTCGGCGCGCTGTACCAGACCGAGACACTGTATTTTTGTATCGTCTCGTACCAGCGTTCGGCTGAAAAACGCCCGCCCAGTACCACGCTCGAGGCGCCCAGGGACCAGGGCCCGTAAATTCCGTACGAAGTCCCCGTAACCCAACCGGGATCCGCCGTGCACCAATAAATATCATCCTCGCGCAGATCCAGCGACCACTTGGAGGTTTGCAAGTGCCCCACCATCGCGTACTGATGATGCAATACTCCTTTAGACTTTCCCGTAGAGCCGGAAGTGTAATGGATCACCAGGCTATCTTTTTTGGTGAGCCACACAGGCTGCAGGACATCGGAAGCCTGTTTCATTTCTTCAAAATAGTTGTAAATTTCACCGTTGGGGATGCTGTCTACGTCACACCCGCCCTCCTCGTTAAGATCGACGAGAATAGCCGCTTTCAGATCGTTCAATTTTTCAAACGGAACACGTGTTTTAAGCGCGGCGTTCGTCACGACCAGCGATGCCCCGCTGTCCGAAAGCCTGTCCAGCACCGCCGTTTCCATGAACGCTTCAAAAAGCGGTACCGGAATTGCGCCGATGCGGTGGATCCCCAAGATCGAGATGTAGAGTTCGGGGGTTCTGGGAAGAAATACCGCAACGCGGTCACCTTTTTTGACGCCGCATTTTTTTAGCACATGGCCAAAACGGGAGGACTCTTTCTTTAGATCAAGAAAAGTGTATTTTTCATCCCTGCCCGCCGAAGCCTTAGTGGCGGGATCCCAAAAATAGAGCGCGACTTTATTTTTGCGGATACCTTGAGCGTGGCGGTCAATGATCTCGTGGACGATATTGACCTTGCCGGTCTTGTGCCAGTCGAATTCTTTTTCTACCGACTTCCAGCGGAAAGACTTATACGCTTTAAAATAATCCTTTAAATTCGCGTCGATATTTTTTGGCTTGCGGATCCATACCGAGGATTTCTGAATGAACGTCTGGGAGGAATGGTTATCGGCCACGGAATTTTAAATTTAATTCATGTCCACAAATTCGATCTTGGTGAGCTTCTTGGTCACAAGACCTGCGTGGATCGCGGCTTTTTGCAGATAAAGAAGCCCGTCCTTGCCTTTTTTACCCATATCCACCGTGTAATCATTCACATACATCCCGACAAATTCATCCGCCGTAGCCACCTCAACACCCCGGCCAAATTTCATTGCGTACTCAAGCGCTTCCTCGCGATGTTTAAGCGCGTAGACGATGCTCTCTTTTAAAATTCGCGTGGTCTTTCTCATCACATCACGCCCTAGGCTTTTGCGGATGACATCGACTCCCAACACCAGGGGAAGTTTTGTCATTTCATAAAACCACTCTCCCAGATCCACGACTTTCTTAAAACCAAGCTTAGAATAAGTCAGCTGTCCCTCATGAATGATCAGGCCCGCGTCCACCTCCCCCTTCTCGACCGCGTCTAAAATTTTATCAAAAGGAATGACCACTTCCTCAAATTCCGGAAGAAGCAGCCTCAAACACAGATAGGCCGTCGTGTGAAGGCCCGGCACTGCGATCTTTTTTCCTTTAAGCTCTTTGGCGTAAATACTTTTTTTGGCTACGAGCACAGGGCCGTAATTGTCTCCAATGCTCGCGCCGCAAGCCATGAGGGCATATTTGTCAGCCACTTCAAAAAAAGCAAACGCCGACACAGCCGTGACTTCCAGCTCTGATTTGAACGCGCGTCGGTTCAGGCTCTCAATGTCCTCGATCACATGAGAAAATTTGATCCCTTCGGTTTTGATCTTGTCGTGCGCGATCGCGTAGAACATGAACGCGTCATCGGCATCGGGGCTGTGGCCCACACGTATCTTCGCTTTAACAAGAGGCATTTTTAGACCTTAAAGAAATCTCGAACCGGTTGACGGAAAAATAAGAATAAAATAACGCCGTTTAGAATAGTTCCAAAGGGGAAAGCGAACAAGCCGAGCACACAGAGCACCACTTGTGTATACCAGGCTGCTTTTTTTCCTTTCAAAAGCCCTATTCCCAACAGAACAAAGAACAAAACGAACGAAAGGCACATAAAAAGTAAAGCGCCAAAAATAAACGTGATCCCGTAGGAATAGTTGGGAGCGTTCATGTATCGGTCCATCTGGCTCGTGACCAGGTCGTAAAGCCCCATCACGTTGCCGAAGATCAGGGCGATCAGAGCTACCAGCGACAACATCCCCATAAAAGAAACGGATAAAAAATCCATGATCGCGACAAAAATAACAGGACCCGGAACCCGGGGCTTGGCGACAGGCACTGCTGTGGGCGGTATCTCGCTCATCGAGGATCTCCTTTAAAAGATCTTAAGTATTCATGGTTCATTTTTGAAATAAAAGAAACACTGATCTCTTTGGGGCAGGCGGCTTCACACTCAAACTGATTCGTACAATTTCCAAAACCTTCCTTGTCCATCTGCGCCACCATTTTTTGGACACGAGAATTTTTTTCCACCTGTCCTTGCGGCAAAAGCACCAGGTGCGACACCTTGGCGGCGACAAAAAGCATCGCGGAGGCATTTTTGCAAGCAGCGACACACGCGCCGCAACCAATACAGGCCGCCGCGTCCATCGCCAACTCCGCCGTATTCTTCCCCACAGGCATCGCGTTGGCCTCGGGAGCACTGCCGGTGTTCACCGACACAAAACCGCCCGCCTGGATCACGCGGTCAAAAGCGCTCCGGTCCGTCACCAGGTCTTTGACCATGGGAAACGCCTTCGCGCGCCACGGTTCGATCGTGATCGTGTCGCCGTCCTTGAATTTTCTCATATGCAACTGGCAAGTGGCGGTCCCCTTGTCAGGACCGTGCGGGATCCCGTTGATCACGAGCGAACACATCCCGCAGATCCCCTCGCGACAATCGCTGTCAAACGCGATCGGGTCCGTGCCTTTTTGAGCCAATTCCTCATTGACCACATCCAGCATTTCTAGAAAAGACATGTGCGGATTGATGTTTTTGGCTTCGTATTCCTCGATCTTGCCGGGGCTCGAAGCGTCTTTTTGGCGCCAAACGCGGAGTTTTAAATTCATATTTTTTGGGCTCATTTGTAATTTCTTTCGCCTAAATGCACATTTTCAAATGTGAGGGGTTCCTTATGCAACGCCGCTTCCTTGCCCACACCTTTAAACTCCCACGCCGCCACATAGCAAAAATTAGCATCATCGCGCTTGGCCTCGCCCTCGCCGGTCTGATATTCTTCACGGAAATGGCCGCCGCAGGATTCTTTGCGCTGGAGCGCGTCCAAACACAGAAGCTCCGCGAATTCTAAAAAGTCCGCCACACGGCCTGCGCGTTCCAGTGACTTGTTCATTTCCTCATTTTGGCCGAGTACTGTTAAATTATTCCAAAATTCCTCACGTATCTTGGGAATTTTCGCGAGGGCTCTTTTTAAACCGGCATCATTACGAGCCATTCCGCAATCTTCCCACAGCAACAAACCTAATTCTTTATGAAAAGAGTCCGCGGTGCGTTTTCCCTTGATCGATAAAAATGTTTTGGTGCGCTGCGAGGCCTCTTCTTCCGACTTTTTAAATTCGGCGTGATCGGCTTTTACTTTGACCTTGCCGGAAACCGACAGATAATCCCCTATCGTATAAGGCAAAATGAAATAACCATCCGCTAGGCCCTGCATCAGAGCGCTCGCCCCCAGGCGGTTGGCGCCATGATCCGAAAAATTAGCTTCGCCGATCACATACAGGCCGGGAATATTGCTCATCAGATTGTAATCCACCCAGAGCCCGCCCATGGTGTAGTGAAGCGCAGGATAGATCCTCATCGGCTGTTTGAACGGGTCTTCGCCGGTGATCCTCTCGTACATTTGAAGAAGGTTGTCGTAACGCTCGTCGATGACCTTGGCGCCCACGCGTTTGATCGCGTCTGCAAAATCAAGATAGACGCCGCGGCCGGTCTCGCCCACACCCAGCCCCGCATCACAGGCTTCTTTGGCGGCACGCGACGCAATGTCCCGCGGCGCTAAATTTCCATAGCTGGGATATTTTCTTTCCAGATAATAATCCCGTTCGCCTTCTGGAATATCCTGCGGGGGCCGCTGATCCCCTTTATTTTTCGGGACCCAGATACGCCCATCGTTGCGCAAAGATTCGGACATGAGCGTCAATTTTGATTGATAGTCGCCGCTGACAGGAATGCAGGTGGGATGAATTTGCGTGTAACAGGGATTGGCGAACAAAGCGCCTTTTTTGTAGGCGCGGTGTATCGCCGTCACGTTGCAGCCCACGGCATTCGTCGAAAGATAGAAGGCGTTGGAATAACCGCCCGTCGCCAGCACCACCGCGTCCGCGGCGTAAGAAGAAATTTTCCCTGTGACAAGATCACGGGCCACAATTCCTTTCGCGTGGCCGTCCACAAGAACCAAGTCGAGCATCTCGGTGCGCGGATGCATTTTTACTTTTCCCAGCCCGATCTGTCTTGAGAGCGCCTGATAGGCCCCCAAAAGAAGCTGCTGCCCCGTCTGGCCGCGCGCGTAAAACGTCCGTGAAACTTGAGCGCCGCCAAATGAACGGTTTGCCAGGGATCCACCGTACTCACGCGCGAACGGCACCCCTTGAGCCACGCACTGATCGATAATGCTCGTGCTGATCTGCGCCAGACGGTACACGTTGGCCTCGCGGGCGCGAAAATCGCCGCCCTTGATCGTGTCGTAAAAAAGGCGTTGGACGCTGTCGCCGTCATTTTGATAATTTTTTGCGGCGTTGATCCCGCCCTGAGCGGCGATGCTGTGAGCACGCCGCGGGCTGTCCTGAAAACAGAAAGAGCGCACGGAGTAGCCCAACTCCGCCAGCGACGCCGCGGCCGACGCTCCCGCCAAGCCCGTCCCCACCACGATGATCTCGTGTTTGCGTTTGTTGGCGGGATTGATGAGTTTTAGATCAAAACGGTGTTTGTCCCATTTTTGCTCCAGCGGGCCCGCGGGAATTTTAGCGTTCATCGGACAAACCCCAGAAGGACTGAAGCGGGAATGGAGCAATTACCAATAAAGATCAGGAGGCTCAAACCGATCGCCGTTTTTTTAAACAGAGGGGCCGTGGCTTCAGAACTCAGCCCCAGCGATTGAAAAAGACTCATGATCCCGTGAGAAAGATGAAAACAAAGAACTGCCATCGCAAAGATGTAGGAAGCCGAAACATAAATATTTTGAAATCCGTAAACTACCATTCCGTAGACGTCCTGACGGCCCTTGGGGTCCAGATGCTCAAAAAACTGCGGCTGGATCTTCCCAAAAGTAAAATGCAGCAGATGATAAATGATAAAGAGAAAAATAATAATTCCCGACATCACCATGGTACGGGAAGCATACGACGCCTGGATCGTATCCTGTGCCGCGTAGCGCACAGGACGTGCGTTACGGTTCTCGATCGCCAGGCTCATGGAAACCAGGATATGGGTGACAAGCGTTATCAACAAAAAGATCCGCGCGGGCCACAGCAACAAAGGCATTTCTTTCAAATGTTTGGAGTAGTCATTCAGCGCGTCCGGGCCCAGAAATATCTGCAGGTTTCCCAGCATGTGGACGATGACAAAACCCAAAAGAAGCAAACCCGTGACCGCCATGACAGCCTTACGCCCGACCGACGACTTTAAAAGATCACTCACCCAGCACCTGTTTGATCTTGGCCAGAAGCCTTTCGAAATCAACCGGCTTGGCGAAAATATTCTCTTCGTGGTTGGCGTCGATCTCATTTTCGGTGCGAAGGCCCGTCAGCATTAAAATAGGGAGATTTTTCGTCTCGGGCTTGGAGTGAAGCGTCATGTAAACCTGATCCCCGTCCAGCTTCGGCATGCGCACGTCGAGGATGAGAAGGTCGGGCTTGGAAGACTGTACTTTTTCGAGCGCCTCTTCCCCGTCTTTGGCCGTGATCACGGAATAGCCCTTGGACTCCAGCCGGACCTGCACCAGATAGGCTATTTTTTCGTCGTCATCGGCGATCAAAATGCGTTTGGACATGCATTTAATTTATCAAAATAAGGGGGAGAACACAAGGCGAATGGAGTCTCTTGGCTTTATCCAAGAGACGGAATCCTGAGCTTGTCGAAGGATAGACGGCCTTAGTTCGCCAGATAAAACGTAATTTTGGTGTCTCCGTGCTTTTTTGTTTTGACCGACTGAAGCCTGCCGACGGTTTCGGGCGGATCTTCGGTTTTGTGGGTCTCCAATACTAGAATACTCCCCTCCTGAACAAGCCCGGACTGCGAAATCACCTTCAATGCCTTCTGCCCCAACCCCTGATGATAAGGCGGGTCCAGAAAAATAAGATCAAAGCTCTGTCCACCGCGAATGAGGGTTTCGAGCGTCCGAAACACATCCAGACAGATAACACGCCCTGAATCCTGAAGCCCTAGATCCGAGATCGTCTTTTCGATCGCCTCCACCTGTATGTCATCCGAATCCACCCAAATCGCTTCCCGCGCGCCGGAAGAAAGAGCTTCAAAACCCAAAGCCCCCGTCCCGCTAAAGAGATCCAGGACCCGCTTCCCTTCAAAAGCGCCCTGCAGTGTATCAAAAACCGCCTTGCGCACCAGATCCGACGTCGGCCGCAAACTCTCTTTGGGTAAAAGCCGTATCAGCCGTCCCTTCAAATACCCGGTCAAGATCTTCATCACTCAGCTCCAGGGACTGTCCCCACAGCTCCAGGGACTGTCCCCATACTATCTATAATAAGATCAAGTGGTTATGGTTCATTTTTTGAAAAAATTTAGAGCTTACGCCAAAACAGTGAGGGTGTTATTTTTAATTCCATACCGGCTTTCGATCGCGCGGCGGATAAGGCGGTTTTGTGCAAGGATGAGTTTAGTGTCTGCCGCAACGATAGCACGCGCTTCTTTTTTGGCCAATTGGAGGATCTCGATGTCTTTGACCACATCCCCGATGCGCAGTTCGGGAAGGCCGTGCTGTTTCTCCCCGATCATGTCCCCGCCGCCGCGAAGGCTTAAGTCTTTTTCGGCGATGTCAAAACCACTTTGGATCTTGGTGAAAGCCTCTAACCTCTCGATGGACTCCTCGCCCTGCGCTTCAGAGAAAAGCACACAGAAGGACTCTTCGGTGCCCCGCCCCACACGCCCGCGAAGCTGATGAAGCTGGGCCAAGCCAAATCTTTCGGCGTTCTCGATCATCATGATGTTGGCGTTGGGCACATCGATCCCCACTTCGATCACGACCGTGGAGATCAATACGTCTATTTTTTTCTCTTTAAATTCCTGCATCACTTTCTTTTTCTCAGCGCTTTTCATTTTGCCGTGCAGGATCCCGAATTTCCGGCGGGTTAAAATTTTTGACAGGTCCTCATAGGCTTTAAAAATATTCTTGGCATCCAGCGACGCTTTAGCATCCACCAGCGGACACAAGACATAGCCCTGGCCACCTTTCTCCAAAAGCGAGTCCAGAAACTTGTAGATCTCTCCGCGCCGGGCCTCGCCTACCCACAAGGTGCGTATGGGCTGACGGCCGCTCGGCAATTGATCCATCACCGAAATATCCAGATCGCCGTAAAGTGTGAGTGAGAGCGTCCGCGGGATGGGTGTGGCAGTCATGAAAAGAAGATGCGGCGTCTGCGCGCTTTTTTTCGCGAGCGCCGCGCGCTGAAAAACTCCGAATTTATGTTGTTCATCGATCACGGCTAATCCCAGTTTTTTAAATTTTACCGCCTCTTGGATCAAAGCGTGAGTGCCGATCACTACTTGGATCGAACCATCCGCGATCCCGGCCAAAACTTTTTCCTTTTCCGGAGCCGGCATCGCCTGAGCCAGATAGCCGCAGGAGATACCAAGAGGCTCCAAAAGCTGTGAGAGCGTCAAATATTGTTGCTGTGCCAATACCTCCGTCGGCGCCATGAGCGCTCCCTGAAAACCGTTGACGACAGTAAACACAAGCGCCGCCGCGCCCACGACCGTCTTGCCACTGCCGACATCCCCCTGTACCAAACGGTTCATCATCCGCCCGGACCTCATATCCTCGATGATCTCCCAAATAGCTTTCTCCTGTCCGGATGTCAACTCAAACGGAAGCGCCGCCAAAAATCTTTCAACCTCCCCCCTTTCGCTTTTATGCGCCAAGAGAGGGCTTTCTTTTTGAAACTCGGCTTTTTTCATTTCCAAAACAGCCTGCATCATAAAAAATTCGTCAAACACAAGCCGCCGGTAAGCCTGATTTGAATTTTTCTCTTCAGAGGGAAAGTGGATCTGGCGTATCGCCCACGCGCGCTCCGGAAGATCCAGACGTTTTCTCATCGATACCTCCAGTGGGTCCCGAACAAGTCCCGAAAAAACCTCGATCGCCCGATATACCAGCTGACGCAATCCTTTCTGCCCCAGATCCTCCGTGAGCGGATAGATAGGGACTATCCTGCCGGTGTGTACCGTCTCCGCCGGAACTTCGTCTTGGAATATCTCATACTCCGGATGCGTCATCTGAACACGGCTTCCGGATTTTTCGGCCTTACCGTAAAAAACGACTTTGGATTTGGGGAGAAACACTTTTTGCAGATACGGCTGATTGAACCACATTCCATAAAGCACGGACTTCCCATCCCGAACCGTGACCTTAAGAATGGCTTGCCCCGTACGCAGACGCATAACACCGCAACTGGCGACTACGCCTTGCACGCATTCCTTATTTTCAAAATGAAGCTCGGATATACGTTTGACCGGGAGGCGGTGCTCATACCGGCGGGGAAAGAAATACAAAAGATCCCCCACCGTGGCCAAATTGAGCCGAGCCAGGACCTTGGAACGCTCCGGCCCCACGCCTTTTAAGTATTGAAGGGGTGTTTTCAGGGTGATCTTTAGTTCTGCCAAGGATTTCTCTTGCGCTCCCAAGTGGTGCCGTGATACATTACTGCTTCTTAAATCAACCCGATCAAGGAGTACCCGATGTCAAAAATTTGCTATTTTACAGGTAAAAAGCCCAAAATGGGCAAGCGCATCGCGCGCCGCGGTATTGCCAAAAGATCCGGCGGTATCGGTCTTAAAACCACCGGCATCACCACTCGCCGCTTCAAACCCAATTTACAGTCCGTCAAGATCATCGAGAACGGCACGGTCAAAAGGGTGCTGGTCGCCGCAAATTATCTCAAAGCAGGCAAAGTGATCAAGGCCCCCAAACGCACTTGGCCCGCCAAAGGCGGGTCCGCCTCCGGCGGAAAACCCGGAGCGGTCGCCGCGTCAGCTTAATTGCCAATCTTCCAGTTTTAACTGGATCGAAGTTATTCCATTAAATGTTTTAAGCGCCGGTTGATATACAATATCAACCTGCCTGCCGGCAGGCAGGCGGCGCGATTCCTGATCCAATTCGGACATCCACCGCCCGTAGGAACGAAACCCTATCACCTCAAAAGTGCCTTTGCCCGCATCATCCGTCATCCAGCACTGCAGGGTATCTTTGCCCCGCTTTTTGACCTCTCCCCGGACCTTCATCTTTTTAGAAACAAATAAGGGCTTCGGATTCCCCGGTCCAAACGGAGTCAAGCGGCCCAGCTCCTTCAAAAATGGCGTACCGATCCGGCCAGCTTCCACCTCGGCGTCAATAGACAACTCTACACCCAACGAAAGGCTTGTCCCTGCGTGGAACGCCTCGTTTAATTTTTGACGAAAAGTTTGGATATTTTCTTTTTTGACCGAAAGCCCGCAAGCCTGGGCATGGCCGCCAAAGCTCACTAAAAGAGATTCGTGCGGAAGCACCGCGTCATAAATAGAAAAGGACGGGATCGAGCGTCCTGACCCCTTGCCCACGCCGTCTTTTAAGGAGATCACGATCGCCGGTTTGCGATAGCGCTCGACAAGACGCGCCGCGATAATACCCAGCACCCCTTCGTGCCAGCCCTCATTTTCAAGAACAAGGATCTTCTGCGAATCTTTCAAAGGATCCAGCTCCACATGACGGACCGCCTCCTCAAAAGCGTCCGCTTCCACACGCTGTCTGTCGCGGTTTCCCTCGTCAAGGATCTGCGAGAGGTTCCGTGCTTCGAGCGGATTCTCTGTGGTAAGGAGTTTGAACGCCGCCAGCGGAGAGCCCATGCGGCCCGACGCGTTGATGCGCGGCCCCAGGCCAAACGCGATGTCACGGTAAGACACAAAATTTCTCTCGATCTTGGCTACTTCCATGAGCGCGCGAAGCCCGGGGCGCTTGGTCTTGGCTAAGAGCGGAAGACCCAGTTTTAAAATAATGCGGTTGTCACCAAGCACCGGCGCAAGATCCGCCACGGTACCCACCACCGCCAAATCCAGATATTCCATCGCCTGCTCGAGACTTCCCAGAAGCGCCCAGGCTAATTTAAAAGCCAAACCGCAAGCCGCCAAATTTGGATCGCCTTTGCCCCCGGCGACGCTTGAGACGATCGCGTAAGCGGGCGGGACCTCGTCTTTGGGCGTGTGGTGATCCACGATGATCACGTCGGCGCCTTTTTCATTTAAAAAACGGACCTGATCGGCGCCGGTGATTCCATTATCCACCGTGATCACGAGTTTAAATTTTTGTTGGAGAAGCTTTTCAAGCGACGCGCGGTTGAGTCCATACCCGTCATTCATGCGGTGCGGAATATGGACTTCAACATCCGCGCCTATCTTTTTTAATGCCGGATAAAGAATGGCGCTTCCGGTAATGCCGTCCACATCGTAGTCGCCATAAACCAGGATCTTTTCTTTTTGACTTACTGCCGTGCGGATCCGATCCACCGCTTTGGCCATGTCCTGAAAAACGAATGGGTCTTCAAGATGTTCAAACGAAGGGCTGAGGAAGCGGCTGATCTCGCCGGGGTCAGACATTCCCCGGCGGATCAGAAGACCCGCGATGATCGGGTCGATGTTTAATTCAGAAGCAAGGCGGCGAGCCTCCTCATGGGATGGCTGGAGGACCCAGTGGCGCTTCATCAGATCATTTATTTTTCTTGGATCCCGGCCAGTCGACCAGCACCGGAGCCGCGATGTAGATCGTGGAATACGTACCGCTGATCACACCCACAAGCATGGTGAACGCAAAATCATTGATTACCTCACCGCCCTTAAAATACAGCGCCAGGATCACCATGAAGACGGTCAAAGTCGTCAAAATGGTCCTCGGTAAAGTCTGGTTGATGCTGGTGTTCACGGTCTCGGCAAAGGTTTCTCTGGCTCCACTGCGGCGCCTCTCGCGAATACGGTCAAAAATGACGATCGTATCGTTGATCGAAAAACCGATGATGGTCAAAATAGCCGCTAGCACAGGCACCGAAAATTCGCGGCCCGAGATCGCGACAAAACCAACCGTAATGAGCGCGTCGTGAAAAAGCGAAAGAATAGCACCGAACGCAAATTTAAAATCAAACCGCCACACAATATAGACCCAGATACCGATAAGAGCCAGCGCGACCGCCCAGATCGCCTTGACCTTCAGCTCTTTGCCGACAACCGGCCCCACACTTTCAAGCCTGAGCAATTCATAGGGATTATCGGGAAAACTGTCTTTAAGCTTCTTCTGGATCGCGACCTCGGAGCCTTGCCCCGCGCGGATCATCATATCACTGCCCTCGCCCACTTTTTGGATCGTGGCAGTCCCGAACCCGATCTCATCCAGGCTCTTGCGGATCACGTCCACGGAAACAGGTTTCGCGAAACGATACTCCTGCATCGTTCCGCCGGTAAATTCCACACCGAACATTTTTTCCCCGCGATTAAAAAAGAAATAGGCTCCGGCAAAGATTACAAGAATGGAGGCCGCGTAGCAGATCTTACGGATCTTCAAGTAATCAATTTTCGGCACATAATTTAAAATATGCAGCATCTTCATATCCTTCAAACCGCCCTTGGCGATCATAAGATCAAAGATCGCTCGCGTCACAAAAACACTGGTGAACAAGCTCGCAATGATACCGATCGCCAGCGTCAACGCAAAACCCTTGATCGGGCCCGTCCCTATGTAATAAAGGATCGCCGACGATATCAACGTCGTGGAGTGAGTGTCTAAGATCGTCATAAAAGCTTTGTTGTAACCGGCAATGAGCGCGGAAGCCATCGGCTTGCCGAGCGCCCGTTCTTCGCGGATACGTTCAAAAATGAGCACGTTCGCGTCGACCGCCATACCGACCGTCAACACGGTGCCGGCAATACCGGGCAAAGTCAGCGTCGCCTGAAAATAGCTCAGCGCGGCCAGCGTGATGAGCACGTTGAGCGCTAAAGCAATATCCGCGACAAAACCCCCGAACATATAATAAATAAGCATGAAAAGTACCACCGCGCCAAATCCGAACAAAGACGCATTGATCCCCTGCTGGATCGAATCTTTTCCGAGACTGGGGCCGACACTACGTTCTTCCTCGACAATAATAGGGGCAGGCAGGGCGCCGGCGCGTAAAGCGATCGAGAGATCGTTGGCCGCGTCCATGTTGAAACGTCCCGTGATCTGGGCTTTACCCGAAGGAATGCGCTCGTTCACCACCGGCGCCGACTGCACCTTGCCGTCCAAAATGATGGCGATGTGCCGCCCCACATTGGCTCCCGTGATATCAGAAAAAATTTTCCCGCCTTCGCTGTTAAACTCCATCGTGACGACCGGTTCATTGAAATTGGATTCAAAGCTAACGCCGGCATTGGTGATATTCTTCCCTGTCAGGAGAGCTTCTTTTTCAACAAGGATCTGCCCGCCCTCATCCGAAGAGAGCAGCTCGTAGCTCTCGGGAATATCTCCGGCGATCGCTTCTTTTAGGAGGGTCGCGTCGTCAGAGACGATCTTAAATTCCAATAAAGCCGTCTTTCCCAAAAGTGCGAGCGCACGTTCACGGTCCGTCACTCCGGGAAGTTGGACCACGATACGATCATTGCCCTCACGCTGGATCGAGGGTTCAGCGACACCAAATTGATCGATGCGGTTACGAATAATTTCCATCGCCCGCTCAGTCGCGTCTTCTTTTGCCTTCTCCGGAAGCTTCGAGGTATCCACACGCAAAAGCAGGTGCATCCCGCCCTGCAGATCCAGCCCCAATTTGATCTTTCCGGGTTTTCCCGGAGTTCCAAACGGCGGGATCGCATAATAAAGACAGGTCGCGATCACAACCGCGATCAGGGGAAAACGCCAGGATAAACTTTTTTGTGTCATAACCCTTTTTTCCTTTAAGACTGTCTGGATTTAGTGACTTGTGTGATCGAGGCCTTCTCGATCTCGATCTTCACATTGTCAGCGATACGGATCATGGCGGTCTTCTCCCCGACGGAAACGACCGTCGCGTGGACCCCTCCGACCGTAATGACTTCATCGTTCTTATCGAGCTTGCTGATCAGATCTGCATGGTCTTTCTGCTTTTTTTGCTGGGGACGAATGATCAAAAAGTAAAAAACAAAAAATAGGACGACGAGCGGCAAGAATTGAAGAATAGCGCTGGGTTGGCCTTCCATTAAGACTCCTCTTTGGGGTTAAAATCTCTTTCAAAGTTTTGGCGAAACTCTTTAAAGCGATCTTCCTCGATCGCCCGCCTCATAGACTCGAGCAATTGTATAAAAAATGTTAAATTATGTAAAGAAGCTAATCGTCCCGCTAAATATTCATCAGCATTGAAAAGGTGCCTTAAGTACGCGCGGCTATGATTTTTGCAAGTGTAGCAGGAGCAGCCCTCTTCGATCGGCCCCAGATCACGGATGTACGAGGCTCCCCGGAGCAAAAGCCGCCCTTTCCGGGTAAAAACCGTGGCATTGCGCCCGTTGCGCGTCGGCACCACGCAGTCAAACATATCCACTCCTTGAGACACCGCCTCAAAAAGATCCATCGGCAGTCCCACCCCCATCAAATAATGAGGCTTCTCTTCTGGCAAATACGGCAGAGTCGCCGCCAGCGTCTCATACATCGCCGCGCTCGGCTCCCCCACACTCAACCCCCCGATCGAATAGCCGGGAAAATCAATTTCCGTCAGCGCTTTTGCCGATTCCTCACGCAGATCTTTATAAACACCCCCCTGCACGATCCCAAAAAGAATACTTTCCTTCCCATAGTCATTCTTACACCCAGCCGCCTCCCAAGCGATCTTACTGCGGCGCGCCCAATCATGCGTGATCTTAAGGGACTTTTTCACCGTCTCGTGATCGCTGGGATATTTCACACACTCATCCAGCGGCATGATGATGTCACTGCCCAGTACGTGCTCGACGCGGATCACGTCTTCCGGGGATAAGAATTGTTTCGAACCGTCCACATGAGATTGAAAATGAACGCCCTCTGCGGTAATTTTATTCAGCTTCGCCAAACTAAAGATCTGAAATCCGCCGGAATCCGTAAGAATAGGCTTCTTCCAATTCATCAGCGAATGCAGACCGCCCACATCCCTCATCACCGCCTCGCCCGGCCGCAAATACAAATGATAACTGTTGGACAAAATTATCTGCGCGCCGGCCGCTAAAAGTTCATCATTGGAAATAGTTTTAACCGTCGCCTGCGTTCCCACCGGCATAAACACCGGTGTTTTTATCTCCCCATGCGCTGTTTTCAGCACACCCGTCCGGGCTCTGGTCTGGGTGTCTTTGTGGGTTATTTTAAAAATATTCATGAGGATTATGTCATTTCGAGGGCAAAGCCCGAGAAATCTCGCTTTTAATTATAAAACCGAGATCTCTCGCTTCGCTCGAGATGACAATTTGTATACACACCTATTTCCTGTATCGCCCAATTTTTAAGATCTGAGCAAGGTTAGCCTCTTTAGATATTTTAGGCCTGATCGCCGGCGTCCGCGATGAAAACAGCGTCGACACCCCCGGTCCATGCCCCGAAAGAAAACTATCCGAATGCGCGACAACCCCAATGGTCACCGCCCCCTCAAAATAATGCCTCCCAAACGTATTATCCGCATCCAGGAT
>CAZBIH010000017.1:0-2974 GCA_964492015.1 uncultured Planctomycetia bacterium | reverse complement strand
CTTCAGCCCCTGCCCAAAAGCCTTGATCAAAATTTTGTCATCATACGTTAATTTTTGAAGTGTCTTGTCATCAAAATCCACGATCATGTGCTCCACACCGCCGTGATGGCCGACCACCGTACCCTTGTGCCCTTTTGCCGCCCCAGAAACCACAACGGCCTCGTTGCCCACGCAAGCCAAGAACTGCAAAGCCATATTCTGTTTACCCGATCTTTTCTCTTCATCCAAAACCATCGAAACACCCGGCTCGATATGATCCCCGCGCCAATGAAATGCTGTGTCGCCCACCTTCACGTTGTACGTGATCCCCCCGACACTGGGAAGCGAGTGCCCCTGTCCCTTCCAATCCATTTCAAATTCCCCAAAACGCAAAGGATTCGCCGGCTTTCCCTGCACCGCCATTTTGACCAAATGTTCTTCATTCGTCTTTAATTTCATCGTATCGCCTCGCTTTTTGTCCTATGTTTAAGTCTTTCAGCGCCAAAAATATCAGCCCGAACGCCACCCAGAAAAATAACCCGCAAACCGCGTACACCGAAAGAGGCGTCGCTTCCCCGATGAGCGCCCAGCCCAGCATCCCCAGCGCGTAAAGTCCTGTCATGGCTCCGTAAAGAGCGGTCAATCCATAAGCCAGTCTTCTGGCCTGCGCCATTAAAAGAGAAAGGAATAGGGGAGAAAGGATCTGGACGCCGAGCCATTTGAGCATTTCCCCCGGCGAACCGGATTCGCCCAGGGCCGGAAGCACCCAAAAAAGCCATAAAATATTTGCCAGGACCTGAAGGCCCCAAAAGGGCAGGTATTTTTTTATCATAAGATGAGCATCGCGTCGCCATAAGAATAAAAACGGTATTTTTCTTGGATCGCGTGCTCGTAAGCCTTCCTCATCAATGTCTCGCCCATGAACGCCCCCACCAAAAGCAGGAGCGTTGTTTTGGGTAGATGAAAATTGGTTACAAGGCCGTCGACCGCCTCAAACTCAAACGGCTCACGGATAAAAATATCCGTCTGGCCTTTTCCGGCAACGAGTTTCTTATTTTGAACGCAAGTCTCAAGCACACGCACAGCGGTCGTACCCACTGCCCAGACTTTCTTTTTTTCGTTTTTAGCGCGGTTTATTTTTTGCGCGGCGTCCTCGGAGAGCTCAAAATATTCGGAGTGCATGCGGTGGGTCTCTATATTCTCCACCGGCTTGAACGTCCCGTAACCCACATGAAGCGTCACCATGACGACCTCAACACCCTTTTGACTTAATTTTTCCAAAAGCTCTTTCGTAAAATGAAGCCCGGCGGTGGGTGCCGCCACAGCCCCCTCATTTTTGGCATAAACGGTCTGATAGCGGTCCGCATCCTGCACGGCATCCTCGCGTCGGATGTAGGGCGGTAAAGGCATGTGGCCGATGCGCCGCGCCATCTGGCGCGGATCCGTGCTATTGATAAATTCAAGAATGGGCACGCCGTCGAGATCTCTTTTTAAAAAAACAGCTTCGGCCGCCTCCCCCTCAAACACGATCTCCTGTCCCTCTTTCAAAGCGGGCTGAACAAGGCATTTCCAGAGGATCTTGGACTTCCACTCATCGGCCTCCCCCGCCGACATCGTTTCATCCGTGCGCGTAAGAGGTTTTTCATAAGGCTCCAGAAGCAAGACATCCGCCTTCCCGCCTGTTTTTTTCTTTTTGCCGAGCATCCGCGCCGGAAATACTTTGGTGTCGTTGAGCACCAGCACTTCTTGGGGGGAAAGAAATTCATGAATATCCGAAAAATGGCGGTCGGCGATCCATCCTGTCTTGCGGTCAACGACCAACAGGCGTGAGCCGTCCCTTTGGGGAAACGGGTGCTGAGCTACCAGCTCCTCAGGAAGAACATAATTAAAAAAATTGTCAGTCAAAACCATCTTACACCTGCCTGCCGTCAGGCGGGGACGAGTATTTGGCGATCTGAGAGCTTGGATAATAGAGCCCGAGGATAGACTCGTACGTCTTCCCCAAAAGCGCCTGTCCCAAAGCGCCCCATTGACAAAATCCAACCCCGTGGCCCCAGCCCTTCCCGTGAAAAGAAACCCTATCCTCCTGGATCTGCACCGTGAAGGAAGTGCTGCGAAGCTTGTCGCCGCCGATCCAAACACGAAAATCTTTCGCAGCCACAACCGCTTCTCCGGCCGTACCGGTAACACGAAGGCTGCCGACACGGCGAGAAGGCGTCTGCGAGATGATCTCTATTTTTAAGATCTGACCGACAGGGCGGCCATATTTATTGAACTTTCCCTCGATCTCAGCCAGGGGTACACGAGCTTCCCAGTTGTAGTGGGTCGAAATACGGCAGTAACTGCAATGCACTCCTCCCGCGATCGGCGGCAGGCTGATCTTCCACAATTCCGCGGCATTCGCGGTAAGTCCCGCGCAGGTCGCGTGAAAGTAAGCGGGGAATACTTTTCCCTGATACAGGAGTATTTTGCCCGCTGTCAAGTCAACGGCCCGTTTGGTTCGGAAACGCTCGGTGGTGCTCCCGCCGTAAACTTGGGAGCTAGTGCCGCTCTTTAGATCATACTCCGCGCGCTGGCTGACCGTTGCCTGATAAAGCGCGTAGCTTCGCGCGGCGATCGCTTGAGCTTTGAGCGCTTCCATCGGCCACCAGGCAGCCACCTCATGATGAAGCACGCCATAGAGATAGCTTTCAACACCCAGCGAATTGACCGCGTAGAATAAATGGCTCTTATCTTTTAAAAGGGTCAGAGCCCCGCGAAAACGCGACGAGCCCAACACCAGATCCCTGTCCTGGAGCGGCTCGATGCGCATGCCCCGGCAAACCCACTCTTCGCGCCCGACCCGGATCCCGTTGGGAGTCGGCACAAACCACGCGTCTATTAAACCCTTGCCTTTTTTAGCCAACTGCATCGACGGTAAAATGCGGATCTGATAAACTCCGCGAATGTTTATTTTTAACATTTTCTGGCCCTCGGCGACCAAGACGCGGACCTG
>CAZBIH010000016.1:15637-20061 GCA_964492015.1 uncultured Planctomycetia bacterium | reverse complement strand
GCGGCGGCATCGGCAAATACGCAGATCGTGCGCCGTTCCATATTGCGGGCAATTCTCAAAAGCTCGTCGAGATCTCCGGGTTTCCCATGGCCGCCGTACATACGCGTCACAATTTTATGCGCCCAGCCCGTACCTTCACGGCAGGGTGAGCATTGGCCGCAGGATTCATGCGCAAAAAATTTGGTCGCATAAAAAAGCATCTTCACCATGCAAGTTGTCTCGTCCATGACCATGATGCCGGCTGAGCCGAGCATGGTGCCCACGGCTTTAAGGGAGTCATAATCCATTTTGACATCCACTTCCGCGGCGGTGAGGATCTTGGCGGAAATGCCTCCGGGGATCACGGCCTTCAATTGGCGGCCGCCTAAAATGCCTCCGGCATGTTTATAAATAATATCTTTGAGAGAAATCCCCATCGGCAGCTCATAAACGCCGGGTTTCTCAACATGCCCTGAAATGCTAAACAGATGCGTGCCGCCGCAGCCGGGGATCCCCAGATCCGCGAACCATTCGGCGCCGTTTTTCATAATATGCGGCACGCACGCGATCGTTTCTACGTTGTTAATGATGGTCGGGCATCCAAAAAGTCCGATGATGGCCGGAAATGGCGGCTTCAAGCGCGGCAGGCCGCGGCCGCCTTCGAGAGAATTTAAAAGGGCTGTCTCCTCACCGCAAATATACGCCCCCGCCCCGCGATGTACCACAATATCCACGGCATAGCCTGAGCCAAAAGCGCTCTTGCCAAGATACCCTTTGGCGTACGCTTCATCAACAGCCGCCTGAAGATTTTCAAACGGCCGCACATACTCCCCGCGGATATACACATAAGTTTTATGAGAATTGATCGCGAAAGCGCTGATGATGATCCCCTCGATCATCTGATGCGGATCCCGCTCGAGAATGTAGCGGTCCTTGCAAGTGCCCGGCTCCCCTTCATCCGCGTTGATGACAAGATAGACGGGCTTGGGATTGCCCTTCGGTAAAAAAGACCATTTTTTCCCGGTGGGAAATCCCGCGCCGCCCAAACCTCTCAAGTTGGAAGCCGTGACCGCCGCGACGACTTCTTCCGGTTTGGACGAAGTCAAAACTTTTTTGGCTGTCTGGTAAGCGCCGCGCTCTTCGGCGACCGCCATTTTCCAGGCGTTAGGGACATTGAAATTACGGGAGAGGATGGGCTCGGTCATTTCATTTCACCCAGGATCTGGTCGATCTTTTTTTCCGTTAGGTCGACGTAATAATCTTTGTCCACCTGCATCATCGGAGCGGCTTCGCAGTTGCAGAGGCATTCGGCCTCTTCGAGAGAAAATTTGCCGTCGGCAGTGGTGCCGCCGTTTTGAACATTCAATTTTTTCTTCAAATAATTTAATTGGGACTCACAACCGCGGAGCACACAGCTGGTGCCGGTGCAAAAACGGATGTGATGCTGGCCGACAGGCTTCTGATGATACATGGAATAAAAAGTCACGACTTCACACACATGGACCACGGGCACTTCGGACCATTTGGCCGTCCATTCCATGGCTTCGGGAGTGACGTAGCCTATTTTGTCTTGCGCTAAATGTAAAAGCGGAAGCACGGCAGCCCGCTTCTCATCGTATTTAGAAATGATTTTTTGGGCTTCGTTGTCGAGGGTCGAAAGATTAATGGTCAAGCTCGCCTCCGATCATATTGACCGACCCGAACGTCGGCACAATATCCGCCACCATCTCGCCGATGATCAATTTGGGCAGAGCCGCCACGATGGGAAAACACGGCGGGCGCACACGCACTCGATACGGCCTGTCCGTGCCGTCACTGACCACATGAAACCCCAATTCCCCATTGGCGCCCTCGACCGCGAAATACGCCTCGCCTTTGGGTGGGCGCAAACCGTGGCCGTGCATGACGAGTTTAAAATGATTCATCAGGCCTTCAATATTTCCATAAGTATCTTCTTTGGCGGGGAGCGCCACTCTCTTATTTTCAGAATAAACCACGCCATGGCTGGCTCCGGCGCTTCCGTCCAGCGTCGGATCCGCTTCCACAGACACTTTCTGAAAACCCTCGACGCGGCCCATCTTGGCTTCATCCACCATCATCGCGGCCGGAACCACTTTTCCGTCGGGCGTAACGAGCACAGGGCCCTTGGGCATTTGGGCGATCGCCTGTTCGACCATGCGCAGGCTCTGCTGCATTTCTTCCATACGGACATAATATCGGTCCAAATTATCACCGTGCTCACCAACAGGTACATCAAAATCAAGGCGGTCGTAAACCAAATAATTTTTAGCTTTGCGCACATCGTAAGTCGCGCCGGTTGAACGCAAAAACGGCCCCGTGATCCCGTAGGCAATGGCGTCTTCTTGGGAAATAACGCCGACGTCCCGGAGGCGGTCGACGAATATCCTATTTTTATCCAAGAGATCCTCAATCTCTTTTAAAACTTTGCGCGTTTCCTTGATGGCATGCAGTGTCTGCTCCTCAAAACCTTCGGGCAGATCGGCTTTAAGCCCGCCGATACGCGCGTAGGAGATCGTCAGGCGGGCGCCAGTCACGCTTTCAATGAGTTCATACAAAAACTCCCGGGCCTTCATCATGTACAGGAAAACGGTAAAAGCTCCCAGCTCCATCGCGGAGGCGCCCACACAGGTCAGATGGTCGGTGACGCGGGAGATCTCGCTCATGAGGACGCGGATGTACTGGCAACGTTCAGTCGTTTGAATCCCCAGAATTTTTTCGACGGCCAGGCAATAACCGATGTTGTTGATCAGGGGGGAAACGTAATTAAGGCGGTCCGTGTAAGGGATGGCATTGTTGTAGGGACCCTGCTCGCACATTTTCTCGAACGCGCGGTGAAGATACCCGATCTCGACTTCGGCGCCGATAACGGTCTCTCCCTGAAGCTCGGTGATGATGCGCACGATGCCGTGCATCGCCGGATGCTGAGGGCCAACGTTTAAGAGCATCGACCGGGATTCGATCGGATTTTCGTTAAGGCTTACGGGCTTTCCCACTGAAAAAATTATCTCCCTGTCATCTCGAGCGAAGCGAGAGATCTCGTTTCTAACCCGAGATTTCTCCTCACTTTGTTCGTCGAAATGACAATACTAAAAAAATTTTATTCATTCGTACGGGTGATCTGACGTAAAATCGCTTCTTTCAGTTTCGGATCATCCGTTAAAGACAATGACTTCACGTAAAATTCAGCGGCTTTCTCAAGATCTCTTTTCTTCTCGTAAGCCATCGCCAAACTCATGGCCGCCTTGTAATACCGGGGGTCGATCCCGTAGCTTTTTTCGTAATACTGAATCGCTTTAGAAGGATTCCCTTCTTTGGCGAAAATTTCCCCCAAATCATACCACACGACCGCATCCTGCGGATTAATTTTCGAGGCCTTTTCGAGGTACTCTTTGGCTTTTACCAGATCTTTTTTAGATTCATAAATATACGCGATGTTGCAATACGCGAATACGGCTTTCGGGTCCGTTTTGATCGCATCTGCGTAAGCGGCGATCGCACCGTCCAGGCGCCCCTTCTCCGTGTGCAGATTTCCCAGCGCCACGTACGCGTCCGAATTGCGCGGCTCGGCCGCGATCGCCTGACGGAACGCGTTCACCGCCGCGGCCTCCTCCCCCTTGGCCTGCAAAGCATACCCTTTGGCAATGTAGGCGCTGGCTTTTTTGGGCTCGATCGCGATCGCCTTGTCGGCTTGTAAAACAGCGTTCACAAAATCTTTCTTTTCCGCGTAAGCCACTGAAAGATCGGTAAAAACATCAGCACGTTTAGGATCCAGCGCCGCCGCTTTTTTTAAATTCTCGATCGCCCCGTCCCAATTGCCCCGCCGCCCGTCGGCCACTCCCATCTCCGCGAAAGCAGAAGAGTCTCTCGCCTCAGCCGCGAAAGTTTTGAAAGAGCCTATCAAAACACCCAACAACATCCCCACGAAACAAAGTTTCGTTTTAAATCCGTTAAAACGGAGTTTGGGGTTTTTCATTCAATTTTCAATTTTACCTGCCCGTCCGGCAGGCGGGCATTTTCAATTCTCAGTTAACCGGCCCGATCAAAGGTTGCCGCCTGTTATACGGATAATCCTTTCTCAGAGGGTGCCCCTGAAACGACTCATACATTAAAATTCTTTTTAAATTGGGATGCCCGTTGAACACGATCCCCATCATGTCCCACACTTCCCTCTCAAACCAGTCCGCCGCCGGCCAAACAGAGACGACTGAATCCAGCTGAGGATCCAACTCCGACACTTCAGTTTTCACAAAAAGACGGTGATTTTTGGAAATAGAGAAAAGGTTATAATTGATCTCAAAACGCGTTCCCTTTTCCTCCCAATGAAGATAATCCACAGAAAAAATGTCGATGAGAAGATTAAAATCAAACTCCGGATCTTTTTTCAAGGAAGCCAAAAGAGATTGGATCCCCTCGCGCTTGACGCG
>CAZBIH010000016.1:0-15537 GCA_964492015.1 uncultured Planctomycetia bacterium | reverse complement strand
CCGGATCTTTTTTCAAGGAAGCCAAAAGAGATTGGATCCCCTCGCGCTTGACGCGAATGATCTCGTCGCCTTTATCCGTGTAGGCTTCGGTGACGATGTTGGGAAATTTCGTTTTGACGTGTTCTGCTAAACCCATATTTTTCTGCGAGACCAACCTTGTCATCTCGAGCGAAGCGAGAGATCTCGTACTTAACAGCAAGATTTCTCTTCGCTGCGCTCGTCGAAATGACATTTTCTTTTAGGGTCTCTATATCTCCTGTTTTTGTTTTTGAATTTTTGCCTGCAATTTCATAAGACCATCCAGCACATTTTCCGGCCGTGGCGGGCAACCAGGAATGTACACGTCTACCGGGATGAGAGTATCGATCCCCATCACCGTCGCATAATTATCATAAAATCCTCCGGTGCAGGTACAGACACCGAACGCCACCACCCACTTGGGTTCGCACATCTGGTCAAATACTTTTTTCAAAACAGGCGCCATTTTGTGACTGATCGTTCCGACGACGAACAACACATCCGATTGCCGAGGAGAAAAACGCGGAAAACCCGCGCCGAAACGGTCCACATCGTAATGGGAACAAGCCGTCGACATGTATTCCATGCCACAGCAAGCGGTGACGAAAGGATATTGGAAAATAGAAAATTTGCGCGCCCAGCCGATCGCGTCGTTGAGCGTCGTCGTCATGAAATTAAACTTCTCAATTTTTGGCGAAGTCTCACCAAAAATTGAGTCCGCCGACGCTTTAGTGGCGGATTCCATTATTTCTCCCATTCTAAAGCTCCTTTTTTCCATGCATATACAAATCCAAGGACCAACACGAATACAAAAGCGAACATCTCCGCGATGCCCACCCACCGAAGCTCACGCAGGATGACCGCCCAGGGGAAAAACCAGACGACTTCGACGTCGAAGAGGATAAAAAACATCGCGATGAGATAAAATTTCACAGAAAATTGCCCGGTAGGACTGCTCAAGGGTTCCAAACCGCACTCAAACGGCTCGGCTTTGGCGGGGGTCATTTTATTTTTAGGCCCAAGGATGGCATTCAAAAAAAGCATCGCCCCGGCAAGGCCTACCGCCAGGAGAAAGGTAACTAAAAGGCCTATATATTCGCTGGTTTTTTCCATGAGTTATCTATTAGTCATTATATGGCTTTGGGTTAGGAGTGTCAAACAAGCTGCCCGCTCCAAAGAAGCTTCAAAAAATCCTGCCAGGGTAGTATTTCGATCTTGTTTGCCAAACACCGCGGCTCTTTTTCAAAACAGACCAATAGGGCTCTTTTGACAGGAGCTTCTTGGATCAAGGCCTCCAACCCGCGTAAATCCCCTTCATGAACCTTGCCCGCTTTGACCTCAAGCGCGACCTCGCGATCCCCCAAAACAAAATCTACCTCCTGGCCGGAGCTTGTGCGCCAGTAATAAATTGGCATTTCCTGGTCTCGATAGGCCTGATAAGCACGCAGCTCCATCAAAATAAAATGCTCAAAAGCCTTGCCAAAATCGCTATTCCCCAAAACCGGATGCCTGCGAGCCAGGTAATTGGCCACACCCACGTCGAATAGATAAAATTTTTCCGCCAGGATCATGCGGCGAGTTTTGGATCTTGTCCAAGGAGAGACGCGAAAACCAAGGAACGTGTCTTCGAGAATATTGAAATAATCACGCACGGCCCGCTGGTTGATCCCGGTTTCGCGGGCGATGTTGGTATAATTCAATAGTTCGCTCGAGGTCAGCGCGGCCACGCGTAAAAATTCTGAAAAAGCAGGGATGTTTTGAGTCAGTGCTTCGGCCGCTATTTCCTCTTTAAGATAATCTGCAATGTAAGCACGCAGTTCCTCGACGGGATTTTCGGATAAAAAATGCGGCGGAAGCATCCCCGAGACAAGCGCCTTTTCGATCTGAAAACCCGAAACCTCCGAATAAGAAAGCGGTAAAAGTATGCGCCGCCAGGCGCGGCCCCCCAAAAGATTGGCATGTCCTTTTCGCAGTTTCCTTGCGCTAGACCCGGTCAAAAGGAACTGAGCGCCGCGATTTTCGATCAGCCAATGAACTTCATCAAGCAGCGGCGGGATCTTTTGGACTTCATCAATGACGATCAGTTTTTTGTTTTTATCAAAACGCTCCCGAAGCAAGGCCGGCCGGGAAGCATAATCCGAAAAAACGTCCGTTTGCAAAAGATCGATCAACGCAGCGTCTTTTAAATGATGGCGGATCCAGTAGCTTTTTCCCGCTTTTCGCGGGCCCCAGAGAAAGCAGGATTTCCCCTTGGGCAAGTCTAGATCGATCTGGCGCTTCAAGATCTCTTTTTTCATGATATGTTAGATTATCCGGATAAATTTACATGTGTCAACAAATTATCCCATAAGCCTATGCTGCCGTCTGGGAGGATCTCTGCCGGATATACTCCGCCAACAGATCGACGGAGATCGCTTTCAGGACGCGGGCAAAGAGATCTCTGGCCTGATAGGCCTCCAACCGAACGTCTTTGGGTGCGGCCAAAACAAGGGTTTTGCCCTCGGCGTCAACCGGGTGTCCAAAAACGCGAGCCAGTGCCAGACGCGCGACGGCATCGGAAGAGAACTTCGCTACGATCACGTACCGCACCATCGCGCCATAATTGAACGGTAAAAATTGTTTCGGCTCCCAGGGTTTGGGCGCGGGGGTCATCAGCGCCGCATGTCCTGCCTGTATCAAATTTAAAAAGTCTTGAGACGCCTGACCCAGATGTATATTTGCGTCCGCCTCATCCGGCTGTTCAAAAGTCGTCGAACGAAGCCCGCCGAAACCATCGAGAACCGTCTCTCCCCGTCTCCAACGAATCTTCAAAACCAGGCGGTCAGAATTTTCAATCGACTTTAAGCTCTCGGTTAAATTTTTCATCTGCAACGCCATATCTTTGAGCATTTCTTCGGAATAAAGCGAAACGTCGATATCCAACTGGACCCGCGCCGTTGTTTTTAAATTTTTTACAAATCGGGACAAGGCTTCTTGTGAGGCTGTTTCTTTTTCAGCAAAATCCTTCGCCGCGCGGAGCATCACCTGTTCTACGGCTTGCCGGTGAGTCCAAGAATCACGGCGTTTTTTGGACAACCGAGCGCCCATTTCAAGATCTCTCTTTGAAAAATAAACCGGTGCGGCATTTGGCAACCCGATAGGGATCACATTCACACCCTCTCCCGCGACAGGCACAAAAGCAAACCTTGCGCCGACAAAACCGCCTTGCCGCATTTGGAGGTCGATCACACCCTCTCCCAACCGTGCCGCCGCCACAGACGCTAGAAAGTTTCTGTTCGCCGGCTCGCTCAGCGCTTCCACTGAGGATAGCCTCGCCGGGGTTGGCTTACCAAATAGAGTTGCAAGCTCATCATTGTCATTGCGAGGAGCGGCGAAACCGCGACGCGGCAATCCATCCTTGGTCATGCCCCCGATAGATTGCTTCGTCGCTTCGCTCCTCGCAATGACAGGAGTGAGATTTTCCGCCAACCGCGCCCCATCATCTTCTAAAGAATTTTGACGAATAATTTCTTCCAATGAGGCGGGTTCATTGTCCCTTACATAGGTAGAAATAGCCCGCCTTAAGCCACCCCTGAAAAACAGGTTTAGCGCCGGAACGGGATCAACTCCTTTCACTTTGAACGCTAATCTTTGATCCTTGATCGAATCTATATCCACGCCATCCAAAGTTAAACTTAAGCCAGTCAATTGACCGCGATAGTATAAATAATCAGGGTCCTTGACACCCAAATCCAGCATCTGACTTATGTGAGAACGATTAAATGCGTTCGAGCTGAATGCGAATCTGTTATTTTTTTCATCGATGATCAAAACGAATAAAGAATATTTCATTCCACCTTCATCTGACGCATGCTGTGTCGTGATATCTACAAGGTTCCTCGCATTGTGATCGTTTATTTCCATCCATGGAGCGTCCGCCAACCCCTTCGGCTCGTTTTGATCGCTCAGGGCAAGGCGTGCAGCATTCGGCTCCGCCGAGGTGAAAGGTGAATGTTGAAAGTTGAAAGTGTTTCCGTTCAACTTCTGACTTTGAACTTTCAACTCATCCCCCGCCAACCGCGCGGCAGCCAACGCCTTGACGGTGTCTAGAGAGGCTGTTATACTTCGCTTACGAAAGAGTTTTTGGGGTCCAAAAAAAGAGCGCAGCTGTCCGGCATGTTCGCCAACTTCGCTCAGATCATTTTTGGCGCGCTTTTTGTCAGCGCGTTCTTTAAGGGGAACCCCTATTGGGTTCTGTTGACGGCCGGGTTTACGCTCATCGTCTCGTTTATTTTGGCTGTCGTGTTCGAACCGGAAAACGGAGGGAAATAAATCATGGAGATCGCCTTGCTCGCTTTTGGAATCGTGAGCCTTATTGCCATTGGCCTTTTGATCGCCGATCACAGATCCAGGCATCACCACACCCACTAAACTGCTTTCTTTTCCCTCTGTCCCTTCTCCGGAAGACATCGTCCGCGTTTCGTTTTTTCTTTCCCTTTTCCCTTTTCCCATAAACCCACCTTGATCCGCCAGCCGCGCAGCGGAATAATGCTGCGTGGAAGCGTTGGCGTAGCTTTGCACATAGTTTCCAAAGGTAGTCAAGTCTTTTACCGCGGCGGCGGCCAGGCCTAAAACTCGGGCAGGGTCGGGAATAAATTTCTGGATCTGCCTCATCTCTCCTTGAAAACCCTGGACTCGGGCTATCACGGTCAAAGTTTTCTTGTGCAGACTGTCAAAATCAAGCTTGTTCTCTGAGAGGATCTGGCGTAGAGTCGCAAGCGCATTCACAAGCCCGTCAACATCCAAAGTTCGCGTCGGCACCGCACGGCTGACGGCCCTTAAGTGCTCTTCGGCCCGGTCCAAAAGACCGTTCAATTGTTGACGGGTGGGGCCTTGAGGCAAGTCTCTTTTAAGCCTCTTGGATAGATCGGTGACCTTTGCTGCATCTTCAAAAGAAATGATGGACACGGGACGCGCCCAAGCATCCAGATCTTTTAAAACAGAATCTATTTCGTCGGGAGTGATCGCGTGCGCTAACTTCGCGATAAAGATCTGTTTGGCGCGGGCGGAAAGCTTTTCCTTGAGAGATGAGATGTCGGAGCCCGCAATAAACCCAGCGCTGTAGGCCGGTTGAATATTATCAATGACCTCTCTCGCTTCGGTCAGGTCAGACACTCCCTCGATGATGGATCCAAAAATAGTGCGTCCACGCACAAAAATAGCCTCGAAAACCAGCCGAGTATCCGCCGCATTTAAGACAGCCTCATAATAAAGCCTGTTATTGTCACGTTGGATTTCCTCAAGAGCCCAAACACTTTCAACGCTCTCGATCCTGCCTCGGAAGACCTCCAGAGCTTTCGATGAAACCAGGGCGGCAACTTGGCTGTAGTGGCTGTTATGCAGAATGCTTTGATAAGAAAACTCTTTGGCGATCCTCCTAAGCTCAGCTATCGTCGCCAGAAATTCAGCTTTTTGGATACGAGCCCGAAAAAGGCTAAACGCTTTTTCTGAAATGGTATTTGATAGGCTTGTGTAATCCGTCGCGTTTAAATGCGCCGCGTAATATTCACCGTCGGCATTCTCTTTAATGGCGGCGATGGCCTCAAGACTTGCCTTTTCGATCTGCCGAAGCAGGCGGACAGCTACGGCTTCAGAACTCTCCCGTCCCGCCAGACGCGCGGCATTGGAGTCCGCATTTAAGGGGTCAAGTCTCCCGTTGGATGTAACTGCGTGAGACTGAATCTCGGGAGCGGCCAGTCGAGATGCAGTCAAGGGGAGACTTGACCCCTCAATATAAAAAAGGTTATCATTTTCAAGATGTCCCTTTGGAGTTTGATGCTGCCAACGAGCTTTATTTCTTTTCGCCAACCGCGCTCCGGTCCTAGGGTTGGCCAAGCTCGCCGCGGCGGCGTATTTCATCGCCTCGGCGAAAGTCCCGGTCGAGTCGTGCGTGAAGCCGGCCAGATGCGCGACGTAGCCGTCTTTCCAGAGACCTTGGGCATCATCCTCGCGAATGAAGCGCTCCAACAGATGAGCCAGCCCATGAATGATCGTATCAGTTGCTTTTTCTTTTAATCCCCATGCAACAGACTGATTGAGCACCATCGTGCGCTTGCCGTCGCGCATGATGAATCCTCCGGCAAAGGAAACGATCGATTGTACGAGGAGAATCTGCTCGATCCCGAATTTTTTGGCGATTCCGTCTGCCAACGCCATAAGCCGACGGTCTTCGTCGGAATAGTCTTTGGGGTCCACGAGATATTTTTCCGGATGCCTGAGCTGTTGATGCGCGGATTCGATCGAGCGGGCTTGGGATACTTTTTCTGAATAAAAATCGATGCGATCGGCGCCAGAGGAAGAATTGGTAGCATAGCCCGTTCTTTCAAGCTGGGCTTTCAATCGATCGGCCCTTGCACGGTCGATCCGACGCTGGATCTCAATCAGCTCTGCAAGAAGACTGGTTTTTTCCATGGGTTTTGTCGGGTCCTTGGCGATGTCTAAAAGAAGGATGAGTTTCAAAAAGCCTTTAGCCTTGTCCATCTGCCCTTCTTCAACGATAAAACTATTTAGATCCTCCGACCGGACATTGTCATATATTCCCAAATTGATGTCACCGGCAAGACGGAGGATGACCGCATCCGTGGAGGAGTTGGTCATACTCAAGATCTCATCAAGATAATGCTCATTGGTTGTCAGATCATGGGAATAGCCTTCAAAGCTGAACTGCGGGCTTGTCTGCGTCAGGGTTTTGTAAGCCAACGCTTTATAAAATTCGATCGCGACATATTTTTGGATGGTCGGCAAATATTCATTTTCATGCTCGAATGCGCTGCGGTTGCGGATGAGCGGCAAAGGAACCTGGACAACAATTCCAAGTTCCTTGATATGCCTGCGAAGACCCGCGGGGATCAGCGCAAGATATTCTTCCTTCAAGTCTTTGACACGAAGCCCCGCTTTGTCGACTACCTGAAGCGGCATGCCCTTGGTGCCGTAGAGTCTGAATTTCTCAAAATTCAAGAAATCGGATTCGGCGAGAACTTCGTTTTCGACGCGTAAGGGAGTTTTTTTGCCCTCTCTATCGAGAAATGAGATGGAAAAATTTTCATTCTGGGCTAAGCCAGCAAAAATCTTCCAGGATTCCTCCGCCAACATGCGGTCAAGCTCGGGGATGGTGTTACCCACCGCTTTTATGCGCCGCACCGTGACGCCTTGCGCTAGGCTTTCATCCTTGATGCGGCGAATACCCGCAAGGCGAATAGCTTTCGCTTCACCGGATCCGTCTTTTAGGACATCAAAAGTAAATTTCCAGGCATGTTCGGCGTTTTTGGTGAGGATCTCAACGCGGTCTACGCCTTCAAATAGCGTGTATTTTCCCGTTCCAAAAAATCCGGTGAGATCCACCTGTCCGCCGGCGGCTTTGGTGGATTTGGGAATGAGGAGCGCGGCTTCTTCGAGAGCGCCGGTGCCGTTGTCTGCCGCCTCCTCAACGTAAACTTCTTGTCCTCTCTCATCTTTTGATAAATAAAAATCAACGATCAACTCGCCTTTTTTACCGCGCGTGGCGTCGAGTGAATTTTGGGTGATCTCGGCCGTGTAGGCGCCGGATTCGCGCTGGACTTTCGTATTTCTCAAAATTTCCGCTTCGAGCGCTTCCGACGGGGGCGGCAGATCGAGAATGTTTTCAAGCAGTGTATCCATCGGCATCACACTGTCATTTTCCCCTGTCTTGGGCCGGCTTTGTTCAAGCTTCATGATCTGTGAGACGGCCACACCACCCGCCGGCATCGCGACGTCCGCGCCGCTGTAGACTTTCAAGGGCTTTGCCTCAAGCTCCTTCACGTTTTCAGTGAAAAATACAACAAACGGCCTGGCGGAGCCGAGATCGTGTGGCTTTCCCGGCTGTTCCAAGTATTCCCTAAGCATATCCAAAGATGTATCCCAAAAAACCCTGACCATTCTTTCTATGAATTGCTCCCGCGCAGTCGGATTAAGCGCGAGTAATTTTTTTAACTGCCCCGGGACTGTTTCGGGAAAAGCTCTTGTTGCCAGCATGAGAAAATTGAGCATCTTGTGTATTTCAGAAAAAGGTATCTGTCCTCTTGTAGACTCTTTAAAAATACGAAGCAACTCCGCGAGCGTGGGCACCGCATCCAAATGCGCTTGAAAAGACAACCCCCACCCGTGGATGACAACTTCCAATAGATCATGCGTGATTTCCCCCGCTTTAAGCTCCACCTGCGTTTGCGCGGAAATAAGACCGAATAATGCCGCGACCCCGCTGTAAAACAGGGCCTGCTCGTCGAATGGCTCCTGCGCCACAGCCGGTAGGATCTCATTAAGATATCTGGGAAGAATACTCAAGATCATTTGTGTTCTCCGAGCCGCCTCCTCTATCGTAGAAGATTTCCCGCCGGACTCAGAATTTTGTGTGCCTAGAAAATTGCCAAGAAATTGATCCCGTATCTGGCTTTCCTCGTGTTCATAAAAATATTTGATGTATATATCAAAAAACGGGTCCTTTAAGCGGTCACGCTGTTCTTCGGGGATCAGGTTTAAAATAGGCATGTAGGCAGACCGCGCCTTCGCGATCATCGCGTCGCGCTGAGGCAGTACTTCCTCTCTCCAGCGCCGGATCAATTCATTTTGGCGGGCTTGCATTTCCGGAGAAAGGACTTGCAGTTGGCCGGATTTAGTTTGCAAATAAGCTTCGGGGTCGAAATAAATGGGCGTCTGGTCACTATCGTCCTTTCCAGGATCCATCAGGATAAAATACTTCCCGTTCATTCCCGCGGGCCAAAGATGGGTGGGAATATCGGCTTGAATATCATGCCTATGCCCGTCCTGATCAAGTAGATAATATGAGCTTGGTTTTGCTGAATTCTTCATTGTCCTCAAGAGAACTTGTCCTTGCGAATTCAGCCGGACCTCAAAAAGATCTCCATGGTCCCAATACCCCTGGGCCGTCAGCACCTCGACAATATTCCCCTCCGCGTCTTCGTTGTACCAGATCTTGCCGCTTCGGGTCAGATGGCCCTTGGGTTTGTTTTGCCCCCTAGCGGCACTTCCCATCCCGGACACTTCAAAATCATCGAGACTCGGCGTATGTCCATTGTGCGAATAATAAGTTGATCCCAAAAGCCTCGATTCCAAACTTTCGTCAACGGGAGAATTGTCAGAGTATAACTCAAGCATGAGGATGCCGTTATCGGTCCGATCCAAAATTTTCTTTTCAGCGCTTGTATAAGACTCCCAAAACCGCGGAAGTGTGGGATCGGTGAGAGTCATTATTCGATCGAGACTCCCTGTCGACTTATCATATACAACCACGTGATCTGAACTCCCCACAAAATTATTAAAATGACGGATATAAATATATTTCTTATCCGACGCAATCTCTGCTTTTGAGTAGGGCCCCATGCCTGCAGGCACCTTAAATTTTAAATTCGTAATATACAGGCCTCCCATTTCAACAGAGGTAACAAAAACACCGGAAGAGTCAATTTCAATATGCGTCGCGTCAGTGATAAAAAGATCGTTGTCGCTCAGCCTCGTGAGCGAATATTTTCCTTTCTTGCCCTTCGATATGACCACATCTGCCAGCGGATGGACGCGATATTCAACGCCTTTCCAGGGAAGAAGCTCGAGTTTTGGATCAGGCAAATCATGATCCATCTTGTAAATTTTTCCATCCTGGCCCTCATGCACCGAATACCTCCCCGAGGCGGAGATGGAGATTTTTTTTGCGATGTAATGCTTTCCGGATTTCATATCGTATAAAATCTCGTTGTCATTGAGCGTGTCCTTGAGGTGGATCAAACGGTTCGTGTGTCCTTGCAATTGATGAGAGGTGTGGGTTGTCAGTTGAATTTGTTTAACGATGCCCGTCTTAGGAGACATGGCTACGTAATAAAAATGACCCGAGCCACCACGCGCCAGGAAATCGGTTGAATTCATTCGGATCATTGATTTAAACCGCGGGATGGATGTCAGCGGTACATAAGCATTTGTTTCTGTATCGAACAACTTCCCGTTCAAAACAATAAATCGATCCGGCGCACCCGCGGGCCGGGTGTCGCTGAACGCCTGTTTTTGACCGCTCATCGGCACAAAAACCCGCTTGTCCGGCTCCTGCGGATTCAGATACATCACATCGCCGGTTTTGGGATTGGAAAATACAAGATAATCCCCTTCCACATCCGATGAGATCGCGGTGTAACTCTCGGGAATTTTTTGAGTCAAATCCACCACATGCGCGTGATTGGTCGGATAATCATAAGAAAAAACTTTGTTCTCGGATACGAGAGCCACCGCATAGCCCATCGGACCCTTAACGAAAGTTGCGGGTTCGCTTAAAATTTGTCCGACAGCGGGCTGTGTGACCAAGCGTCCATTGCTAAAAGAGTAAATTGTTTGGATCGCCGCATCGTATCCGACGATTTGCCCTAAATAAGCAAAGACGTTCTTTGTCTTTGGATCGACTGCCTGCGGGTGGGCGGGGTCGCGGTTGTCTATGACCAGATCAAAAACGGGATGTTTGTAAACTCCGGACTTGTCGAGACGCTGAAGAGCGTCGCTCTCAGATAAACGATACTCTATTGAGGTGCCGGAGTCCGTTTGAGTTACGCCAAAGACGTATCCTCCCACAATGCCAAGACCTGTTTTATATTGCGATATTTCGTAGTAATACAACGCATCTTTAATGGCGCCAAGATCGGCTGCACGGCTGATGTTACTGCCATCCTCTTGAAACGTAAACATCTTAAGAGATTTCCCATCCCAAACCCATGCTCCAAAAAACTTTCCTCGATCAGACTTAACAAATGTATTCACGTTATCGATCGCCTGAGCGCCAAAATCTGCGGCAGTCAGCATCCTGCCGGATTTATGGAGATAGATAGACAATTCTCCATTTTTTGCGAGTATCGTGTAAGTCCCCGTCGAATCGGTGCGCATGGAGTCGTATTCAAAATTTCCCTCAGCCGCGCTGAAATTCTCAAGATCCATGAAAGTCATTTTCTTGGAAGCTTTATCCAGAGCGAACACGACATTGGTGAAAGGATTGATCGCGTATTCGACCTCATCACCCCCCAGAGGCACTGTCCAATTGGGAAAACCGATGGTGGGTCCCGTCAGGCTATAAGAAGCAAAATATTGGCTACCCTTGTCTCCGGCGATAAACGTCAAATACTTTCCGTCTTTTGAAAATTGAATGTTTCGTGTCTGAGGACGTAAAATCACTTTAGACCGGGTTTTGAGATCGTAAACATAGGGTTCGACAGTGTTCGGCTCAAAAGGAAGTCCTTCGGAGGTGATTTTCGACCGTACATACGCATATCTTCCGTCAGGCGAAACAACAACATTTCCCTTGGAATGCGGGACGCCGGGAGCACTAAAGTAGATCTGCAGCACATTCGCGGCGTCTGTGGCCACGAAATAATCTCTTCCATGAAGGCTTTTTATGTAACCGCCATGCCCCAAATATTCAAGCACATCAATTTTATTATTAATAACTTTACCTGTGCCAATTTCAACCACATCGCCATTTTCCATCAAAACAAGCTTCTGCCCAGCCCCCGCCGGAATACTGGCTGTGACGGCAGCGCCCGGCAAAACAGGTGGTTTCACGAGAAATTGATTCACCGCCGCCGAATCGATCTCCCCCTCACTCGTTTTAAATTCAGGCAAAGACTCCACATGAATATTGGGTTTTGTTTCAGCGATTTCGTAGCTCGTCACCACTTCTTCCGCCGTGAGAATGTTGACCCTCTGAACGAGCGAGGCGAATTCCCTTTCTTCTTCAGCCGTGAGTTCTTTTTTGCGCTTCATGGCCAGTTCATAAAGCCGCTGTCCCAGCTCCATCGGGATCGCCACAAACCGGTCCGTTTTGATCACGGGAAGTCTTTCATCTGTCTTCCATGTATGCCAATCCCGATCGAATGTTATGACACCCTTCACCGCCTCAGGTTTAAAGGGCAAGACCACTAAGGGCAGGCGCTTTTCTCCCCCGAGCGTCAGATGCGGCACCTTCACGGCGCCAAGCTCAGTCAGGCTTAAAGCTCCCTGCCACTCAAAAATATTTTCATGCACAAAGAGGACGCCTTTTTTGGAGGATGGCACCGCCAATTTTTCAAAAATCTTATCCTGAGGCAGAATCACATAGCCGTCTTTACGGGCCCGCTCGATCACACCGGCCATCTCGGTACGAATAAATGCGCGAATACCCTTGATCGTCTGCTTGTAATTCCCATTCCCCAGAGCAAGCCCGTCGAGGCCCACGACGATCGTGTTGATGAAGCGAATCTTTTCGGGATCAGTCAGGGCAGGATGCGAAAGGATACGGCGCACGGCGTGCCGGACAGCCATTTCAAAGTTGGAGATCTCCCCCGGCTTGAGGTTAAGAGGGATAATAATGTTGTCGCGTGATTCCGGTACATCCAAAAGCGACCCAAATTCGACCATGAGCCCGCCCGGAACCGTCGCGGAGGCTGAGATCTCCTCAGGGACATCGATGGCGGTTACCACTTCCCCATTTCGAGCAAATGAGATCCGGTGAGGAAGCGAGGAATCATGGACAACTTTGACTTTGGCAAGCTCTGCCCTCGCGGCGTCGCCGCTTAAAATCTCAGGATGCTTGGATCCCTGCTTGGGAACAAACATTCTCGAAAGCGTCGGCCCGTCCATCCCTATCCCATTGTCCGTAATAGTGATCGAGTGATCGTCCAAGACCGCATCTATCCGGCCCATACTTTCTCCGGGTATTTCTGCGGGCAAACCAGCCGGGACAATCACTTTCTTTTCGGCAAAACCGTTCACTTTTTGAGGAGTCTCGTCTTCAGCCGTCTGAGTCGTGATCTCCACCGCGGTTACGAACGGAAAAAGCTTATGGATGCCATCAGCAATGCTTTTTTGAGAGTTTTGCCCGGCTGTTTTGGCATCCGCGCCGGATCGTGGGATCTTTTTTTCCGTGGTAACTTTCACAATCGTCCCGCGCGTCATCGGCCGGTCCGATAGCCGGATTTGAATATAAGATTGTCCTTTCGCATCTTGCAAGATCGTCAGTTGATGAACTCGCCCGTCTTTGGAAGTCCACACATCCACGCGGTCTTTGCCGGTCGGCTCCAGCCAGTCGATGATCTGCTTCACGCCTTTGCCGAACTGGCCGATGTCAAAACCCAGCGCGTCGAGACTGTTGGCCACTGCTTCGTAAACGCTCTGCGCCCGGGGATTCTGATTTTGCCCGACAATTTCAATGGCCAGTCGAGGGTCCTCGTAGGTGTCGCCATTGATAAGATCGATGATTTTTTTGTCGTAACCCTTCGCGGACAGAGCCTCGTAAATATTCCGATAATCCTTTTCTTCGCCGGAAGAGTTCAACTTCAAATATTTTAAAACTTGCCCAAGTGGTTTGGACTCAAGAAGCCTTTCCGCCAAGCGGTGTTGCGCATGCACAAAATGCTCCAAATCTACGCCCGAAAAATCCCGCGAAGCGTCCCGATACTCAAACGCCGTCCGGCTCTTCCGGATCGCCTCCGCGCTGACAGCCTTGGACATCCCCGCCGCCAACCGCGCGGCGAAACGCTGCCAATTAGTTTCTTCGTCAAAAAGACGAATAGCTTCTGTGCTGAGATTTTCAAACGCTCTGTCGGGCACTAACCATTGCGGTTTAACCAGAGTATTCGTGACTTTGTTCATCTTTTCTTCAAAATCAGTTCCTGGTGCCAACGTGGCCACTTTTTGGAGGATTTGATAGGCCATAGCCCGCACCCGTTCATCCCTGTGAAACATAAAAAGCCAAAGCTCGTGTATCGTTTTGCGTACAATGCGACCGTAGACATGAATGTTTGACGTCCGATCAATTTCATTCACTTTCCTATCAAAGTAATCGTCGTTTGGATGCCACTTGAATTGAACGAACAATTTCAAGCCTTCATAGAACGTCGCGCCCAGTGCCACCGCAAATGCTGCGCCGAACGCCCATCCAGGGTTAGCAATATTTAGTCTGACCCTGACCAGAATTACAGTCATCATCATCGACGCCACGATAATGTAAGGCAGCAGGGTCACAGTATTATTTAGTCTCGGACGCGTTTGACGCTTAAATTCATCCAAATGATCCTGGATATACCTAAGCGACTGTGAAAAAATCTGCGGTGATACTTTCTCTAACTGATCCGCCGGAGGCGCCCAAGATATACCGCCAAACATGTTGACAAAATAACTTCCTTTCTTTCCTATGGCAATAAGCTCGTCTGAAAAATCCTGATAAGCCAACCGCGCGGCGTTTGCGGGGAGAAACTCATTGGTTAGAAAGCTAGAGCCCGTGGAAGATGACTTGGCTAGAAAGCCGGGAGTGTTCATTTTTTCTAGCGTTCCAGCTACCTCTAGCTTTCTAGCAACGCGTCTTCCATCAGCAACAGCCAACCGCGCGGCCGTAGGCTCCGGATCAAATCGAAATAACACCGCGGGCGAATTGATCTCGATGGAGTCAAGCAGATCCTGTAAACCCTTGATCCTCACATGAGCTGTTTGTTCTTTTTCGTTGAAGCCGAGGAGTTGGAAACGAAGCACTTGGCCGGATTTCAAATGATAGGCCACCAGTGGCTCGCCGTTTAAGGCCAGAGTCCCAAACAGTATCCCTTGGAGGCGCTTGGCGATCTGGGTATCCTGAAGGGACTTAAGCGCCTCATGCGAAGGAGGAAATTGCGTCCGCGTCATGTCGATCCACTGCTTTTCGGGCACAAACACGATCTGGGGGTCCGGAGCGTGAAAAATAAACCGGGGCCTGCCCCATATCTTTTGGTTGGCGGTATCGCCCGAGCCATACGGCCGGCGGCTCAATCCCAAATGAAATTTATTTCCTGCGAATCCTTTTATAAATAGATCACCCTTGCCGGACAGCTCAAACTCCTTTTCCGCCAACCGTGCCCCACCATGCGGCCGGGTTCCGGCGGGGACCTCTTTAAAGCCCAATTTACCGGCCTCGTACAGCACGACAGCCTTGACAGGAGCCGGCAGCAATGTTTTTCCTTGGTACCAGCTATCCAGTGCCTTCGTGATCTCCGTGGTAAGCTTTTGAAGGGTTCCCCAATCTCTGGTCGGCGCGATGAATGATCCGCTATAAATTTCATACTCGTGAATAGCCTCATCGGGACTGAAAATTTCTCCTCGAACACTCACAAAAACGGATTTGGAAGTAACCCAAGCCCGGGTAATCGCTCTGGGAATTGTCAGAATAGTTTTATTCGGCGCGTACAAAGATCCTTCTCTTTTAACCGATCTATTGGCGGCATCGAATCCTCTATTGACGAATCTCATAAACCAGTCCATCAATGGAGTGAATAGAAAATGAAGGAATTCTTCAAGGAAGGAAAAAGGATGGAGATCCAGTGGGATGCTGGGAGAGAAACCAGTCTGGATCCAGCTAGTACCGATCAGGCTCTTGAACCACGCATCCAGATCCCCACTCTCAAAATTATGCGACATGCCAAAAACTTCGGTATTCGCGATCACTCCATTTTTCTCCACATAAACTTTTGCACT
>CAZBIH010000015.1:5597-21709 GCA_964492015.1 uncultured Planctomycetia bacterium | reverse complement strand
AATTACGAAAAAACCCGTCCTGCCCGCTGGCGCAAAACGCGCAGTGAAATTTGCATCCGACTTGGGACGAAATACAAACGGTGCGACGTTCCTTCATCGGCATGTACACCGCTTCGACGGAATCCCGGTCATTCAACTTTAAGAGCAACTTGGTGCTCTTATCCGTCGTGGATACTTCCCGCGTGACCTCTTTGGGCATCCCGATAAAAAATAATTCCTTCAAGCGGCCGCGGAGTTCCGCGGAAAGATTCGTCATTTTGTTAAAATCATAGACGCCCTTGGCGAAGATCCACTGCTGGATCTGATCCGCACGGTAAGTCTCGATGCCCGTGGGATATAATTTTTTCTTGAATTCCTCAGACGTCAAATTCAGGATATCTACTAGCATAACGACTTCGATTTCAACAATCTGCTCAAAAAGCCCCAGATGCTAGGCGTGAGCCGACGGGCCGACGAGGCGTAGTGGTAACTACGTCGCAGGAGCGCCCTAGGCTCACAACGACGCAGATGGGGCTTTTTCAGCAGATTGTTAAGAAACATGTCGGTCATTCCTTTGGTTGCGCGGCAGGTGCGTCGTGTCATTGATGCCCTGCACGCGGATGCGGCCCTCGGTAAATTCGGCAAAAAGAAGGCTTGTGTTTTCAATATGTAAATTTAAAAGCAACGTGTCAAAATCCGCCTTGAGCCACTCGGCCATGAGCGCTGTGATAGCGCCCCCGTGTGTCACCAAAAGCACCGTTTTCCCGTCATTGGCCCGCGCGATATCCCTCACACGGCCGGCGATACGCTTTCGAAAATCAGCCAGGTTCTCGCTTTTGGGGATCAGACACTTCGACGGTTTTCGAAGCCATTTCTGATAACCCTTGTCATAAAGTTCGTCGACTTCCTTGGGGGTCATTCCCTCCCAATCCCCCAAATTGATCTCGCGAAGCTTGGGGTCGCGTATAATTTTTACTTTCCAATGCTTGGTAATTTCAACGGTGGTCGCGTACGCGCGGCCCAGGTCGCTGGAATAAATTTTATCGACTTTAAAATTTTTAATGCGCGCCGCCAGCTTCCGGGCCTGCGCCACTCCCTTGGGGGTCAAAACAGAATCGATCTGCCCCTGAATGCGTTTTTGTAAATTAAGATCCGACTCCGCATGGCGGACGATTACAAGACGAGTCATTTTAAAGAACAGAAGACAGTAGACAGAAGGCAGATGGCAGAAAACATAAACTAACCTAAATATTTCTTATATTTTTTTGCCAATTGCGCATATCGCTGAGCATGCGGTAAATGCTTGCCAGCTTCTTGCGGCGTCAGAACGCGTACCGTTTTTCCGGGTACGCCCAAAACCAAAGATCTCTCGGGGATCACCGCGTCTTCCAACACGACCGCGCCCGCGCCGATGAGACTGAACGCGCCGATCCTGGCTCCGCTTAAAATTCTAGCGCCAATTCCAACGAGCGTGCCATGCCCGATCTCGCAAGCGTGTATCGTCGCCTGATGGCCAATGATAACGCCGTCGCCGATCTTACAGCCCTTGCCCCAATCCACGTGAACCACCGCGCCGTCCTGAATATTGGTTGCTTCCCCGACATGAATAGGCGCTAAATCCGCGCGCAGAACTGCCGTGAACCACACACTCGACCACTGCCCGATCGTAACATCCCCGATCACATGCGCGCCGGGAGCCACAAATACAGAAGAATGAATTTTGGGTTTCTTTTTTTCAAAAGGCATGATCATAATTGGGCTATTCTACCCCACCCCAAATGAAAAGAGAATGAAAATCCGGCCCCAACATTCCAGACAAGTCCAAACTGGGGACAGTCCCTTTGGAACCTATTGAAAACAAATAGGTTAAGGATAAAAAATTAACTATTTTTTGGGTTACTTTGTGAGGGAGACGTCGATCTCTTCTTCGATCTCTCCGACGATCTCTTCCAAGAGATCTTCGAGCGTCACCAGGCCCACCGCTTCCTGGCTTTTGGGGTCGCGGACAATGGCGATCTGTATCTTTTTTTTCAAAAATTCTTTTAAAAGCTCCGATGCTTTTTGTGTCGGAAGAATAAAATACGGCGTGCTCATCAGATCGTTCAAATGGATCAGCTCGCTATTTTTAAAAAGATACAAAAGATCGCGCACATAAATGATTCCGATGATATGGGCCTTCTCTTTCTGATAGACCGGGATGCGGTTATGCCCTTCCTCGAGAAAAACCCTCTCGATCTCCGCCTCTTCCATGTTGATCTCAACGGCCGCCATCTGGTCCAGCGGCGTCATCACGTCCCGCACATCGATTTCATCAAAATGAAATATCCTGTCCAGCATCTTTCTCTCGGTGTCCCCGTAATATCCCTCTTCCTTGCCGATTTGCACCATCATTTTGATCTCTTCCTCAGTGACCAACGGCGAGCGGTGGTGCGGATTGCCGCCCATCATACGGATCACACCGGAACTGATCCACGTCAGCACATTGGTTAGCGGCGTCATGACATAGATCATGAACGAAACCAGATGCCGCGCAAAGAACGCCACGCTCTCCGGGTGGTTGGTCGCGAAGATCTTAGGGATCAAATCCCCGAAGATCACCAGAAACAGCGTGATGATCAGAGTCGAATAAACAAGACCCTCTCCGGTGCCAAAAAATTGGACCAAGATCGTCGTTGAGATCGCGGCAATGGCTGTATTGGCCAGGTTGTTGCCGACCAGGATCGTGGCGATCAGCCTGTCCATGCGTGAAAGAATGCGGTAAATACGATGGGCGCCGGGCCTTTTTTTCTCGATCATGTGGCGCAGCCGGACCTTGTTGAGGGCGATCAGTGCCGTCTCAGAGGCTGAAAAAAAAGCCGAGATGGCAAAGAGAGCGACAAGGACAACAATGAGGGTTGTGCTGATAACCATAGACTTGCCATTATACTAAAAAGAAGACAAAGCCATAGAAACTAAATAGGCCCGACATACCCATTGACTTTGCCGGTTTTGCCCCATAAAATAGTGCGATTCTTATGAAATCTTATGCTTGAAACAGCCCTTTTTTATTTGATCTCTTTGGGGGTCTTGACCTCCGCCCTAGGCGTCGTTTTAACCCGTTCCGCGGTTTATAGCGTTCTCTGCCTAGTATCTGCCATATGCTTCATGGCCGGCCTTTTTGTTCTCTTAAAAGCATTTTTTGTCGCAACCGTCCTGGTCCTGGTCTACGCGGGTGCCATTCTTGTCCTCTTCTTATTTGTCGTCATGCTCATCGACTTCCGTAAATTGACCCTTCCGTGGCAGGGCTTTCGCCTGTCACCTGTCCTGGCGGGGATACTCGCGATCGCGTTCTTTGCTGAATTTTTTTACGTCATCCGGACCATTTCCTTACCGGTTAAGTCAGCTTTGCATGGCACCGCCCGGGAAATAGGGCTTGTGCTTTTCAATCAATACCTGCTTCCTTTTGAACTCACCTCTTTTCTTGTGCTTTCAGCGGTAGTGAGTGTCGTCGTTCTTGCCAAAAAGGACGCTAAATGACCATCGGTATCGGGCATTATCTGGTCATCTCAGCGCTACTTTTCTCCATCGGCCTTTTTGGGCTTCTGGTCCGTAAAAATATTCTCATGATGCTTCTCTCCATCGAGCTTATTTTAAATGCCGCCAACCTTTCTTTTGTCACTTTTTCCTCTTTTCGCGGAGATCTGTCGGGGCAAGTGGTCGTTTTCTTCACGATGATCGTCGCCGCGGCCGAAGTGACCGTCGGCTTGGCGATCGTTGTCATGCTCTACCGCAAAAGCCACACCACCGACGTGGACAAACTGGATTCCCTCAAATGGTAGAATTGCCCTGGATCATTTTGTTCGCGCCTCTTTTGGCGGCGGCGACGATCACCTTTTTACTCCAAAAATCCCCTAAAACTGCCGCCGGAATAGCACTGGCTGGAATTTTCACGTCGCTGGCGGGAAGCATCGCGCTTTTTATTTTTCACTCGCAATATCATCTGCTTCCAGCGGAATCTTCGTGGAGCTGGATCCAGGTTGCGGGCTTCAAGGTAGATTTTGGTTTCCTTCTCGACCCGCTGTCCATCCTCATGCTCCTGGTCGTCACCGGCGTGGGAAGCTGTGTGTTTCTTTACTCCACCAGCTACATGAAAGAAGATTCCTCTTACGCGCGCTACTTCGCTTGCCTGTCGCTTTTTGCGTTTTCCATGTTGGGGATCGTTTTGGCCAACAATTTTCTGATGCTATTTGTATTCTGGGAACTTGTTGCCGTGAGCTCTTATCTTTTGATCGGATTCTGGTTTGAAAAACCTTCGGCCGCCGACGCGGGCAACAAGGCGTTCATCGTCAATCGCGTGGCGGATTTTGGTTTTGTGCTGGGAATATTTTTGGTCTGGATGCTTTCCGGCCTGGGCGGAGCTGAGAGAACTTTTGATTTTTCAAAACTCGCGGCGGCCTTTCCCGATCTGATCCAAAACGGCCTCATCACGCAGCCTCTTTTGATCGCGGCGATCCTTTTGGTGTTTTGCGGCGTCGCGGGAAAATCCGCGCAATTTCCTCTGTATATCTGGCTTCCGGATGCAATGGAAGGCCCCACGCCTGTCAGCGCTCTCATCCACGCGGCCACCATGGTCGCAGCGGGCGTGTATCTTTTAAGCCGTTCTTTTTTTCTTGTCGGTGCTTCGCAGGAGGCCCTTTTAGTCATCTCCTGGTTTGGCGGGATCACGGCGCTTTTAGCAGCACTTTTGGCGCTCGTTCAGAACGATATCAAAAAGATCCTCGCTTATTCAACCGTCAGTCAGCTGGGTTATATGGTGATGGCGGTGGGTCTGGGAAGTGCGGATGTCGCAATGTACCATTTGACCACTCACGCGTTTTTCAAAGCGCTTCTTTTCTTGGGTGCCGGCGCCATGATCCATGCGCTTCACACGCAGGATATCTGGGAAATGGGCGGGCTCCTAAAAAAAATGCCTATTACTGCCGTCACGTTCCTCATCGGTACACTTGCACTCTGCGGGATCTGGCCGCTGTCAGGTTTTTTCAGCAAAGATGAAATTTTGACGCTGGCATTCATGCACAATAAATTCCTTTTTGCGATCGGACTTTTTACCGCGGGATTGACCGCTTTTTACATGTCACGGGCCGTCTGGGTCGCGGTGCTGGGCCCTACCCGGACCAAAAAGAAACATCATGGCTCGCATGGCGCCGCGCACGGGCATGAGGACCACGGACATGACGCTCCCTTGCCGATGAAATTACCTCTCATCGCGCTGGCAATTTTGGCAGCCATCTCCGGATTCATAGGAATCCCGGCATTCATTGCGGGCGGACATGGCGAGCATAGGACGATGAACTATCTAGTTGCGGGAATTTCCACGGTTGTAGCACTCTCCGGCATCATCCTTGGCACGCTCACCTATCGCAAACTCATGTCCAACGAAGATCCTTTGAAAAATAGGTTCGGCGTAGCCTATTCTTTTGTCGTGCGCAAATATTATCTGGATGAGGTCTTTTTAGTGATCGCCAATGTATTTCAAAAAACTTTAGCGGGAATTCTCTTGTGGTTTGACTTGAATATTGTCATCGAAAAAGGCGCCAACGGCACCGCCGCTCTGACACGCGGATTCGGCTCGCTTTTACGCCGCGCCCAGACCGGCCGCGTACAGACGTACGCGATGGCTTTTGGATTCGGGGTCCTCTTCATGGTTTATTGGGCTTTATTGAAATGATACTCGGGCCTATTTCTTGGATCTTGTTTTCTCCTGTTATTGGGGCCTGTCTTCTTTTATTTGTCCCCAAAGACAAAATCTCTATTTTAAAAACAATTTCACTAGCCAGTGTCTCCTCGTCGCTTCTTTTCGCCGTCAAAGCTTTTATCCAATACGACCGCGCCGCGGCAGGCTATCAATTCATCGACAAACTGGATTGGGTTCCCTCCTTAGGGATCTCCTATCACGTCGGCGTGGACGGCATCAATCTGGTACTTATTCTCATGACTGCGATCATCTCCTTCGTCGGGGTGATCCTTTCATTCTCCGTTACCGATCGCCTGAAAGAATACCTGGTGTTCTATCTATTTCTGATCGCCGGGTGCTTCGGCGTCCTATGTTCGCTCAATATTTTCTTCATGTACTTCTTTTATGAAACCGCGGTGATCCCGGTGTTTCCTCTGATCGGCATCTGGGGATCCGGCAACAAAGAATACGCGACGATGAAGCTGACGCTCTATCTGACGTTCGGAGCCATGCTGGCGCTCATCGCGCTCATCGCGCTTTATTTCGCAACGGGCTTGAATACATTTGATTTCACCGTGATCCAAGCGAGCCTTCACGCGAACCCTCTGCCGCTATCTTTTCAGCAATGGGCTTTTCCGCTCATCATGGTCGGTTTTGGCATCATCCTGACCCTGTGGCCTTTCCACACCTGGTCGCCCATGGGATACGCTGCGGCGCCGACCTCTGTCAGCATGCTCCATGCCGGTGTCTTGAAAAAACTCGGAGCTTACGCCATTATCCGTCTGGGGATCACGCTCATGCCCGAAGGCGCGGCGCTATGGATGCCTTATGTGGCATGGATCGCGGTCATCAACATCGTTTACTGCGGCCTGGTAGCCTTCACACAAAAAGATCTCAAATACATTCTCGGCTACTCCAGCTGCAGCCACATGGGCTATATTCTTTTGGGCTTGGCCTGCCTGACCCCGATAGCGCTCAACGGCACGGTATTTTTTATGTTCGCGCACGGGATCATGGCTTCCTTGAGTTTCGCTTTGGTCGGATTTATTTATCATCAGACACACACCCGGATGATCGGGGACTGGGGTGGCTTCGGGAAAAAAATGCCGGTGATCTCGATGCTTTTCGTCATGGCCGCGATGGCGTCCGCGGGACTTCCGGGCTTCGCCAATTTTGTCGGAGAAATGATGATCCTGGCCGGCGCTTGGGATAAATACCGCCTGCAGGCCATCGGAGCTGTGCTCGGCCTTGTCATCACCGCCGGTTACATGCTGAAAACGGTCCGTGCCACGATCCAAGGGCCTTTAGACCCACGCTGGAACCAGTTAAAAGACGCCAGCTGGACAGGCCGCCTTCCCTATCTTTTGCTCATGGTCATCCTGGTCCTGGTCGGCTGCTTCCCCTCGATCCTTCTGCCGACTATCGAATCCGCAACCAAAACAATTTTTTAAACGGATAAACTCATGACCCCTCTCAATATTCACTGGCCTCTTCTGACGACTGAGATCGGGCTCATCCTTTTCTCAATGGCGATGATGGTCTTGGACCTTTTTATCCCCGCCAATGAAAAAAGAGGCAAAACACTCGCCAATAGTGCTCTCATCGGCATCGCGGCACTCACAGCGCTCCAGGGTTTTCGCTGGGGCATTTTCGGGACCACCTTGAACGGCAGTTTCATTCAAGACGGGCTGGCATCTTTCTTTAAAATTATTTTCTGTCTGTCCGCGTTTTTCACGGTCTTCATGGCGCGTGAATATCAGGGGAGGCTCAAGCGCGGCCACGGGGAATTCATCCTGCTCATCCTCTTCAGCCTCATCGGCATGCTTTTTTTGGCGTCGGCCAATGATTTTCTTCTTTTTTTCATCGCGCTTGAAATTTTAAGCGTCTCTCTTTACATCATGACCTCTTATTTGAAAGACGAGAACCGCTCCATCGAGGCGGGAATGAAATACATCGTGCTCGGCGCTCTCTCCACGGCGATCTTTCTTTATGGCTTAAGCTTCATTTACGGAACGACCGGAAGCACCTCCTATATCGAGATCCAAAAAAGCTTAGCGGGAATGAGCGAGGTCCCGGCAATGTTCATTTTCGGAGTGATCCTTGTCGTGTCCTCTTTGGCATTCAAGATCGCGGCAGTGCCGTTTCATTTATGGGTGCCTGATATTTATGAAGGTGCCCCGGCCCCGGTCACGTCTTTTTTAGCGACAGGTTCCAAAGCGGCTGGATTTATCGCGCTGATCCGCCTGTCGATGACAGTTTTTGAACCGGTCTCATCCCAGCTGACTGTTATTTTTAGCGTCTTGGCGGCTCTTACGATCATTTACGGCAATCTGGGCGCTATTCCGCAGACCAACATTAAAAGACTTTTGGGATATTCAAGCATCGGACACGCCGGTTATCTTTTGATCGGGCTTGTGGCTTTCGCATCCTCCGGCAAGGAAGCCATCCTTTTTTATCTTTTAAGTTATCTGTTCAGCACCGCCGGAGCCTTCCTCGTTATCGTGGTGGTCGCACAAACCGCCAAAACAGACGACATCCGAGAATTTGCGGGACTTGGCCAGAGGTCGCCGGTGTTGGCGGCGGGGATGCTGATCTCTTTATTGTCTTTGGCAGGAGTACCGCCGCTGTCGGGATTCTTCGCGAAATTTTATATTCTGTGGGCAGGTGTCAAGTCGGGCTATCTCTGGCTTGTCATCATCGGTATTCTCAATGTTGTGACGTCCCTTTATTATTATCTCAAAATTGTGAAAACAATGTACCTTGAAAAACCCGCGGATCTTTCCCCTCTCAAAGTCACATCCGGACAAAAAGCGATGCAGTATTTTTCAATGCTGACGATCGTCGTTTTAGGAATTTGGCCGGGACCTTTTCTAAAACTGGCTCAGGAAGCTTTCGCGCCGTTTCTGCGTTACTGAGCTTTCACCAATTAATGGGCACAATGGAAGCCCAGGTTTTGGCCAAATCCAAGGCGTGACGACGCGGCATAGTAAATCTATGCCAAGGAGGAACAACGCAGGAGTTGGGCAAAAGATGGGCTTCCCCGAAGGGGCCGGATGATTTAGGGCTACGACTGCGTCGCTCGATCGTCGGAGTAGTTAATACTACACCTCCTACTCGCTTCTTGTCTCGCTCCAAAATCCTCTCGGCCATTGTGCCCATTAATTGGTGAAAGCTCAGTTAAACTAAAGAATATTTTTCTCTACGACCTGCAAAAGCTCTTGACTGCCGAAGGGTTTTTTTAAATAGTCCACAGCTCCCACATCCTTGGCCCTTTGGATCGTCTCTTCATCCAGGCCCGAAGATACCAGGACGATCGGAATATTCCGGGTGTTGGGCTTATGCTTGAGTGCATTGCAGTACCATAGACCTGAAAAAAGCGGCATTCGGTAATCCAAGAGGATCAAGTCCAAATGCTGCTTGTTGGTAACCTCCATCGCGTGCGGCCCATCCTCAACTGTTAACACCTCATAGTCTTTTGACGACAGCATTTTTTCAATAATTTCCAAAGTATCTCTGTCATCATCCACCACAAGGATCTTTTTAGCCGTCATTATTCAGGTCTCCCCCAATAATAGCCCTGTCCATAGGGCACGCCGATAGAAATGAGTGTGTTCAGATCCTCCTGGGTCTCGATCCCCTCAGCGACAAGCCGTGCTCCCAGAGAGTCCGCAACCTTCAGGAGTTTTTTAAGGGATCTCTGAAACAGCGGTTTATGCGTAATATCACGCACCCATTTTTTATCGATCTTGATGACATCCGGTTCCAACAAGATCAGGCTTTCAAGGCAGCTGCGGCCGAAACCCACGTCATCGATAGCGATCTGTATCCCCATCTTTTTTAAAAGGCGAACAGGCTCGATCAAATAAGACGGATCACCGATGATCTGTTGTTCGCTGATCTCGATGCAATAATGGGACAGGTCTTTACGGCCCTCGAACGCCTGCGTAAGATTCCTGGCGGTAATATCGATCATCGTAGAAGGAAATACATTCAGGTGCTGCTTCATTCCTTCAGGTAAATGGATGCCTGCCGCCACACAGTTATGCAGGCAATGCCTGTCCACAAGCGTCAAGATTTTGTTCTCCTGGCAAGCCCTAAAAAAATCATCCGGCATCTCAAGGCCCTTGACCGAAAAACGGCTTAAGAACTCATAACCGATGGTTGATTGATCCGCCAATAAAAAGATCGGCTGACGCACAACCGAATAATCCTCATGTTTTTTCAAGGCTTTGAGAATGTTTGAAAAGTTATCTTCTTCTTCCACAGGCAGAGATCCCACAATATTAGCATCGTACGAAATACGGTTCTTCCCTGTCATTTTGCTCTTATAAAGCACATGATGAGTTTTGGCCAAGAGTTCATCGATGAGCACCGTATCCGGCGTGACACTGACCATGCCGAGGCTTGCGGTGATATTGAACTTGGCTTCGAAGGAGTGAGGCAGAGGTAGTCCTGCGATCGCGCGACGTATCTTGCCGGCAACGATCATCCCTTCGGCAAAACGCGTCTGCGGCATCAGCACCATGAATTCATCGCCTCCGATACGCGCTACATAATCCGTGGCCCGGACACTTTCAAAAAGCTTCTGAGAGATCTCTTTGAGCGCTACATCCCCCACCGCATGGCCCAACGTGTCATTGATCGGTTTAAAATTATCGAGATCCAGGATCAGCGCTAAAAGGTCCGTATCCCCCCTTTGCATCCTCTCCATTTCACGCGACAGAGCTTCTTGCAATCCGCGGCGGTTTAGAAGATTGGTCAGCGGGTCTAAAAGCACGAGTTTCTCAAGTCTTGTATTTGCCTCGATCAGCTCCTGTGTCATTCTTTCGTATTCATGAAATATTTTGTGGCGCTCTATCGCATGCAGAATGGTCCGCGTAAAAAGATGCCGGTTCATCTGCCCTTTCACCAGGTAATCCTGAGCGCCAAGGCTCAAGACTTCAAGCGCATGCGCCTGGTCATTGAGCGCAGTCAAGATCACGACCGGAATGTCAGTGACACGGGCCTGAAATTTGATCAGTGTCTCCAGGCCTCGTCCATCGGGCAAAGACAGATCAAGGACAACAATATCGATCTCTGACTTTTTTAGAAAATCGTATGATGCTTCCAAACTTGAGACCGCATGCAGTTTAAAACGGATATCAATGTTTTCGGAGCCTTCGAGGATCGCCTGCATTAAAAAAATATCATCGGGATCGTCTTCGACTAAAAGTATCCGGATCATTTTTTTATTCATGGCGGCAGCCTCCGGAGCGGGGGTATGAACTTCTCGGAGGGACATAAAAAGTAGGAAAGAGTGTCCCTTACTTTAAGCATTCCGTTGATATCAAACGATATCGAATGCTCCATACTAAAAGTATACATCAAAACTAGCAAACTTTAAGGGTTACCTATCAGATTTAATTAATAATATAACTGATTATATATGAATGAGTTATGTCATCTCGAGGAGCCAAGCAACGAGAGATCTTATTTTGAAGCGAGATTTCTCAGCCTTCGGCCTCGAAATGACAGTGGTGTGAAACTGTTAATGCTTGGGGAAAAGAATGGAAAAAGTAGCGCCTTCCTGGGGGTGTGTTTCTACGGATATTTTTCCGCCATGATGGGAAACGATCTTCTGACAGATCGCCAAGCCCATACCGCTTCCCTGGTATTGTTCGCGGGTATGCAGGCGCTCAAAAGGCCGAAATACTTTTTCAGAATACTGGGGATCAAAACCGATCCCCTCATCATGGACCGCAACCTCCCAAAAAGCCCCGCCGGCCGGACGGCTTTCGATCGTGATCTTCGGCACTTCATTATCTTTTTTGAATTTGATCGCGTTAGAGACTATATTTTGAAAAAGCTGACGCAACTGGGACGGATCGCCATGGATCACAGGAAGCGGGCCTACTTTGATCTTCGCACCCGATTGGCGTATCAAAAAATCGAGGTCTTCGATCGTATCCCCCACAACTTGGGAAAGAGCCACCGGCCCAAACAGCTCTGAACGCCGGACCACTTTTGAAAATTTCAGAAGGTCATCGATCAGCTGGCTCATGCGATAGGCGCCATCCTGGATCTTTTGGAGGTATTTTTTTCCTTCGTCCGTAAGAGTTTCTTTGGGGTTGGCTCTTAAGAGATCGGAGAAACCAACAATTCGCTGAAGCGGTTCTCGCAGGTCGTGCGCCGCCACGTAAGCGAAAAATTCAAGATGTTCGCGCTCAGTTTCCGACCTTGCCAAGTCCGCCGCCTGCTTGACAAGAGATTCATGGGCTTGTTTTTGGTCGGTGATCTCACGGATCACACCCACAATAAATGGATTTTTTTCTTTATCAACAAACAGGGTCTTCTTGGTGACGATCGTATGCGTCACTCCACCGCTGTCGGTAAAGCCTTCCTCGTTTAAGTTTTCCTCACCCGTCTTAAAAACCGCTTCGTCCTTTTCACGAAAAACATCCGCTTCTTTTTTTGGGAAAAAATCATAGTCAGACTTGCCGATCAGCGTTTGGCGGGAGTGGCCAATGAATTTACAGCAAGCATCGTTGAGCAACACCCAGCGGTGCTGACGATCCTTGACGAAAATCGGATCGGCAACGGCATTGATGATACTCTCAAGCGTATTTTGAGAATCCACGAGCTTAGGGTCTCTAACTCCCGCAGGTTAGGCAATCATCCTTGTTTTGGAGAGAACAGGCGATATCCGCCAATTTCTCTTCTTTGGAGGCATTCAAGTGGCCATTGGTGGATACGGTCGCGCTGACGTTTGCGTGCACTTCTTCCTTCTCCACGGTAAACTTGATCGCGTCCACAGCGGCCTTGGTGCGCAAATAATACATGCCTGTTTTCAATCCCCTCTTCCAAGAATGAAAATGCATGGAAGTCAGTTTTGCGAAGTTGGGTTCTTGTACGAAGAGATTCAGCGACTGCGACTGGCAGATAAAAGCTCCGCGGTCCGCTGCCATATCGATCAGTGATCTCTGCTTGATCTCCCAGACGGTCTTGTAAATATCCTTGATATCTTGAGGGATCTCGTCGATATTCTGAATGGAACCGTTGTGCGCGACGATCTTGTCTTTGAGTTTATTGTTCCAAAGGCCCATATCCACGAGATCTTTTAGAAGGTACTTGTTCACCACGACAAACTCGCCGGAAAGAACGCGGCGAGTATAAATATTGGACGTATACGGCTCGATACATTCGTTGTTGCCAAGGATCTGCGAGGTCGAGGCGGTCGGCATCGGTGCCAGAAGGAGAGAATTTCTCACGCCGTACTGTTTAACTTCGTCCTTGAGAGCGTTCCAATCCCAGCGGGAAGACGGCTGGACATTCCATAGATCAAATTGGAAGATCCCCTGTGATACCGGTGATCCCTGATAGGATTCGTAGGGGCCCTGAGCCTTCGCCAGGTCCTTGGAAGCGGACATCGCGGCAAAATAGATCGTCTCGAATATTTCCTTGTTCAGCGCCCGCGCCTCTTCTGATTCAAACGGCATACGCATCAGAATAAACACATCAGCCAAACCCTGGACTCCGATCCCGATCGGACGGTGCCTGAGATTGGAGCGGCGCGCTTCCTCGACCGGATAGAAATTAACGTCAATGATCTTGTTCAGGTTCTTGGTCGTCACATAAGTCACCTCATACAGCTTCTGGTAATCCAACTGCCCATCGATGATAAAACGAGGCAGCGCGATCGACGCGAGATTGCATACCGCAACCTCATCCTCTGAGGTGTACTCCATGATCTCGGTGCACAGATTTGAACTTTTGATCGTCCCAAGGTTCTTCTGGTTAGATTTGCGATTCGCTGCGTCCTTGTAAAGCATATAAGGAGTGCCTGTTTCGATCTGCGACTCAAGGATAGAGCTCCACAATTCCTGTGCTTTGACAGTCTTGCGGGCCTTCCCCTCCTTTTCATATTTCTCATAAAGTGCTTCGAACTCATCCCCGTAAACATCGGAAAGGCCCTTGGCTTCATTGGGGCAGAAAAGCGACCACAGACCGTTCTCCTCGACACGCTTCATAAAAAGATCGGGGATCCACAGCGCATAGAAAAGATCACGCGCCTTCATCTCCTCCTTGCCGTGATTTTTACGCAGGTCCAGAAACTCGAACACATCCGCATGCCAAGGCTCAAGATAGATAGCAAAAGCGCCCTTTCTCTTGCCGCCGCCCTGATCTACGTAGCGCGCCGTATCATTGAACACACGCAGCATCGGCACAATGCCATTGGAAGTCCCGTTGGATCCGCGGATATAGGATCCCGTTGCGCGCACGTTATGAATGCTCAAGCCGATGCCGCCCGCTGACTGCGAGATCTTGGCGCAGGACTTCAGCGTGTCATAAATTCCATCGATACTGTCGTCTTTCATGGTCAGAAGGAAACAAGAAGAAAGCTGAGGCTTGGGCGTACCGGAATTAAAAAGCGTTGGCGTCGCGTGTGTAAACCAGCGGCCCGAGAGAAGATTGTATGTCTCGATCGCCGCGTCAATGTCTTCGCGGTGAATGCCGACGGACACACGCATTAGCATTTGCTGCGGGCGCTCCACGACTTTTCCATTGATCTTTAATAAATATCCTTTTTCTAATGTCTTAAATCCAAAATAATCATAGTCAAAATCCCGGTCATAAATGATCGTGGAATCGAGGATCTCGGCATTCTTTTCGATGATCTTATAAATATCTTTGGCGATGAGAGGAGATTTTTGTCCGGTGCGGGGATTCACATACGTGTAAAGATCACGCATCGTCTCCGAAAAAGATTTTTTTGTATTTTTATGAAGGTTGGAAACAGCAATACGTGAAGCTAAAAGCGCATAATCCGGATGTTTGGTCGTCAGAGACGCCGCAATTTCAGCCGCGAGGTTGTCCAGATCGGACGTTGTGACCCCGTCAAAGATCCCCTGAATGACTTTTTTGGCCACATCCGCCGGATCCACATGTTTGGGGTCCAGGCTATAACAGAGCCGTTCGATGCGAGCGGTAACTTTGTCAAATTTGACGGATTCTTTTCTTCCATCTCTTTTTAAAACAAACATGGGATGCTCCCTCTCTCCTTAAAAATCCGCGTCTAAATTAAAGCTGTATTCTTCTTTATTGTTGTTCCCCATGACCCCGGCCTTCTGGTATTCGGCCACCCGCTTCTCAAAAAAGTTGGTCTTGCCTTGCAGGGAAATAAGTTCCATAAAATCAAAAGGATTGGTGGCCTTAAAAAGCCGAGGATGGCCCAACGACGTCAGCAGGCGATCCGCCACAAATTCAATATACTGGCACATCATCTTAGAGTTCATTCCGATCAAATCCACCGGCAGCGAGTCGGAGACAAATACCTTCTCGATCTCAACCGCATCCCCGATGATCTCGTGGATCTTTTCGGTGGAGAGCTTCTCCTCCAGCATGCTGTAAAGCAAACAGGCAAAATCACAGTGGAGGCCTTCATCGCGTGAGATCAATTCATTGGAAAATGAAAGGCCGGGCATGAGTCCGCGCTTTTTAAGCCAAAAGATCGAACAAAAACTGCCGGAGAAAAAGATCCCCTCAACTGCCGCAAAAGCCACGAGACGCTCGGCAAAGGTTGAATTTTTCTTGCTGATCCAGCGCAGCGCCCACTCCGCTTTCTTGGTAACGCACGGGACAGTCTCCATCGCGTTAAAAAGATAAGTCTTCTCCGCAGAGTCCTTGATGTACGTATCGATCAAAAGAGAATAGGTCTCAGAGTGGATATTCTCCATCATGATCTGAAAACCATAGAAACACCGCGCTTCGGGCAATTGCACTTCACGAATGAAATTAATTGCCAGGTTTTCATTCACAATGCCGTCAGAAGCCGCAAAAAATGCCAGCACGTGCTTCACAAAATGTCTTTCGCCTTCCGCCATGCTGTCCCAATCTTTCTGGTCATGAGAAAGATCGATCTCTTCAGCGGTCCAAAAACTGGCTTCCGCCTTTTTATACATATTCCAAATTTCGGGATACTGAATGGGGAAAAGGACGAAGCGGTTCTTGTTCTCTTTGAGGATCGGTTCCATATCTACCCGCTTTCTTTCATGTTTTTGAGGGCAAAAAAACCTTAGAATTTTTAAGAGCTCTCGTCAAAAAATTCTAAGGGGTCGTTAAAATAAATCGAAACTGTACTCTAATCGAAGTATAAACCCGGTATTTTGTGTTGTCAAGAAAAAATACAATATATTGTGTTATTTAACATAAATTTAATATAAAAACACAAGGGCCAAAACCCCGTGTCACGACATTTCCTGTACCCTCTTGCGCACTTCCTCGATCTGTTCACGCGGCGTACACCTTAGATCACCGGCCAAACCCAGTTTCTCAAGCGTCCAGATGATCCATTTGCTGGGGTCCCAATGGTACCACTGAATTCCATTGCGGTAATCATTGGGAAAACGATGATGATAATTATGATACCCTTCCCCATTCGTCA
>CAZBIH010000015.1:3076-5497 GCA_964492015.1 uncultured Planctomycetia bacterium | reverse complement strand
CGGTAATCATTGGGAAAACGATGATGATAATTATGATACCCTTCCCCATTCGTCAGGATCGCCCCCAACCAATGATCCCGAGCGCTCACTTGAGTGTCGTAAGGGCGTGAACCAAACATATGTGCGAACGAATTGATGAAAAATGCCGAGTTGAACACCAGGAATAACCTCAAGCCCACCGAGAGGATCAACGCACCCAAAAGATGCCCGGTCCAGGCTCCGATCAAAAGCGGAATTAAAACGCCGGAGGCCAACGACCACCCCTGGTAATGCTCATGCTGATGTAGGATCATAGGATTTTTCTGAAGATCTTTCACGTTGTCATAATTAACAGACTGCTTCCATAAAAGGATCCAACCGACATGGGCAAAGAAAAACCCCTCCTTGATATTGTAAGGATCCCGCTCGGTATCCGTGTATTGATGATGAACGCGGTGTAGTGCGGACCATTTTAAAGCAGATTGCTCAAAAGTAGCGGCACCGAAAAAAAGAAGAATGAATTGTATCACCGGATGAGCCTTAAACGTGCTGTGAGCAAAATAGCGGTGATACCCTACCGTGATCGCCAAAGATGTGGCGACGAAATAAACGGAGAAAAGAATAATTTCCGGGCGGGAGACCCCAAAAAAGTAAACGTAGAGAGGTGCCGCCACAAGCGCCGTCAGCGTGACCCCGACGATGAACGCAATACTCCCCCAGCGGGTTTTCTTTCTGCGGCCTGAAAAAACTTGGGTGGCGGTAAGAGTGGCATCCATAACTTCATTATAACTCAAAAAATAGGAATACACCTTGTCATCTCGAGCGAAGCGAGAGATCTCGTTTAAAAACGAGATTTCTCCTCGCTACACTCGTCGAAATGACATTTGATTAAGATATCAGCGCCGCTATCTGCGCGTTTACAGCCTCGATCTTTTCCGCCAGCTCGAGCCAATTTTTTTCTTCCGCCTCGATCATCTGGGTCAGAGAAACAAGCCGCTTGTTCCTCAAGGGCGACCAGGTCGTCGGATCTTCAAGGAATTCCTTTTCGGTCAACTCCTTTTCGCCTCTATAAGACTCCAAAAGCTCTTCTATTTTCTTAAAACGGCTGCTGAGTTTTTTCTTTTCGGACTCAAGGTCTTTTTTTTGTTCATAAATAGAGATTTGCGGCACTTTGACCGTCTTTGCGTTTTCTTTCTCAAGATCGTCGGCCGTCGAAAGCTCATCCTCGTACACTCCGGTATGGACTTCTGTCCGAAGGCGGTTTTCCAGATGATAAACATAATCTTCGTAAGTTCCCGGATAACGGACGACGCGCCCGCCGCCGACCTCGATGATCTCCGTCGCGACTAGATTGACGAATGTGCGGTCGTGGCTGATAAAAAAGAGGGTCCCGGAAAAACCCCTGAGCGCCCGGCCCAGCGCCTCAACAGTCTCAAAATCCAAATGGTTGGTCGGCTCGTCCAGAAGGAGCACCTGGCACTTGGCCAAAAGGATCCCCGCCAGGGACACACGTGCTCTCTCACCGCCGCTTAAGACCCCGATCTTCTTTTTGACATCGTCTCCCTTAAAAAGAAAGCTCCCTGCCAGATTCAAGATCTCCTGCCGTGTAACACCGGGCGCGGCCTTTTCCATAAGAGCGGTATATACATCTTGCTCCGGATGCAGTGTGGAAAATACATGCTGGGCATAATAGCCGATCTGAAGGTTGTGCCCCCAACGAAAGTTCCCCTTTTTAGGCGCTAAGTCCTCCGCCAACGTACGCAAAAATGTGGTCTTGCCCTGCCCGTTGTCTCCCAGCACCGCCACATGCGAGCCCTGCTGGATCTCCAAAGTAATGCGGGATGCCACCCACTTGTCCGGATAGCCTATTGCCAGCTCGTCGCAGCGCACAGCGATCCCGTTTCGGCGATCCACTTGCGGGATACGAATATGCACATTGCTTAATGGATGATCGATATCAATGGTCTTCAGTTTTTCGATCTGCTTCATCTTGGATTTGGCTTGGCTGGCCTTGGAGGCCTTGGCGCGGAAGCGATCAACAAATTCCTGCAGCTGCTTTTTTTTGGCCTCGATATTTTTATTGGAGCTGATCGCCTGCGCTTTTTGCTCTTCCTTAAATATCAGGTACTCGGCGACCGTGCCAGGGTAAAGCGTCATCTCTCCGTTTTCCACCTCGAGCGTATGCTCGCATGTTTTTTTCAAAAACTCGCGGTCGTGCGAGACGATCAAAAAAGCGCCGTCATATTCCTGCAGAAAATCCTCAAAAAGGATCAGCGTTTTCAGATCGAGATAATTGGTCGGTTCGTCCAGGATCAAAAAGTTGGGGTCCGCCAGAAGCATCGAGATAAGCTTGACGCGTGTGCGATAGCCGCCGGAGAGAGCGCCGATCTGGGCGTTTAACATCTGGCCTTTCATTTGAAATTGTCCGGCCACCTTGCCGCA
>CAZBIH010000015.1:1779-2976 GCA_964492015.1 uncultured Planctomycetia bacterium | reverse complement strand
GAAAGCGCCAAACTGCCTGAAAAGAGTGAAGTCCCGGCCGTCATTAAAACAGCGGAGGTTCAGGAGCCCGCCAAAACTCAAACAGCCCAATCCGCTTTCATCCTGAAAAAGATCATTCTTGAAGGAAACCGGGTTTTTTCGGAGACAGAGCTCGAAAAACGGTATGCCTCCCATCTCACCCAAAAAGTAACTTTTGACGACCTCAAAAACATCACCGAAAAGATCACGTCCTATTACCGTGTTTCCGGTTTTACATTGTGCAAAGCTTTTTTGCCTCCGCAAAAGATCGAGAACGGTGTTGTCACCGTCAAGATCATCGAGGGAAAGATCCGGAACATTCCTGTCGAAGGGAATAAATTTTTCTCCGCCAAAACTTATCAAGATGTCATCCGCTTAAGAAAAGACCGGGTGTTTTACTATCCCGGCCTTGAGAACGATTTGTATTATTTAAATCAGAAGTCCGACCGTTCGGCAACCGCCTACCTCATTCCTACAGACCAGCCGGATCAATTTGACCTGGCGCTTAAAGCCGCCGATGCCTCCCCCCTTCATCTATATTACAGCTTTGCCAATAACGGCACCAAATTGACACGGCGCCAGCGCCACAACCTATCGTTCTACCATACGAATCTTACCGGTCACGGCGATATCCTAAGCTCCACTTTTTCTATGGCGGAAGAAGGCGCGCTAGCGGCGGGATCGGGGGCTTACTTTTATACTCTGGAAAAAACAGGGACTACGCTCAGCTTGAGTTCAAGCTATGTCAAAACTCACCTGATCGGCTCGCTCAAAGAAGCGGACATCAAAGGTACCTCTTTCAGCCTGTCACCCGGGATCACGCAAAATATTTCTCGCACCTTGCTGACTTCGCTGGATGTCTATATGGGCTTGGACTTCAAAGACTCCAAAACGACCGCCGCGGGCGCGAACGTTAATTTTGACCGGATCAGGCTCTTGAAAGTCGGGCCTCGCTGGTCCGAAAAAGACACAGCCGGGAAAACATCGGTCTCGGGCGACATCAATCTGGGGATCCCGGGATTTCTGGGAGGCCTCCGGTCCGTCGATGCCAATGCCTCGAGAGCCGACAGCGGGGGTGAATTCACCTATTACACGGCCGAATTTACGCGTACTCAGCTTTTGCCCTGTTCCTCTTATCTGACACTCACCGGCGGCGGGCAATGGACCGATGACAATCTA
>CAZBIH010000015.1:0-1679 GCA_964492015.1 uncultured Planctomycetia bacterium | reverse complement strand
AGGACAGGTTTCTTCTGGGAACGGGTTTTGGCGTCCGGTTTGATCTGGACAACCACGTTTCACTGCGCTGTGACCTGGGGTTTCCCGTGGGTGATGAATCAAGTGATGGGAGACAACATCCTCAAGTTCATTTTTTTGTCCGGGCCGGATTTTAAAATCTAATCTAAGGAGATGTCTATGAAACGGTTGTTAAATCTGTATTTGCTGGTATGGGTCCTGCTGTCCTGTGTCCTCACATCCGCCGGTTACGCGGAAAATGCTTCTATTCAGATCGTGGAAATGAAGACCGCGCAAAACATCGATGAAAAATACCGCCCGGTGAATCCGGCTTCCAGTTTCTCGGCTGACACGTCCAAAGTTTATTGCTGGTTCAAATGGAAAGACGGCCAGACCAACACCCCGATCAGCGCTCAGTGGACCTACCTGACCGAAAATATCCCCGTCCTTGATTACAAGATCGTCATCCCTCGCCGCGAAGGCGCCGGAGGCGTGGCGCTGTCCATGCCCGAGGATAAAAAACTTCCCGCGGGCGAATACGAAGTCACCCTGAAAACAGATGCAGGCACTGCTCTTAAATCCCTGAAGTTCAAAGTCGAAGAAAAATAATACTTATGGGTGGCAGGTGATAGCTAAGATCGTGATGATTCGACCGGGTGTCGGAGGCTTGATAACTGAGCCATAGATAAAAAAAATCCTATAGGCTGATGGGGTGTTATTTTGAGCATAGGCTTCAAAAACTTTTTCTTTTGGATCAAGAGGGTTTGGAATTGAAAAATAGGGGTGGGTTTTTAACGATGGGTGCTTGGGGTTTGTTTGAAGATAACCCAGTGTTTTTCTAACCTGCTTTATTAAACCGGGGTCGCTCTTATCTTTCTCAATAGCAGCTTTCTGGCCGTCAGCCGAACTTGTAAATTCTAGCTGAAACAAGAGTTAATCCCCGGAAACGTATTTAGAAAAATCTTCTTTGGACCTTTTTGCTTTGCCTTCCTTGGCGTCTTTTAAACCGCTTTGTATGGCTTTAAATACTCTTGGGTTCTGATACACCCATGCCTCACTCGCGGGAATAGTTATTTGCGGATCTAAAATTAATTGACCTGTTGAATTACGGTATATTTTGTAAATAGCCGTTGCCGGGATCGTTTCGATCTCAACACCCAAATATATCCTATGCTTAGAGTCCGCCTTAACCTCGCGGATCTCTTCAAATTCTTGTTCTTTTAGAATATCCATTGTATTCATAAGGTATGCCCCCTCGTCATAATGGGAGTATAGCATTTTTGTGGGATAAATACAATAGTGGGGAAACTATATTTTTCCCCTATGTGCCGGTTGAGCCTATAAGAATGATGACTTTCTACCCCATCGACGGCTTGCGCGTAGAATGGTATTTTTTATCCGGCAGATCTTCGGTCTCTGAGGGCGGGAGCTGCTCCAAGCCGCTCATCGACTCTGAGCTTTCAAGGGTTTGGACCGGCATTCTTGATTCGACGTTCACCTCTTCAAACGGAGGCTGGCCGCCTTTCAGAGTGAAACCTGTGGTCAAAGTCATATCCAAACGCGCAAACCGATCGACCTTGTACAATTGCCTTGCAGGCAAGACGTCCAACCCCGCAATTCCCTTAAAAGACGGCAACTCGCCGGGCAACAGGGTTTTAGCTTGAACCGGTTGAAAATCAATA
>CAZBIH010000014.1:0-24059 GCA_964492015.1 uncultured Planctomycetia bacterium | reverse complement strand
TGGAGCTTGAAGAAACCCCCAAAAATCTTTTGATCGTCGGCGGCGGTTATATCGGCATGGAACTGGGGACCGTTTACGCCGCACTTGGCAGTTCAGTCGTCATGGTCGAGGCGATGGCTTCGATCTTGGCGGGCGCGGACTCCGATCTGGCGCGGCCGGTGATGCGCTACGCTGAGAAAAATTTTAAAGAGATCCGCCTGGGAACCAAGGTTTCAAAAATGGCTACTGCCGGCAAACAAATCAAGGTGAATATGGAAGTCGCGGGCAAGGCAGTTGAAGAACTTTATGACCGCGTCCTCGTGTCCGTGGGCCGCGTGCCCAACTGCGCTGACATCGGCCTTCAGAGCACCAAGATCGCGCGCGATGAAAAAGGATTTATCAAAGTGAATTCCCATCAGGAAACTACCGACCCCGGTATTTACGCCATCGGAGATGTTGCCGGCGGATTGCTTTTGGCGCACAAGGCTTCCAAGGAAGCGCGTGTGGCAGTGGACGCGATCTTGGGAGAGTCCACGGAATTTAAAAATATTATTATTCCCGCTGTTGTCTTTACCGATCCTGAAGTTGCCTGGTGCGGCCTCACCGAAAATGAGGCTCGTGAAAAGGGGATCGAGGTCAAGGTTTCCCGCTTCTCATGGGCGGCCTCAGGACGCGCGCTTGCCAATGATAAAACAGAAGGCCTGACTAAACTCATCATAGAGCCCGAAACCGAGAGAGTTCTTGGCGTTGGCATGGTAGGTAGCGGAGCCGGAGAACTTATTAGTGAAGGCGTTTTGGCCATCGAGATGGGCGCCACCGCTCAGGACATCGCCGGCGCCGTGCATCCTCACCCGACGCTCTCGGAAACGATGATGGAAGCCGCCGAAGCCTTCTATGGCCACGCGACGCATATCTATTCACCCAAAAAGTAACTCGATGGGTCGTCCGCAAGCCTCCCTTGAAAGTTCATCTAAAATATACTATAATACTACTATAGTATAAGGAGCTATTCGATGAGCAACAAAGCGCATGTCAACGTCACGCTGGATCCCGGGATCCTTGATTGGGTGGACCGGCTCCGCGGCCAGTGTCCCCGGTCTACTTTTATCAATCTTGTGCTCGGAAAGTTTTGCAAAAAAGAACAGACGGCTTTTGATTGGGGGGCTGAAGGCAAAAAGGCGGACACGGATATTCAAAAGGGCCGTGTTCACAAGTTTTCAGATCCCAAGAAGGCCGCCCGGTGGCTAAAGAGTTAATTTTCACCGAGACATTCAAGAAAAACTATCAGCATCTTTCGCCGGGCCTGCAAATTCGATTTGATCGGAAACTGGAGCTGTTCCTTCAGGATCCAAAACATCCGTCGCTGAACATTCACCGTTATCATTCCAGAGAGGATGTTTGGGAAGGCTATGTGAACAGGTCCTATCGTTTTACGTTTTCCGTAACCCAGGCTGCCATTACCTTTCGTAATATCGGCCCTCACGCGATGATCGATAAAGGAAAAGTATAAGTCAAATGTCAAGGACTGACCCCAATCCATTCGCGCCGCGAAAATACGGTGAACTTCAAAAAATTACCGACCGGGTTTACATTTACCGGAACATCACCAATTCCTCCTTTGTCATCGGTGACCGCGGGGTTGCTGTCATTGACACGCAGGTCAATTTTTCCACTGCGATACAAGTTTTAAAGTCTATCCGCTCTGTCACGGACAAGCCCATCACGCACGTGATCAATACCCACTATCATTGGGACCACACCAACGGCAATCAGCTTTTTAAAAATGAAGGCGCTGAAATTATTTCATCGAAGTTGACGCGGGAATTCATGGTCAAGCGCGCGCCGCGGCAGAAAGAGTTTTTATCGGGCAGGGGGTTCGAGTTGGGGAATGATCCGTTTTTGCCGGAGACAACGTTTGAGAATGAGTTCATACTGAATTTGGGTAATATGCCGCTGAGACTTTTTTTCGCGGGCCGCGCAGAGACGGACGATGCGACCGCGGTGCATGTCGTGAAAGAGAATGTCCTCATGAGCGGTGACACGATCATGACGGGAAGTTTTCCTATTTTTGGCCAGCCTTGTTGGGATGAGGGCCTGCAGGACAACGAGTGGCCCGAGGTCATCGCGAGGCTTGTGGCCTTAAAACCGGCCCACATCGTGCCCGGCCATGGGCCGCTGGCGTACGAAGCCGAAGTCAAACTTTTATTGAATATTCAAAATTATTTTCTGGAAGAAGTAAAAAAATTGGTTGACCGCGGATTTACGCTGGATCAAATTTTAAAGGACCTTGAGCCGCGCCTTCCGGGCTGGATGAAAAAGATCCCTCTGGTGTGGGGAACCCCGCGCTACGCGATCTTGCGTGTCTGGAGAGGATTCACCAAAAAAACATTGGATAGCCAGCCGGGTTGGCAACAGTTCAAACCCTCAGCGGTCCCTTTTGCAGACTCGCAAAAATTGGCACAAAAAATTCAAAATCAGGGGGCGGAGGCTGATTTTTTGGCAATGGCGTCGGAGGCGGGGGAAGGCGGCGACATGGCGATGCGTATATCCATTTTAAAAAAGGGAGCTGAGATTTTTTCGCGTTCACCCGAAATTTTATCCGCTTATGCGGAGGCGCTCATCGAGGTTTCGCGTTCTCAGGATTCTGTTTTGGAAAAGGGTGATTTTTTCTCGGCCGCCCGCAGGTCTTGGGATCAGGCGCTTGAGACAGATCCCAATAATGCCAGATCGCTCTTGGGAAAAGGGCGCTACCTTGTCATGATGGCCTATCGCGGCGGAGAGGATCCCAAGATGGGAATGGATCTTTTGGAGAAGGCGTTGCAATTAAAGGCGGAGGATAAGATCCGCGGAGAAGCAGAATTTTATCTGGGAATTGGGCACCGGCGCCTCGGGGATGAGAAAAAAGCGAAGGAGCAATTTGAAAAGTGCCTTCAATTTCACCCCGGGTTCATGCCCGCGGTACTGGCGGGTGCTGTTTGAAGATCAGAAAAATTTTAGTAACTATTTTGATCGTTATTCTTTGCTGGGACAGCGTGTGGCTGGGGAAAAAATTATTGCCGAAATATGCGCCTATCAAAATTGACGCCAAATATAAAAATCGATCGATCGGCAACCCTAAAGCGGAGCTTTGGATCGTCGAGTATCTTGATTTTCAATGCCAGAGTTGCCGCACGGCGTTTGGGGTGATGGAGGAGAGCCTGAGAGTCCGGCCCAAGGATATTTATTTACAAGTGCGTTTTCATCCCCTGATCCAAAGCCATCGGTATGCGCTTAAGAGCGCCCTTTATGCCGAATGCGCGGCCCGGCAGGGAAAATTCTGGGAGTTTTCACGCGGAATATTTAATGCACAGGAGGAGTGGAGTTATTCCGTGGATCCTGATCCCATCTTTACACGGATCGCCGGACAAGAAGGAGTTGAGCCCACCCCGCTCAAGGCTTGTGTGGACGATCCCGCCACCAAAGAAGCGATCTTGGTTGAAAAGGAGGAAGGAAAGAAAATGGGAATTAAGATGACACCCACTTTTTTTGTGAATGGGAAAAAAGTAGAAGGGTTGGATGGCATCGTGGCAGAAATGGAAAATTTCATCGCTTCTAAAGAAGCTGAAAAAAAATCATGAAAAATAGGATTTTTTTATTTTTGATCCTGCGCTTTATGATCGGAGCCCTATTTGTTTATTCCGGCTATACCCACCTGGTAGGCTCCCAGTACAATTTTATCAGTGCTATTTTGGGTTATCGGATCGTCGATGCAAGGACTGCGGCTTGGATGGCTGCGACGCTGCCCTGGGCCGAGCTTATTGCCGGTGTTTTTTTTATTCTGGGGATCTGGTTTCGGGCCGCGCTTTTTACTCTTTGGGGCTTTTCGGCGGTATTTATGGCGGCGATCCTATCGACATTTATTCGGCACATCCCCTTGAAGGATTGCGGTTGTTTTGGCGAGGGCGTGCACATTCCGGTACAGGCAACACTGGCATTGGACATTATCCTATTCCTTGCTTTTCTATGGATGTATCGAAAACGGCGGGAAGCGGGGTATTTGGGCCTGGATCGCTTTTTGGATTGATTCTGGTATAATACAAAACTTGTACCTAAGGGGGGATCTATGAATTTTAAAAAGGTTTTGTTTTTAATTTTAGGGATTTTTTGTGTCGTCAGCGGCCAGCCCGCATGGGCGGACAGTTACAAAGTCGATAAGGACCACACCAGCGTTTCTTTTAAGATCCGTCATCTTTTTTCCAATATTCAAGGAACGTTCAGGGATTTTGAGGGAACGGTGGAATATGATCCCGACAAGCCTGAGACTTGGAGCGCCGCGGGTACGATCAAAGTTGACAGTATTGATACGAATGAAGCCGGGCGTGATAAGCATTTAAGATCCAAAGATTTTTTTGATACCGCAGCTTTCCCTACGATCACTTTCAAAACCACCCAAGTGACCGATGCGACAAAAGACAGCGCCAAGGTGGAAGGCCTTTTGACGATGCACGGCTTGGAAAAACCGGTCACCCTGGATGTCCAGATCCACGGTGTGGGCAGTGATCCTTGGGGGAATGTGCGTGCCGGTTTTACCGCCACTACCAAGATCAACCGTAGAGACTTTGGGATCGTCTACAATCAGGTTTTGGACAAAGGCCGGCTCATGCTGGGTGAGGAAGTATTTATCACCCTCGAGCTCGAGGTGATCAAGGCTTAAAAGGTTTAACGTTCAGTCAACAAGGAGGAATGCCAATGACCAAAAAAAATAAAATGATAGCCGCTTCCGTCGCGGGATTACTCGCGGTGGGAACGATGGCGATCGGCGCTGCCCGCGCTGAAATGGGTGCGGCCGGTGTGGCTTGCTATGGGATCAATGCCTGCAAAGGGACCGGCGAGTGCGGGGGCAAGAGCCATGCATGTGCCGGGAAGAATGCATGCAAAGGCGCTGGATTTGTCAGCGCAGAGTCCGCAGAAGCCTGCACAGCCCAGGGCGGAACGCTGACAGCGAAAGAATAAAAGATAGGTAAGAGGTTAGAGGATAGAGGGAAGAGGAAAGCATCAAAACTCTCCTCTAGCCTCTAACCTCTAACTTCTTTCCTCTTGCCTGTATGTTACCGCCTCTTTCTTCTCATCCAACTGCCTGGCCCGTCCTGGGCTGTGGCGTAGGTTTACGCGCCGAACATTACGACTATATTCTTAGCCACAAGCCGAAAGTCCCGTGGTTCGAGGCGGTTACGGAGAATTTTATGGACTCCGGCGGCCGGCCTCTGGAGATCTTGACGCGCATCCGTGAAAGTTATCCGGTGGCTCTGCACGGCGTGGCTCTTTCCATAGGTTCCGCGGATCCGCTGGATCCTCAGTATCTTAAGCGTCTTAAAAAATTGGCGGATCGCATCGATCCTTTTATTGTCTCGGATCATTTGTGTTGGAACGGGGTCGAGGGGGAGGTTTTGCATGATCTTTTACCGTTGCCTCTTACGGAAGAAGCGCTGGATCACGCGGCACGCCGTATTCAGCAGGTTCAAGATCTTCTCCAAAGAAAATTTTTGATCGAAAACGTATCAACCTACGTGACTTACAAGCACTCCACGATGCCGGAATGGCAATTTTTGGCAGAGACCGCACGCCGCGCCGGCTGCGGCATCCTTCTGGATCTGAATAATATTTACGTTAATTCAAAAAATCACGATTTTGACCCGGAAGAATATCTGAGGAACGTCCCGGCGGAGCTTGTGGGGCAATTCCATTTGGCGGGGCACACGGATATGGGGGAGTTCTTATTTGATACGCACAAGGGGGAGATCATAGGCCCTGTGTGGCGGTTGTATGAGAAAGCCTTGGAGCTTTACGGGCCGGTATCAACGCTGGTCGAATGGGACGCGGAAATCCCCGAGTTTTCTTTCCTTTTAAGAGAGGCGGAGAAGGCCAAGTCTATTTATAGAAATTTTGAATCTGTCCCGAAAAAAAAGACGATTTTTTCTCCCAAAAAATATTCTTCCGGGCCCTCGGCCGGGGAGCTAAAAAAGATCCTTGAGGATCAGAGGCGCATGAAAACGCTGGTCCATCAAGGTTTGAAGGACGCGCCTGAAACGGCTGAGTTTTTGAATCCTCAAGGGAGCGCCAGCGGCCGGGAGCGCATGGCCGTTTATTCCGGGGGATATGTTGCGCGCATTCAGGAGTCTCTCGCGGAAACTTATGAGGCTGTGAAGCATGTGATGGGAGAGGCTTCTTTTTTAGGGATGGCCGAAAGCTATGCCGAGGCACGCTCATCGACCGGTTATAATTTGAGCGACGCCGGAAAAGAGTTGGGATCTTTTTTTGAAAAAACCGATTGGAAAAAAAATCTCCCGTTCCTACCGGATCTGGCGCGGCTTGAGCGGCTTGTCGCCGGATCCTTCCACGCTTTTGCAGGAAAAAGTTTCGACCCGTCGGTATTGGCGGGCCTGGATGAAGACAATTGGAACCGGCTGCGTCTGGAGTTTCAGCCTTTTGTCAAAATTCTAAGATCGGAGTGGCCCATCCTGGACATTTGGAACGCCCGCAAAACGCCCCTCAAAGAAATGAATATCCCGCTCATCGGCCGCCCGCAAAATGCGCTGATCTACCGGCATCAATTTGAAGTCTACTGCAAGCCCATGGAAAAACTGGAGTACGAAATGATTTCCTGCCTGTTCGCGGGCAAAACGCTGGGCGAAGCGTGTGAATATTTGGCAACGCTGACAGAGGAGGAATTGCCGGTAGCGGAGTGGTTTTCTTTCTGGTCGTCGAACGGGCTGTTGTCGTTGTCGGACGCCGTCCCAAAGGGAGGGGTTGATACGTGAAAAATAACGACTCAACCCCTCCCTTTGGGACGGCGTCCGGTAGTTTGCTCCGTCGCTCGGCCGGTGTTTTAACCCCTCTTTTTTCCCTCTACTCCAAAAAAAGCATCGGTATCGGTGAATTTTTGGATCTAAAGCTTCTGGTGGATTGGTGCAAAAAAGCGGGTTTGCGTATCATTCAGCTTTTACCTATCAATGACGTGGGGTTTAATTTCAGGCCTTATGATTCCGAGAGCTCGTTCGCGCTGGAGCCTATGCATTTGTCTTTAGAAAAGATCCCCGGCGCCGGCCGTCTTAAAAGTGAAATTAAAGAGTTAAGGAAAAAATTCCCGCCGCAGGGTGACTTTTATGATACTCGGATCAAGAAAACCAAGCTTGAAATTTTAAGAAAAATTTTTGAGAAAAAAGATCCGTCCAAACAAAAAGAATTTCAAAGATTTGTAGAGGCCCAAAAGAGCTGGCTGGGACCTTATACCTGTTACAAAGTCTTAAAAGACAAATTCAGCCTTGCCGGATGGATGGACTGGCCCGCGGAATTTCGCGACCGGGAGCCCAAGGCCCTCGAGAAACTTGAAAAGGAAGAGGCCGCGAACTTGGAGTTTTACCGCTGGCTCCAGTGGCAGTGCTATCTTCAATTTCGAGACGCCAAAAAGTATGCTGAAAAAAAAGATGTGCAGATCCTGGGGGATATCCCTTTTTTGGTGGCGCGCGACAGCGCCGATGTCTGGGCTCATCCGGACTATTTTAAATTGGAGCTTTCCGCCGGAGCGCCGCCGGACCTTTATTTTGCCGCCGGACAGGAATGGGGCATGCCGCCGTACAACTGGCCGCGGATCGAGTCTCACGGTTATGACTGCATCACGGAAAAATTAAAATACGCCGAAAATTTTTACACTCTCTTCCGCATTGATCATTTTATCGGTGTTTTTCGCGTGTGGACTTTTCCGTATGGCCCCGCACAAGAGGAGAGGAGTAAAACAGGCGCGTTCGATCCGCCGGATGAGAAGATCTGGGAGGACCATGGCCGCCGTATCGTCGAGGCGATGCTTCGGAGCACAAAAATGCGTCCGTGTGCCGAGGATCTGGGCTGCGTGCCGGAATGTTCCAACCGCGTCCTTGAGGCTTACGGGATCCCCGGAATGGATGTCCAGCGATGGATGCGTCACTGGGAAACGATCGGAGAATACAAGCTGCCGGCGGAATACCGCCCCAACGCGATCGCCGTCATTTCCACGCATGATACTTCACCGCTGGAAGCCTGGTGGAAATGGGAGGCCGGAAACGAGGACGATCGCCAAAAATTTTGGAAGGCGATAGGGCTCTCCGGCGCCTATGAATCGGAGCCTTCCGTAAAATTTTCAGAAGCCTGTTTTCAGGCGGTCAGCAGCGCGCCTTCCGTTTTTAGTATTCAACTGCTTCAAGATTGGCTCTCCCTGGCCGGCCTTTCCGGAGAAGTTTGCGCGGATCACCGTATCAATTTGCCGGGGATCGTTAACGATAAAAATTGGCGCTTACGCCTGCCGTTTTCTCTCGAAGAATTGCGAAAACTCCCCGCCAACCGCAAATTTTTTAAGCTGAATCAAGCTTCGGGAAGAATCGATTGACAGGCTTTCAGTTCATTTGTTAACATACACCAATTAAATTTATAAAATCTTTATAAATGAAACTCTATTTTAAATCTCTCACCGCCTCATTTTTCGTTCTGGCCCTTGCCGGCTGTTCAGCCGAAAGCCGGAAGCAGGAAAATTTAAACTCCAAGACGATCACCGTGTGGCATTGGATGTCGGACCGCGACGATGCCTTTCATGAGCTGGTCAAGCGTTTTGAAGACGAAACCCAGATCAAGGTCAAGCTTGAGCTTTTTGCCCCTTCTGAATCTTACTCCCAGAGAGTCAAAGCTTCCGCCCAGACCGGAACACTTCCGGACATTTATGGAGTTCTCGGGGAGAAAAGAGATTTCGCCAGCTTTATCCGCTCCGGTTACGTCAAAAATCTCGCGGAGGATATGAATGCTCAAGCCTCTTCCGGCGGGCCCGCGTGGAAAAATACTATTTTTCAAAAAGCGCTGGCGGTCAATGAATTTGAAAGCGGCAATGAATTTGGGATCGAACCCGGAATTTATGGCGTGCCGTTGGATGCGACAACGATCCAAATGGTCTACAACAAAAAGCTTTACGCGAAGGCAGGCTTGGACCCCAATAAGCCTCCCCGCACCTGGGAAGAATTTGTCGCACATAATCGCGCGCTGAAGCAGAAGGGGATCCCCGGTTTTGTCTCGGGTTTCGGAGAGATCTGGATGATCGATGCGTTGGCCTCCAACTGGGCGATGAACTTAATGGGCGAGAAGAAAGTATTCGCGACTTACGAGGGAAAGGTTTCTTATACCGATCCGGACTGGGTGAAGGTGCTGTCCCTTTTCAAGCAGATGGCCGATGAAAAGATCCTGGTGAGCGGCGCGGTCACGATGGTCAACAAGACTGCCGAGCAGACATTCGCCAATGAGCGCGCGGCTTATGCCTTCAATGGTTCCTGGTGTGTGAACGTCTATAAAGGAATGAACCCGGACCTGGATTACGCGCCGATCCCTCCTCCGGCGATCTCAAACGCCTACCCGATGAAAGTTTGGGGCGGGGCAGGAAGCTCTTTTGTCGTCAACAACGGATCTCCCCGGCGCGCAGAAGCGGTGAAGTTTTTACGCTGGCTGACTTCCGAAGATCAACAGTCGTATTTGGCCCAGGCCACCGAAAACCTGCCTTCCGCCAAAGAGAGCCTGAAACATATTTCTCCGATCTTGGCCGGATTCGCCGATGATATGGAAAACGCGACCCATCCCAATCTCTATCCGGTCCACGAATATCCGGAAGTCTCGGAAGCATTCAATAAAGGCATTCAGTCCATTCTGATCGGGGAAAAGACCCCCGAACAGGTGGCTCAGGACGTGCAGAAGGCCAAAGAAAAAGAGCTCGCCAAAAACGCTAAGTAAATCCTAAGGGTCTGTTAAACACTATATGACGCATTTGGCCGAGAGGATTTTGGAGCGAGACAAGAAGCGAGTAGGAGGTGTAGTATTAACTACTCCGACGATCGAGCGACGCAGTCGTAGCCCTAAATCATCCGGCCCCTTCGGGGAAGCCCATCTTTTGCCCAACTCCTGCGTTACTCCTCCTTGGCATAGATTTACTATGCCGCGTCGTCGCGCCTTGGATTTGACCAAAACCTGGGCTTCCAAATGTGTCATATAGTGTTTAACAGACCCTGGGATCTTTCATGAGTTTTCAAAAAATACGCAGGGTCCTTGGCGCTTATATTTTTATTCTTCCGGCTTTTCTTCTTTTTTTTACTTTCTCCCTGTATCCTTTTTTCAAGGTGTTTCAGCTTTCCGCCACTTCCTGGGATGGCATATCGCCTCTGACGCCTTTCGTCGGCCTGGATAATTTCAAAGATCTTTTGACGGACAATCCCGTTTTCTGGCTTTCGATGAAAAATGCGTTCTATGTGACGTTTTTGGCGCTCACCGTGCAGAATTTTGTGGCGCTTCTTCTGGCTTTTCTGTGCGACCGTGACATCAAGGGCGGCAACATCTACCGCGTCATTTTTTATCTGCCTCCCGTGTTGTCGGGGATCGTGGTGGGCCTGATCTGGAACTGGATCTACGACGGCAATTACGGGCTTTTGAACCATTTCTTGGGTTTTATCGGTTTGGGAAACTTATCGAGGGCATGGCTGTCGGATCCCAAGAGCGCCTTGATCGCCGTTTCCGTGATCCATATGTGGAAAGGTTTTGGCTGGGGGTTTGTGATCCTTTTGGCGGGCTTGCAAAGCATTCCGCGCGAACTTTATGAAGCCGCGCGCGTGGACGGCGCCAACTCCTGGGTCGTTTTCAAGCGGATCACGGCGCCTCTGATGATCCCTGTTTTTATCCTGGTATCGATCCTGACGATCCTGGGCACGATGCAGATCTTTGACATTATCATCGCAACGACAGGCGGCGGCCCCGGGTATCACACCGAAGTGCCTATCACCCGTATTGTGGCAATGATGATCGGCTCGTCTAAATTTGGCTATGCTTGTGCCATGGGCGTTGTTTTTGGCCTGATCCTGCTGGCTATTTCAATGGTTCAGATCCGTGTCTCTAAAATGATGCGACAGGTATGATCACCAGAGACGGGATGGATGTCAATTATGAGAAGGTCAAAAAAAATACGATCAGTTTTTTCATCCACTTCTTTCTTGTCCTGGTATCACTGGCCTGTCTTTTTCCTCTGTGGTGGGCGTTCGCGTCGAGCCTTAAGACTCAGCAAACTGTTTTCAATGACTTAAGTTTATTTCCCAAGAATCCCCATTGGGAAAATTATTATTACGCCTGGACCAAAGCGGATTTCAGCATCTATTTTTTAAACAGCCTTTTTTATACCGTAGTGGTCGTGATCGGAGTGCTCTTGGTCGCGTCGATGGCGGCTTATGCTTTTTCGCGGCTTCAATTTTTTGGAAAAAATATTTTATTTATTATTCTTATTTCGACGATGATGATACCCATCCCGGGTTCCTTTATCGCGTTGTATGTGCTTTTAAATAAACTGCATTTGGTGAACACCCGTCTGGGGTATATTTTGCCCCAGATCAATGGGGGATTGGCGCTGGGTATTTTTTTGCTGAAGACTTTTTTTGACGACTTGCCCAAAGAACTCGAGGATTCCGCGGCCATCGATGGGTGCGGACGTTTTCGCACTTACTGGCATATCGCTTTGCCTCTGGCTCGTCCGGCGTTGGCGGTTTTGGCTATTTTTAACATTTTAGCGGTCTGGAACGAGTATCTTCTTGCGATGCTAGTCCTATCCTCTAAAGAATTGATGCCTCTCCAGAGGGGGCTCATGGTGTTTCAGGGGGCGCATATCACCCAGTATCCGCTTCTCATGGCCGGGATCGTGATCACGGTTCTGCCTGTTTTAGTTGTTTACCTTTTGCTCCAAAAGCATATAATTAAGGGTATCACCGCTGGGGCAGTCAAAGGATAATCCGTTTATGCGCATCAAAGCCGCGATTTCTTTGCTCGCTTTATTTACTCTTTTACAAGTCCCCTCCTTTTCCTCCGAAGCTCCCCAAGCAAACGCCTCCCTCGATCTTAAAGGCACTCAGATCCTAAATTCACACGGCGAAAAAATGGAAGTGGCGTTTAAGCTCTTCGATCCCGGAACGGAAACATTCGTTGATTATGAAAAATACGGAACGATGGAAGCGTTGGGCACGGATAAATACGCTTATAAAATGACCCGCCGCAAAGGGTTGGCGGCCGCTGTGGGCGAAGGCGTCTATCCGAATGTTTCGGTCTACAAAGACCCTTTTTACCGCATGATCGTTACCCGGGGAAAATTGAGAGGCAGCGCATGGGATTATGTCAACGCGGATGACCAGCAGGTGGCGTTTTACAAGTGGGCGACCACCAGCGATACACCGGCCGTTCAGCAATTTTATACGGCGCTGACGCTTGAAAAACTGGGACAAACGGCGCAGGCGATCAAGGCCTATCACGCGGTGATCGTGCATTTTCCGCGGCAGGTGGGTTGGACGTTTTGGCACACACCGCTTTACATGGCGCGTCTGGCGCAGGACCGCATTGATCATTTGACGCGCAAATATCCGGAGCTTGGCATCAAACTCCGGGGAGCCGATATCAGGATCGAGAATGGTTTTAACCTGGAAACTAATGATGACCGTTATTTCATCAACCCGGGCAAGCTGGTCAAGGTCAGCCCCTCCGAATTGAAGCCTAAGCGCGTCGATGTCTCTAAATTGAAGATCATCAAAACTGTGGGTACCGGGCGCTCACAGCTGGTCCAATTTGAAAATAGTCACTGGCAGATGCGTGTGGACGGAAAACCTTTTATGGTGAAGGCGATCGCCTACGCGCCATCGCCGATAGGGCGTTCGCCCAACGACGGGAATTTTGATCCCAATAACGACTGGATGAACGCCGATCTGAATAAGAACGGAAAAGCCGACGGCCCTTATGACGCCTGGGTAGATAAGAACAAAAATAATAAACAAGATCCCGACGAATCGCCCGTTGGAGATTTTCAGCTGATGAAAGAAATGGGCGTGAATACGATACGTCTTTATCACCACTCGGCGAATAAGGAAGTTTTGAGAGATCTCTATAAAAACTACGGGATCCATGTCATTATGGGGGACCTGCTGGGAATGTACGCGGCGGGCTCCGGGGCCGGCTGGTACGAGGGGACGGATTACACCGATCCCAAGCATAAAGAAAATATGATCAACAGCGTCAAGAAAATGGTGGAAGAATATAAAGACGAGCCTTATGTGCTGATGTGGATGCTGGGGAACGAATCCAACTACGGCGAGGTCGGCGACCCGGACCCCAAGTCCAATAAAGCGGGCCTGGGGAGCAACGCGAAGAAGCAGCCGGACGCGCATTATCAGTTTGTCAATGAAGTTGCCGGCATGATAAAATCTCTGGACCCGACAAGGCCGGTTGGCTTCTCCAACGGGGAAGTCATCACGATCGATGTGTTGAGCAAGAATAGTTCGAATATTGATATTTTTGGCGCGAATGTGTATCGCGGTTCTTTTGGATTCGGACGCACTTTCTGGGAAGATGTCCGCCGCTTCATGGACAAGCCCGCTCTTTTTACGGAATATGGATGCCCCGCGTATAGCAATGGAAAGAGTCAGGACTACGCCGAAGAAAAGCAGGCGGAGTATCATCAGGGAAATTGGGAAGATATTATTTACAACTCTGCTGGCTCAGGCCTGGGAAATGCGATCGGCGGTGTTGTTTTTGAATACGTGGATGAATGGTGGAAGTCAGGTCTTCCTCCGAAGTTCAGTCCCTTTGAGCATGAGACGGTCGGTGATTTTGCCGCCGCGTTTCCGGATGGTTGGATGCATGAAGAATGGTTGGGTGTGGCGGGGCAGGGGGACGGCAGTAATTCTCCCTACCTAAGACAGCTTCGTAAGTCTTACGAATATTACAAGAAGGTTTGGAGCAGTAATTAAACAAGGAGGAAGTATGAAGACAAAGTTAAGGGTGCTAATGTTGGCGGCGTTTGTCAGCTTTGGCGCGATCGCGTATGCTGCGGAAGGCTCTTTCAAGGTATTTCCGCTATACACCGATGCCAAATCTCCGGACAATCACTACGTTCCCTCAGGTTGGATGGGAGATTATGGTGATATCAAAATGAATGATAAATTCATGACCAATCCTCACAGCGGCAGCACAGCTGTTCAGATGGTGTATACCAATAAAGCCACCCAGGGAGCGCGTTGGGCGGGTATTTATTGGCAGAATCCGCCAAATAATTGGGGAAGCAGGCCCGGCGGGTATGACCTCACCGGAGCGACCAAGCTGACGTTTTGGGCGCGCGGGGAAAAAGGCGGCGAGAGGATCGAAGAGTTCAAGACAGGCGGCATCACCGGCGAATACGCCGACTCCGATGTGGCCGGTATCGGACCTGTGGTCCTGACGACCGAGTGGCAGCAATTTACGATCGACCTGACCGGAAAAGATCTTTCTTCGATCAGCGGCGGATTTTGCTGGGCGACCAATCTGGATGTGAATCCGGAAGGCGCTACATTCTACCTCGACGATATCAAATTCGAGTAATTCAAACATCTTGCGGCGATAGCGGGTGAACGAAATTTCACAAGCTATCGTCGCTTTTTTTACCAGAGGGGTTTTGTTTTGAAAAAAACCGTCCAAATTCTAGCCGCGTTGCTGGCCCTGATCTTTTTTATTTTATTTTTTATTTCCGGCGGATCGCGCTTTGGTTCGAATCGTGTTCCCACGGTCAAGATCGAGAGGAATGCGGTTTCCGGCGACAAGATCTTGATCGACGGAAAACCTTTTTTGGTGCGGGGTGTCTGCTATTCTCCGGTGCCTGTCGGCAAGGATTACGAGTATAATTTTTGGGGAGATCCGTCAAAACCATGGCTTGAAGACGGCAAGATGATGAAGGAGATGGGCGTCAATACGGTCCGGTTTTACCGGCTGGGGAAAAACCCGCGGGAGGTCAAACAAGTATTCGACGACATGTATCAGCGCTCCGGCACGCGTTTTCTGGTGGGGCATTACTTGGGCTTTTGGAATTGGCCCGCGCCCAATTACACCCATCAAGAATTTCGTGAAAAAATTCGCCAAGAAGTGCTCGAAATGGTGCGTGTTTATAAGGACCATCCGGGTGTTTTGATGTGGGTTTTGGGCAATGAGAATAATTACAGTTTTGACCTGAATGTCCAGCGGTGGACCAGCGATGAGATCGATCTCATCAAAGACCCCGCAGCCCAGAGGCGTGAAAAGGCCAGGATCTATTACTCTTATGTCAATGATCTGGCCAAAGAGATCAAGAAGATCGATCCCAAGCATTTGGTAGCGATGGGTGTGGGGGAAGTGGCAAGCCTGGAACTGGCAAAACCGGTCTGTCCTGATATTGATGTGCTGGCCATGATCGCGTACCGGGGGCCCGGATTCGGCAATCTTTTTCGTCAGGTCAAACAAAAATTTGATATCCCGATCGTGATGACCGAGTGGGGCGCGGACAGCTACAACGCGGCGACGCAGGAGCCCGACGAGGCCAGCCAGGCGGAGTTCTTGAAGCTTCAGTGGCAGGACATCGAGAGAAATACCAATCCCAAAAAAGGGGTCGGCAATTGCCTGGGAGGCACTTTATTTGAATGGAACGACGAGTGGTGGAAAGGCAACGAGAATCTTCCTCATACTTGGACCACGCAGGATACCGCGGGGCATTGGCGCAACCCCTCTTACTATTTTGACGCTTACGGCACCGACAACATGAACATGAATGAAGAGTGGTGGGGTGTTGTGGGGCAGAACGACAAAAAAAATAAAAACGGTTTCAATGAACGTCTTCCAAAAAAGTCATACAACGTTCTGAAGGATATCTGGACGCGTAAACGGCAGGCCACGAAGCCCTAAACTTTGCAAAACGAGATCCCGGAGAAGCGCAAGTACGTCCGAATGAAGACGGTTTTTCCGGTTGAGCTCACGATCTTGAATGAGCACGGAGAAAAAGTCTCCCGCCATCTTTTGCAGGGGTTTACCCGGGATGTCAGTCTGGGCGGGATCTGCATTGAGCTTAAAAGTTTCGGGAAAGAAACCGAGAGAGATCTTTCGATCCCCGGCGCTTCGCTGGACCTGTTGATCAACCCCCCCTTCACTCTACACCCGATCCAAGCCCGGGCCTCGGTCGTCTGGATGAAAAAGGCCCAAGAGATCCCGCCTATCCGTTATATTATCGGCGCCGCCTACACCCAGATCGAACCCAAGGCCCAGCGCCGTATCGCCGCCTATGCGCAAAGGCTGATATGGATCCCTCGTGTGTCGATGGTCCTGGGGATCGGCCTTTTAATGTTGGCCGCCAACCTTTTTTTGAGCGAACAAAAACTTTTGCATGAAAACAAAAAACTGGTCAACCAACTCATCCAGAACGCGGAAAAAAAATCGGACGTCGCCTCCAAACTTGTTGAAATTAAGAATGCCAAGCTCCAATTATCGGGGGGGCTGGATCAAGCTCACCGGAAGATCAAGGAGCTTGAATCCAAGCTTTCGGCCGCAGAAACTGAGAGCGCGGAAGCTTTGCAGGCCTATCAGAAAGAGCTTGCGGCAAATTTTGATAAGCAAAAAGATCTTTCTGAAAGGCTTAAAAGTGTTGAGTCGGGACAGGCTGTGCTTGAGACCGCTTACCAGGATATCCAAAAGTCTGAAAGGTTGACGGCATCCGCGGCGCTTCACAAGATGTACGAATGGCTCCAGTCGCACCGCAATCTAAAAACGGGCCTGGTGGCCAGTTTTGAGGGGGACCCAGCGCTGGAGAATGTCGCGTTCACCTATGATCTTTCGCTGGCGGCTCAGACGTTCCTTTTGTTCGGTGATATCCGGGACGCGGCCGAGATCCTTACTTTTTTTGACGTGAGGGCTGAACGGGAAGAAGGAGCTTTTTTAAATGCTTATAGCACACGCGACGGCGCGCCGGTCGAAAGCCTGATCCATACAGGGCCGAATGTGTGGGTTGGCATTGCCGCTTTGCAGTACGAGTACCGTGTCAAAGACGGCAAATACATTGAATTGGCGCGCACTATCGGTGATTGGCTGATCGCTCAACAGGATAAGGAAGGCGGTGTGAAAGGCGGCCCGCATTTTAATTGGTACAGCACGGAGCATAATCTTGACGCTTACGCATTCTTTGGCATGCTTTACCGGATCACCCAGGATCAAAAATATAAAGACGCCCAAGACAAGACATTCAGCTGGATCCGCAAGTATGCGTACAGCCTGACCGAGAGGCGGATGAACCGCGGAAAGGGCGACGCGACGATCGCCACCGATACGTTCAGCTGGGCGGTGGCGGCTATCGGCCCCGAAAAATTGAAAGCATCTGATTTTGATCCTGAAGCGATCATGGAATTTGCCGAAGAGCACTGCAAAGTAACCATTTCCTATAAACAACCGGGAGGTAAGCCCGCCCAAGCGGTTGGTTTTGATTTTGCAAAAGCGCAAAACGTGGGAAGGGGCGGTATCATCTCCTGTGAGTGGACGGCGCAAGTGGTGGTGACTTACCAGGTGCTAGCCCGCTATTTTGAATCCCTAGGCAACCGCGAAAAAGCCAATTTTTACAGGGATAAGGCCAATTATTACCTCTCAGAGCTTCAGAAATTGATCATCACCAGCCCTTCCAGGATCGGCAAGGGACGCGGCTGCCTACCCTACGCCTCCATCGACAATGCTGAGACCGGCCATGGCTGGCGCACACCCAAGGGGATACGGACGGGTTCTGTGGCGGGCACCGCGTACGGAATTTTCGCATGGACCGGTTTTAATCCGTTCGATCTGGATAATACGGTCGAGATCGAACGAAATAATTGAAAGAAGTTCATAAAGTATGGAATAATACAGACACTTATGAGCCTTAGTAAAAATAATCTTGTTTTTACCGCCGCGGTATTTTTTTTATTTTTATGCGTACCGCTTTTTGCCGCCGAAACAACCTCCAAAAAAGCCGATCTTTCCACCAAGAAAATAGTGGGGCCCTCCGTTGAGGTTCCCGCGGCCGATCATTCCGAAGAGGAAATAGCGGCCCTCAACTCCTCATCCACCGGCTCACGCGAGGATGCTCTCGGAAAGCGCATCACCGCCAGCGATGTTTTTGAAGCGCCACCCCAGCCAAAAAAATCTTCCGGCAAGAGCTTGTATGAAATAGGGGAGGAGTATGGTTTTAAGCCCGAGGCGCCCCCGTCAGGCAAGGTCAAAAAGAAAAAAGGCACCCAAGTGGGGATGGCGCGTGTGTGGGGAAGCTACCGTCTGGCCGCGGGTCAGGACAGTGATGATTTTATTCTAAATGATGCCAATTCAGCCCTCGCGATCCAAACACTTCAAGGGCCTCAATCAGACTACATCTTTGGCGAGCGGCGTGAAAATACGTACGATCCCGGCATTTATAGCCAGTACAAGCTCAATCTAGATCTTGCTCCGAAAGATAAATGGGATTTTTACACACAGATCGTGCTGGATCCCTGGTCTTGGGTGGGAACGACGGGAGAGCAGGAGGCCAGAAGTAATACGTTGGGAGCCCAGCTTCGATACAATTTAAAATATTTCGGCGCCTTCAATTCCACAATTCCTGAAACTTATCGCGATAGTCAATCAAGTATCATCTCATTTCCGTATATCAAGGTAAATCAGGGCCATTTGACCGGCGGCTCTCAAGGGAAAGTTACCAGCGGTATAGCGGACCGCCGGTACAATGTCCCTGAGCTGAACTTAGATACGGAGCTGCGGCCCTTTCGTAAAATGTGGGTGGATTATAAGGAAGATCGTTGGAAGGTCCGGGTATTTGCCCTTGCTGATGAAGAGCAGGCGCTCACCACGGATGATCCGCTCGAGCTTTCCAATCACCGCGACTATTGGCAACAGAGCCCCTGGCTTTATCAGTATAAACCGATCCAGTATTTTACCGACAATTCCATTAAGCGGGGCTATTACTCCGATGCGCTTTCTTATTACGCGCGGGATAGCGAGGGGAATCGTTTGGTGCTTTTAAGAGGGGCCGCTTATGAGGGTGAATTTGACAAAACTTCCATCGCTTCGACCGTAGCCGCGCCCTATACGCCCTGGGACGATAAATTCGACGCTGCGGACAATCTGATCGGTGCCACACGCGTAAAACACAATGTGAACGAAAAATGGATGCTGGGGGGCACGCATACCTACCGGATGGGTTTGATCGATAACGGCATTGCCGACAGCAATCAGGTGTGGTCGGTCGATACCAAAATAGGTGTTACGGATCATATGGATTTTGTGGCTCAGTTTGCTCACTCTTATCGAGGCTATGATCTCATCGCGGCTGATCCGGTGACCACACACCGGAAAGGAAATGCGGTCAAAGCCCAGTTCCAGGCGGATCATGACCACAAGAAGGGTGACGGGCACACCCAGTGGCAGTTAAGCTACGCGCAGATGGACCGGGGTTTTCAGCCCCTCAACTCCCAGTACCTCAACACGCGGGACGACCGTTTTTGGGGAACCCATGTCAGTTTCGACGATCATCCGGACCTTGAGCCTTTCAAGCTGGGGGACGGCTTGGACGTCAACCGGATCGTGACACGTTTTCATTGGAAAGAAAAACTGTTTAAAGACAGGTTTTACAATGAGTTTGACATTCGCAACGTCCACAAGGCAGAACATACGCGTTATTTTGATATCACGCTCCCGGGCACCGCGAATGATCGTTATTCTGATGCGGATACGTCGTATGTGGAGACCGTTACCCGTGATGAGATCACCTTCAAGCTGAATCCCCGTGTGACGGCCAAGGGCCTCTTCCGCTGGCGCGCGCTTCCCAAAACGACAGCCAATATGGACCCCATATTTACCGGCTACTACTTCCCCAAGGAAGATATCGATCTGAATGATTTTTATGTCCAAAATGAGTCAGTGGTGGGAGGCAGAAATGCCGACCAATTTACTTATAGCGGCGGTTTACAGTATGTGATCGACCCTAGGCTCACCGCGGAGGGGATCTATGAGAGGACCAATGCGGTCCCTGATTTTCCCCGCGGACTCCTGAATGATTTTACTTCCAGCAATCCCGCCGAGCGGGTCGACGGGATCCTGATCGACCGTGTTCAGAATTTTATGTATTTTCAAGGGGGCGCTTTGAAAGCGTCGGCGCCCTATGCGTACTATAATATTTTTAAGGAAAGATTCATTTACCGTCCTGAGAGCCGCGTGACTTACACGCTTCACGCGACTCAAAATGAATACAACTCGGCCGGGGGAATAGATGATAACATCAACCATATCGGGCTGGGCATGGAATTCATCCAAACCAAAAAACTGAAGTGGTTCTGTGACTACACGTTTTCTCGCCAAATGGATGTGCCCGGCTATGTAGCCACCGATTCCCGCGAGGCGATCTATGACAGCCATCACAATTTCTATACCAGCTTTGATTACAAGCTGACCGCCGCTTCCACGCTGAGGGGTGAATACGGTGTTTTTGGCTTCGCACCGGGCCTCAATGGGAACCCCTACAATGCTGGCACTTTTTCCCTCCCGACCGTGGATACCGAGCATCTATTCCGAATTACCCTGACAGGAGAGTTTTAGGCCCCATTTTAAGCTCTCAAGCCTAACTAGTTTAATCATTAAACATAAAAAAATTAGCATTACTATCGTTCTTAAAACCAATCAAAGTTTATTCATCTCTTAGCCTACTATTTTAATTTTTTGCGTTTTTTTCGTGAAAGACGTCTTGTTATCACCGGATGCAAATGTTATACTCGGCTACAATTAAGATCCTAAAGAAATCAGTTTAAAAAGATTTAAGTTTAAAAAAGAGAGAATCTGCCTAATGAAAAAATTTTTCGCGCAACTCCTCCTCCTCACGTTTTCTTGGCAATCCTTGGGCTATACAGCCCCGCTTCCTTCTCAACAAAATAACCTCTCCGGAGAGGGTGTCTCGGCCGGTGATCTGATCCATGCGGGTCAAACAGCCGATGATCTTGTTGCCAATAGAAATGCCGTGCAGTCTTTTTCTTTACAGGCGCAGTCATTACCGGCCACCAACTCCACCCAGATCGCCAATTGGATCCTTCAACAGCAATCACTCTATGCCAGCGGGCTTGTAGTAAGCCATCCGGAAGACACTTCTTCTATCACCGTTAATTCCCAGCAGGTCTTTCTCAATACTCAGGCTTTTACTTATGATCAGGCGATCGCCGGCATCGCTCTATTAAATGAAGGCAGCCTGGCTGATGCCAAAAGGATCTTTGATTTTTATTACACTATTTACAACTCGAATGTTGCCGGTTTTATCGGCGTGAACGGTGGTTTTAACAGTGTTTATAACGCGGATCCCGCCAAACAGTCTCTTGTTTATGAATACAAAAAGGGGACAGGAGAAAACGCTTGGATCGCTTTGTTTGCCCTGCAGTATCAACTGGCGACAACGGATGCCGCTGAGAAAGACAAGGCTTTGGCGATGGCCACCGCCATCGGCAAATGGATCGCCGGCATTCCTCATGTCAACGGGGTGCCTCCCGTTACCCGGGAACAGAACCCTGTTCAGGATCCCAACTTTGGTAAAATCGTCTCTACTGAAAATGTGCTCGACTACTACGCGGTTTTGAAAAACCTCGTGGGGTCTAAATTATCCACCGCGGACAGAAATTTATTTACGGCCGAACTTCAAAATACAAAAAATTGGCTCAAGACCCAGGCGTTTGATCCACAGACCTATCTTTTTAGGCGTGGAGGGAACACGATCAATGGCCCCTTTGCGTGGGATCCCGTTGCGTCGCTGGATGTCAATTCGTGGGCTGTCACGGCTCTGGGTCCCGCGACTCTGGCGGAGGATTTTGGGATCAACCTGAAAGATTTCATGGGCGCGATCGCCGAGAATTTCGCGGTTCAGGGTGATGGTTCTTTTAGGGGTGATATCAGCCAAGCCAAGGGATTTGATTATTCAGATAAAGCGAATGCGCAGGCCTCAGGCCGCACGGGGATCAAGTGGGTGGAAGGCACCAATCAGATGATCCTGGCTTACCGGAACGTCGGGGATTATCTGGTCAACCGGGACGCGGTCAGCGCCGCGCAGTATCACACTCTTGCGGATCATTTGGATTCCCATAACGGCGATAATGGCACTCTAACCGGCAACATTCTTTCTTATCTACAGGCCGATTCGCCGGGAGCCCAGATCTACAGCGATGCGGGAAATGTCCGCGTATCCTCCGGAGCTTCCGCGGCCAGCGCCGCGTGGGTCTATTTTGGTTATACGGAAAACAACCCTTTTAACCTGCCCGCGTTTGTTGGAGATATTGATGCCGAACTGGCCAATCTCATGGCCATTTTGCAGGCTGACACCAATCTTGTCAACGCGTTTAACGATCTTTTCGGCACGACGGTGCCGGCCAGCGGAGCAGCTTCGGGGAATGATTTAAAAGCGCTTTATGACCTTGTGGGGGATCCTTTATTTGACTATCTGGCGTTCACCACACTTTTACCCAAGGCTTCTTCGCTTTACAATAAAATAAAAAATGACAATACTTTCGGAGCTCTCTTCAATTCTGTTTTTGGCGCTTCGATCTCTGCCGCCAGCCTTTCCGCGGCGAATCGTAAGGTTTTGTTTGATCTGGTAGGCGGCGCGGCCTATGACGAGGCCGCTGTTTCGGCGGCGTTACCTAAAGTGAACTCTCTTTACACAGCCTTGAGTGGAGCAGGGGCCACGGACGATCAGCGTGCGGCCTTTAAAGCTCTTTTTAATACGACGATCCCCGCAAGCCTTCCGCTAAATCCGACGGAACTGGGGGCTTTCTTTGGTGTTGCCGCGACCCCGGGATATGCTGAAGGAATATTTCTTGCCGCGTTGGTTCCGACCGGCGATCTTTTGGCCCTATTCAGAAATGTGTCCAAGACGGCTGAACTTGATGCGTTTAATTTACTGTTTGACGAAAATTTAAAAACGACCGGAAATGTGGCCGGCTCTGTCAGAAAAGTGTTGTTCGGCCTGACGGGTGATCCATTATTCAACCAGGCCAATTTCTTGAGCGCGTTACCCCGTACGGGCGGTCTTTATACCGCTTTGAAAAGTAATGCCACTGCGCTGTCTATTTTTAACAGCCTGTTCGCCGATGTGCTTGGGACATCCATTTCTCCGTTTTTTGCTTTAACAGGAGGCCCATTGGCGGTGCTTTTCGGTTTAGGCGGCGATCCCTCGTTTATTCCCGCTAATTTTGTAGCTCTTTTGACTCCGGCGAACAATCTTTTGACGGCTCTCCAGGCTAATACTGCCGTTCTGGGAGCTTTTAATGCGCTTTTTGGCGTAAATTTTCCCGCTAGCGGTGACATCAATGCCACGCAGAGGGGTGCGCTCTTTGGTTTGGTGGGTGACCCCGTTTTCAATCAGACAAATTTTACAAACGCGATCGTTCCGGCCAAGGATCTCTTAGCCGCGCTTCAAGCCGATAATGCGGCTCGTTTGATCTTTAATTCCTTGAAGGTTGTCACGATCCCGGCGACGGGCAGTTTGACAGCTTCCAATAACGGAGAGCGTGCCGCTCTGTTTGACGTCGTGGGGGATACGGTCAATTACAACACGGCCGACAAATACATTGCATTAATTAAAAAATATGACAGCCTCATTACCGAACTTAAAAAAACGACCCCGGTTGATAATAAAAACGCTTTTCGGCATCTTTATTCGATCAACCCCGTAGGGACTCTGACGACGAATCAAAAAAATCAGGTTTTTGCCATTATCGGAGATTCGGCCTACATTCAAGCCGTTTACCTGGCCGCTTTAGCTAAAGCCGATGCTTTGTTTCTCGCGCTCCAGACCAACAACGCGGCGCGTTTGATCTTCAACTCTCTCAAATCTGTCACGATCCCGGTTTCGGGGAACCTGATCAATGGCAGAAGCAATGATAAGGAACGCGACGCTCTCTTTGGTGTCGTGGGGGACATGGCCAATTACACCACCGCTGATAATTACATCACCGGCCTTATAAATTTTGAAAAGGCGGTGAGCGACTATGTGAATGCTTACAACGCGTTAAGCGCCTCCGCCAAAACGAAGGTCGACCCGATCCTCGCTCTTTATGGACTCAACCTCTCTGACGGCGTGGTCAACGCCTCCGACAGGACCGCCTTGAGCGATCCCAATAAAGGCATTCTTTACAATGCCGATGGCACCCCCAAAGACCCCGCCAAAGCCTTCGCATTCTTTGCGGATGTCTCGGATTACACCG
>CAZBIH010000013.1:0-24095 GCA_964492015.1 uncultured Planctomycetia bacterium | reverse complement strand
CCATGAGCAACAGGGACACGGACATAAAAAAGCGGTGGACGGCTTTTCTGAAACCCGAAGGTACGAGCTGTGAAGAAACTTGGGCAACAATGGCCGGCTTGATTCTAGTTGCCGGCACATCAGCGGCCGCTGGACGCTTCCAAATAAACGCTTGCAAAGCGACATTGGATGCGGGGACATCTCCTGTTGCCTCCGCTTTTCTTCTTCGCACCCACGCCCGCTGTGTCTGGGGAGAATCATCCGCAAGCCGCGCGCCCAACATCAACATTGTTTGAGTGCCGAGTTCCACCAGGGGACTCTGCACGGGGATCATCAATTCCAATTCTTCGCCAGACTCAAAATCAGCTGATAGCCGCCTCAAATTTCCGCTAATAACAAGGTGGAGCACGCCTCTCACAGTTTCAAGCCGCGTGTGCATCCCGTTTCCCCGATAAATTAAGGAGCTACCCTCCTCACGGGTCAACAAAACCAGGTTGTCTCTAAATCTAACCGCTAGCTGATCGCCGTCATGACCCACGCTCACCGCACCCTGCGGCAGTAAATCCCCCTCATCAGCATCTGTGACAACCACTGAAGCGGGAGAAGCTTGGGCTTGCTTCATCAGCTGTTGCTTCAAGCGGTCAAGAGCCTCCGGGCCTATTTGTCTTTGTTCGGAAACAGGCGCCGGCAATGGAGATTGAGTCGTCGCCACGGATGAATTTTGGCTTCCTGCCCGGTCCCAGCGAAACAAGCGGCCAAATCGTTTGCCAAATAATCGGAACGCACGGTATTCAGACACATCCTGCGGCACACGCCAGGAAAGAACCAAACCCTGCGCGACCAAACGAATCGGCGCGTCCACCAGGTAATGTAAAAGAATTCTCGCGTTCCGTTCGTCGTCGAACTTGAGCCCGTCATGATGTTCCTGTGTCGCCTTGTCCCAGACCGACACCGCGTGATCAAATCCCATTTTCCGCATTTCTTCTAAAGGCAAGTTTCCCACAGCCACCACATGAGCGCCTACTCGACGAAAACTTTGAATGGCTTGCAAAATGTTGGCCATCTTGGAAACAGCCGCCACTTTTCTATTGACGAGTAGGCTGGCTTCATCGTGGGAAGAAACGGACATGAAAATGATAGAACCACGGCGTACCGTGGAGGCCAGATCATCCAAATCATGCTGCTGGCTGGCGCTCTGCACAAATGGATCCGTAAATCCGGGCGCCAAGCCAAAACGGTCACGCACCGTATTGACCAAAGTCAGATGCCAATCCGGGTCTGTCAGGGTGATCGACCGGGTGCCGGTCCTCTCCGCTGGCTCACGCCCCTCTTTACGCCGAAGACGCCAGAGATAGGCATAGGAAAACCATTGATAGCGAGAAGCCTCCAAAAGTAAAAAGGGTAAAAGTGCAAGGTAAGTCAGAGGGGACTTCACCAGCGTCATAAATAAAAACGGGTCGTCAAATTTGACTCCAAAATAATGAGACAGAGAAAACATACCCAGAGAAATAAGGCTTCCCCCCGACAAAAGAGACAACCATAAATGAGTCACACCCGCCACCGTCTGTCGGGCCATATCGAGAAAATAAGGCGAAAGAGTACCTGAGAAATGGGTCAAGTTTTTGTATTCGTGCGCGTTCTCCACAGGAAACGGGGTACCATCACGCCGGTAAGTCATGCCCACCAGGTAGTTCATTTTGTCATGCGCCATGTGATCAAAGGATTGGCGCAGTTTGGCGATATCTCCGCGGCTCAAGGTCAGCCCTAGAGGCGCGCCTTCGGGAAATTGCTCACGTAGGGACCCCACCAGCGCTAAAAATAAATGTTCTATCTCCAAAATATGCGCCATGGACTCGGCGACGGATCCATCCACGGCCGGTGAAAAATTAGTGGAAAAAATATGGTTGAAAAAAGGAGAGTCCTGCCCATACTCCTGGCCCGTGGCGACCTGGGTGTCGCCCTCCACACGGTTGGCCTGCACATACACGTGCCCCATGTGCCGCTGCCTCATTTTTTTTAACAGAGCCCAGCTGTCAGGCTCACTTTCCTCGGGCCGTCCGCCGGAAGCCTTGTCTTTTTCTGCTCTTTCACTGCCCTTTCTCATGTCTTCGACCGCACGTATCAACGGAAATGTGCTTCCCGGGGGATCGATCACATAAGCCACCGTGCGCTCGTCTGTGGCGACAGCATTGACGTCCTCAATGTATTCGTTGCCCTGCAACACCTTCACACGCAACAAGGGAAAAGCATACTGGAGAAGTTTTTGCATATAGTACGCCGCGTCCATTGTTTCTCTGAATGAGACGATCACCAGATCCTCGGCATACCGTGACAGCGCATTGGGGTCATCACGTAATTCGGCCAGCGCTTTCATATCTTTGAAAAAGGAACCGTCAAACGTCCGCCGGCTGAAAGAATGGGAACCCTTATTCCACCGGTCATCGGCATCCTGTGCCAAATGGGGAATGATTTTTAAGTCCGCTTCCGTGTCATCCACGACACCCGGCACTCGCGGCGGAATAATGGGTTCATTGTAAGGGTTCTCGTGTTGCAGCTCCCGGCGCCGGCGGATCTCATTCGCCGAAAGCTCCCGCTCTTGAAGCATGGAATAGATCTGGACATCGTTCAGATCCGTCTTATTCAACCGGATGATCTCACCTCCCCAGCCGTTGTCGTCCGTTTCGGGTTTGAGGCGCAACACATCCACCTGGTCCCCTTCCAGGCTCAAATGCTCCCTCATGATATCTTTGGCGATCGTAGAGCTGGAGCCGTAGATGCCTATCCCCTGTGTGAGATTGCGTACGATCGCCACGGGTTGCTGGCGGGAAATACACACGTAGGTTTCAGGTTCCGTCGTAAAAACTGCCTCGGAGCCAAAGGTGCTGTCGGCATCCACCATTCGCATCACCTGGGACGCGGCCCGGTAAGAATCGTTTTCAAGAAATGACTCCACCAAATCTACGGTAAAGTCATGGACACGGTCCCAACCCCGAGGATGAGTTCTCCAATAATCGTCAGCCGTCAAATGCGTTTCGATCCGCCGGATCAAAAGTTCCTTGGCGGCTTCATCCCGGATCTGAGAAAGCGAATTCACGTCCGGGCCGTAAAGAGCCCTTTGGATATCCGCGGATTCAAAAATTTGGCGCGCCGTATGCTCCCATCTTTCAAGATCCGCGACTGCCGGATATTCGTCTCGCGCACCCTCCATGACCTGCGTCATAAACGACTTGATCATGGATTTTCGCCACATTCCCTGAGTTTTCATGAAATAGGAGAGATAGCCGGCCACCTCCGAATCACTGGTTCCGATCTCAACATTGTAGAGTTTCATAAAAATAGTGCGCAGATCCAGGTAGGAAATGGGTTTTGTACCATGAAAAAAAGAAATTTCCAGTAGATCACCGTTAGCGGCAAATAGGAGTTCCTCGTTCTCCGGCAGCGTTAACAGTTTTCCTCCGTGTATCCTTGTCACATTCTCCACATGGCCTTTTCCCACATGGAAAGCCTGTGTATTTTCCGGCGTCTGCTTGCCTTTGGAGGTCGAAAGCCGGACATGACCCATTAACGTAACGCTCCTGATCTCCTTGCCCAAGCGGCGCAATTGCCGGACCCTGGCTTCAAACGCGTCATTGACGTTCTTGGCGAGCTCTTTGCCCCTCTGACGGCGGAATGTGAAAGGATTGTTTCCGGAAGAGTTGGGCAGTTTGACAAGCTCGAAAGACCGCTGTCCGGTCTTGATATCCTCGACCATGATCGCGATACCGGCCCCGTGATGGCCTCTTTCGGTGAGCATGAGCATATAAGCCAAAACCGTCCGGCTTAACTTCTCCGAATAGTGGCCTTCATGACCCGTAGCGCCATTCAAAAGAGGATTCCTGATCGATCCAAAAATACCCCAGATACCACAATAAAAAAATCCACCGGGCAGGGACAGTAAAGCCGGCCTTAGGTCAAAAAATAGGCTGTTAGCCAAAACTAAAGCCGAGGCGGCAACAAGCGGCAATGAAAAAAATAGAGGAAAAAGGATCGAAGCGCCTGCCAGCGCAGCCAAAAAGAATACGAAACTACCGGCAACGCCCGCGTAGGAAACAAAGGAGTGGGATCGCGCCGGCAATGGATCGATCTGTACCGCAAGAAGATTGACCGGTTGACGAAAAGGCAGTACGGAAAAAAGCAGATCCCGGAGAGAGTTGTGCCCCAATAGATTGAATTTTGTGAGCACATCGGCAGCCTTGGCAAACCGCAAAGCGCCGGCCAGATGCGCCCACTCATGAACTAAAAGCGACGCGACAAGCCCAGAGCGGAATAGTACAACCGCGGCCAAACCGGTAAGAGAAAAAATAGATGTGCCATAAAAAATAAAGGGAATTACTAGGGTGGACGCTTCTACGGCGAACGCCCATCCTTTTGTCAAAAAGGATTCTGATGATACCGCGGAAGTTTCGGCTGGCTCCTCCACACTTTTCTCCAAAGCCAACCGCGCCGCGGCCAAAGGAGTGTTTTGAACTTGAACCGGCCTTGCCGTCACATGTTTTTGGGCCGGCAAAACATCCTGCTCATCGATCGGCACGAGGAATTCCCGGCCGCCCAGCGTGACAATATAAGCCTCTTTGTCGCGTCTTACGCCTGAAATTTCTTTGAAGGCCCGCATCAGCTCTCCGGTAAGCGCTTTATCCTGCCCCGCGGCGCGCAGCCGGCGTAAATAGCGCCCAAACATCTTTCGATGTTTAGGTTTTTTTGAAAAAAAATCATTTCCGGATAAACGTGAAAAAACAGCTACCAGCGCCGCGAACCTCTCCACCCCAAATTCCCTCAATCGCGCCGGCGTAAAAAGCGCCTCGCCGGACAAATAAAGATCGGAGTCTTTGAAAAGTTTCTCGTATTCCTTGGGTTTACGGGTCAACACGGAAATGTAGGGGCGATCCGGAGAATTTGCCTCGAATTTTGGCATCACCACAAGACAGGAGACGTGCTCATCCTCCATAAGGCGTGAAAGGCCCTCCGAGTGAAAACCTCCGGTGACCAGCGCCGCGACACGGGCATGGTCCTTACGCATTTTTTTCAGAGTATTCTGAAGCAAAATTTCATTTCTTTTGGAGGCCAGTTCATAAAATTCTTCAGCATCCGGCATTTGGCGCTCCAGGACGTCAAAATCAATGTCTCGGGCCGCCTCCACCTGGTATTTGGAAGAAAAATTTAGGATTCGGCGGCGAATTTCAGAAATTTTAAAAAAACTCCGGTTGGATCTAAAAAGATCGTACTCACCGGCACCGAGCGTAACGTCCAAAAGACGGCTTAAAATTTCTACGAAAGACGAAAGCCGGGTAAGCTCTTTCTCATCTTCACTCACGAAAAGAGTTTGGCGGATCTCGTTCTCAAATTTTTCCGCCTCGTCAAAGATCGAAATAAGATCGATGCTCTCGTAGAGGGCCGTATATTCAGAATAGGCGCGGACATTTTCATAACCGGCGGGATCCACCGGCAGGGCTTGCGCCCGCCAGATCAGGCCGCGGTAAAAATCCGCGGAAGAAATTTTCCCCTGTTTGAATTCCAGCATCCAGCGGATCAGCTCTTCGAGTTCATTCGGGGGAAGCGCCGCGCTTAAAGTTTTAATGAGGCTTTCGCGCTCGATCGAGGCTTTTTCAAAATGGATCCTCTTCTCCAGAGAAAGCGCTTCGACGATCTTTTTTAAATTGGCATATTTTTTATAAGAAACCTCATGGCGAACCGCCAAACCGCTGAAATATTCCCAGTACTCGTTAAATTTCATTTCTCCGGAGGCGCGGCGCATTTTTCGGAGGTTGAGCTCCTTCAAAGCGGGATTATATACTTTTCCCTCGAGGGCCCTCAGAGTGCCGCCTAAGATCTTGAGCTCTCGCCGCAGGGCGGGCTTGGCTTCCACAAGCTTCTTGAAAACATTCCGGTTTTTCTGATAAACCCGGTCATCTTCAACACCGTAAAGACTCACCGGGTTTTCGGAAATGATCGAATAAAATTCCCCCGCGGAGATCAGCCCTTCTCTCAGCAGGTATTCTCCGGCCTTTTTTTTGATCTTTGCGTCAGGCAGGCTTGAAAGCACCGAGGTATCCACCGCGCCGTCGGCTCCCTCGATCCCCACCAGCTGCAAATTGTAATTGGAGACGAGGCTTTCCAGGATATTGGCGATGCTGGCTTGAGCGCCCAGTTTCTGGTGAGCGTCTTGAATATTGATCACCAGGGGGCCCTGACCGCCGGAAAATTTTCTTACCGTGCCATATTGAGCGGGGATTGAAATAGGCTTTTGAGAAGTCAGCGGATCTGCTTTGGCACTGTCAAAACCGTAAGCCAGGTCTTGGCAAAGAAAAGCTAAAAGCACCGAAAACGAGATCACTCTAAGAAATAGACTGTGACTGGATCTAAACATTTCAGATTTTTTTGACAGGTTATTCATGATCACTTTTCGTCTTTTCTAAAAACTTTAAAAAAGGGAACCCCTAATAGAAAACAAAAAAGCCGCTCCATTTGAAGAATGATGAGGGTCTCTTTTTTGATGCTATTTGACTCTTAGGCGGAGTATAACTATTATTTGTAAAGGATACATTACTCATAGGTTAATTTCAATATCGGAGCCCTATAAATTTGCTGGACAATAGCCTCCCAAAAACAATACCCTAGTGCCTATGATGTGTCATTTCACGCAAAAGTGCCGAAATAGCCTGGTATACATTTTTATACTTTTCCTACCGCATTTTATTTATTCCTATCTTTTTAAGACTCCTTTTGGCAGTGATTTTTCCTCATCGCATTCCCTGCTTTCAAGATTTTTGTACTATTGGAGATCCGGGCCTTTTCCCCTCTGGTCGCCGCTGATGCATGGCGGCATGCCGATGACCTTCGAACTGGCCCTGACCGGCGGGCTGTCTCCCGTTTATTGGCTGGTTTATTCGAAATTTCCGGCGGCATACGGCGGAGATTCGATCACCCTGTTCCTTCATTTTAAACTGTTCGTGTTGGGTGTAGGCGGCGTTTCCGCTTTTATTTTTTTCAAAAAACTTTCCGCGTCCTCGTGGGGAGCTTTTTTGGCGGCGCTGACATTTATGTTCAACATGAGAATGCTGGATAATTTCCGGTACTCTTCTCCGCTGGACATTCTTTGCTGGCTGCCCCTCCTATTCCTTGCTCTTGAAAAAACAATGAAAAGCCCCAACTTGTGGTATGGGGTCTTTTACTCCCTCTCTTTGGGCATTATGCTTTTATCGGGGCATCTCCAGCACGGTATATTCAATTTCCTGATCTTATCCGTTTATTTTTTTTCCAGGATCTTTTGGATCTCTAGGCCCGGCTCCGCCAAAAAAACAGGTTTTCTGATTTTCAAAGTCTTTACTTTTTCTCTGTTAGGAATGGCGATCGCGGCCCCCCTCCTTTTGCCTTTATGCATGGATGCCATCGGCCAGCTGGGGCAAAGAGCTTCCCAAGCGAAAGCGTGGACAGATTCCTACGGCATGAGCTTCCCGACGCTCTTGGCCAATTTTGGATTTCCCTTGTTTGGTGATGTCCATTCCTCTTTTTACAGTTCCATGGCGTCGACCATTTTGTTGTTGTTGGCGTTTGGGTCGCTGATGGGGAAACAAATACCCGCCGGCGAAAACAGAAAAAAATTTATCTTCTTTGGCGTTTTCTTTATTTTCTGCGTTCTATATTCCCTGGGCTCGAAAGCCTGGGTCTCAACGCTCGTCAACCACTGCATTCCGGTCCTCAAATTTACACGCGGGCCCGGCCGCATCATGGGCGCCGGTGTATTTTGCCTTTCTGCACTCACCGCTCTGCTTGTAAGCTGGATCGAGGATACATCATCGGCACAAAATAACACGGCGGTTTTTTTAAAAAAAAGCCTGGCCGGTATTTTTATTTTCCTCGTTTTAGCCTGGACAGCCGCGGCGTATTTTAAAAATATCCCCGCTTCCGGACTTTTGGACCCTTACGCACCGGCGGTGATCCGGGGATCCGTCGGGCTGGCGCAGGCTCAACTGCAATGGGCCGTTCTTTTTGGCGTGCTTGGATCTCTGGGGATCTATTGCCTGCTGGGCAAAAACCGCCTCCTTTTTACGGCCGGCTGTTTGCTTCTGGCCAGCCTCATCCTAGCCGAGGCGCGCGTTTATCACCCTCAAGCGACCTGGTATGAACCCAAAGAAAAAATCCTGTCTTACGATGTCTTTACTTCGCTGGATACTTTTCACGGCCGCTTGCCGGCTCTTCAGCCCAGCGGACAAAAATGGCCGGTGGACGCGGCAAAAAAAGAGGCTCAGATCGACGCGCCGAAAGCTTTGGGAGAATTTCTTCTGGCCGGCGGCCCGGCCGCCGCGGAATTATATGCGTCCATAGGCAAAGAGCCTTTATTTTTTTCGGATACTTATCTTGTCGTCGACGATCTTGCGCAACAGCTCAAGATCCTGGGCCCGCGAGCCGACCTGAGAACAACAACCCTGATAGACAAAAAAGATGCGCAAGACCTGGCCTCAAAACCTCTGCCCGCCGAGCCTAGGAGAACGGGCAGTGACGCGAAATTCGAGGTCCTGGAGCGCACAACCGATAAGATCCGGTTCACGGCGGATGTTCCGGAAGACGGCGTCATCAATTACCTGAATAACTACCACACGGCTTTTAAAGCCGTCCTGGACGGAAAACCCAAAAAGATCCTAAGGACCTACGGAGCGTTCAAAGGAATTTTGGTGGCCGGGGGAAAGCATGAAATTACTTTTTACTACGATCCCTTCTCTTTCAAACTGGGCTTGACGCTTTTCGGCGCGGCCTGCGCGGCGCTTCTGAGCCTAGGCCTCTTTCAATTTCAAAAGCGCCCGAAAATCCTTCCTTGATCTGTAAATTTCCTGAAAGATCCTCTGTTGATTAAAAATGTTGTTCACGAACACGCTCCCAAATCTCATCCGATAGAAAACTGCTTCATTGGTCCTGACATACCACACGATCGATCGGGAGACTTCTTCACTCCAACTATCTTTAGAGTTCGCCCCCCTAGCCTTGGTGATTGCCAGCATCTGCCCCTTGTCCCGCGTTAATTGCCGGCATACAAAGAGCACGAACTGCCCGGCAAGCACCTGATTATCCTCTATCTCGGACAGCGCGACCATATTCTTAACCAGGACGTCTTCAAGGATCTTTTCCAATCCCTCTCCTTTTTCCACGGAGCCGCCGTTCTTAAAAAATTTCTCGACCTCCGGAAATAGGTCCTCATGAAGTTTATTAGAAAAAGGATAGAATAAAATTCCTGTTCTCTTAATATCAAACATACGGATCAGGTCCCAGGGCACGTTTTGTGCCTCCCCTTCCTGACGCCAAGTCAAAAGATAGGTACCCTGGTCCTCCGATACCACCCGAAAATACCGTCCGAAATTCTTGCCGTCAAAAATCCCGCTGAAACCAAGGCCCGAGAAAATACAGTCCTCAAAATTGATCATAAAATAATTGATACCCATCGCTTTTAATCTGCGCTTTGTTTCGCCGGGAGGCCCGAATATCATCTCCTCTGCCCCGGGCCCCAACGTGTAGGACGGCTCCGTCACAAGCCCGGCGCCCGGGAAGGAAGACGCGGGCGCGGCATCATAACCGATATTGAAGATCCTCTCATCCGGCCCGATCTCTCTTCTGAAGCGGATAACGGACGGTAATTTTATTTTATTCCAGGTGAAAAACCGGTCCGTTTCGATCAAAACATCTTCAAGAGAAAGGCGTCCGGACGCGTAATTAAAAACCTCTCTGAAACGAACCAAATAAAGTTTATCGCCAGGCTGACAAAACACATTGACCGATAAAAGTAGAAGCACCAAGACTAAAACGCTTTGTTTCCAAAGACCGGACATAGAATTCAAGAAACGCCCTGCAACAAAAAGGATAGCCACCAACGTAAAAAAAATACTGAACGTGTATAGCCGGTCAATGCTTGCCACCTGAATAACCTGACCAAATACCAGTGCGCATAATATAAAGATAAAATAGGGCGCTATTTTTTTTTCTCGGTCAGTTCCGAAAAATGACGCCCACCCCGAGAAAAAAATCCCCGCGGCTATCACCGGAAAAGGAAAAAGAAAGCGAAGTATCTCGATCTTAAAGATCTTCATTGCCCATATAGCATTGAAAAAGTTTGGACTTTCCGCCAGGTCTGAATTTGTATTAGTAAAAAAAGCTACGCCTGAAGGGCCGATGATGCTTAAAAATTTTTCGATGTCTCCATAGCGCCAAAAAAAACGTATGGGCGCATCTAAAATCAAGCCTGTCACGTTGAAATTGATGGCAAACACAAAAAGCATACCCGCCAGCCCCGCGATACCGAGCATTACCGGAAAAAGAATTCTTGTTCTTGGTTGTTTTGTTAAAAAGAACCATGACGCCATGGTTAAAAAAAAGAAACCCATTAAAACGAAAACGATCGGCTGATAAAATCCAAGATAAAAAGAGGCTAGCGCGCCGCACCCGGCATAAATCTTAAACGGCTTCTTCCCATAAATGGAGCACTCGACCACCCAAACTAAAAAAATAATATAGCCGCCAAGCACCGTATGATGTTTAAAAAAATCTCCGTCATACAAGCACAAAAAAACGATCACGGCCGTCAAGGCCAGGTGCGTGTTTCCTGTTAATGACTTGATCGATCGATATAACAGGATACAAAGCACAAAAGCAAAACACAGAGATACAAGCTGTACGGAAAAAACATCGCCTAAAACACCGGCCAGGTAAAATAAACCGGCGGCTTTTGAGACGTAAAAGTGGTTCCAAAGCGCATGGGGCCCCAAATGGCCGGTACGCAATACTTCGCGGTAATAAGGCAGGTAGTGCTCCCAAATATCGTTGTTGCTCGTGCCCGGATACAGCCCTTTATAAAGAACAACCACCGCTGCGCTGCCCGCCAAAATCCATAAAAAAATAAAATTAACAGAAAATCGGGAACGATCTTCATCCCAGGACCGCCTCGCAGTGCGATAAAGCAGCAGCACCGGCTCCTGAACAAAAGGAGCCGAGTAAAAAATAAGTGGTGTCATCAGTGAGAGCGCGAAAACAGTATTGAGAACTCCCAGGAATCCGGCGGCAACGCCCGCAAGCGCCAATGAAGTGGCGCCCGTAAAAAAATAAAGGATAAAATTCTCAGCCGCGCTGCCAGTGGTCCCATTGCCTGATAATTTTTCCACTATAATTTTTCCGGCGCCAAAACATGCGGCACCAAAATAAACTGAAAATAAAATACGGGAAAAAAGATGGATAATGATAAATAGCCCTTTTCGATCAAAATCAGCCCATGGGAGATCAGCCTGTTTTAGAACAAAAATGACCGTAAGGAACAGCAGAGTGTGGAGAAAGCGTAGTATTCTTCCGACTTCAAGAGCGGGCGGGAAAACGATAAGGGCTTTTTGGGGGCTTTTTTTGATAGCGGCCCCCACCCTTAAAATAAATAGAACTAAAAAACCAAGAATCAAATAAAAACAGGCGCCACGGGCGTACCCGCTCACGTCAGATTTTGGAAGTAAAATATGCCACAGCAAATATGCGGCATACCCCAGGACGCCCGCCAATACCGCGAAAGGATTAATTTTATTCATCTTAAGTTTAACAGCCGCCTAAAATTGTCCCTAGATCCATAAATATCTTTTACCGCACCTTTAAAACTCATCAGAAGCTGCGCCATGGCTGGTCCATATCGTTTAAAATAAAAATTCCGGATGGTGGACCGGATGTACCAGCTGATCCCGCGGACAGCAGCCCGCTCATTCCCCGCAGATCTCTCTTGTTTCATCTGATTGACCCCGTTCACCAGCTGCATCCGGCTGGCTCTCAAATGGGAGCCAAGAAAAACAATAGCCTGGCCCATCAAAACTTGATTTTCCTCTATTTCAAGAGGCGCCAGCATATTCAGCATCAAAAATTTCATTATCCGCTCATCCAAACTCACGCCCTCACCGTCTGCTTCAAGCAGTTTCCCCCGTCGAATATAGGCGCGCACAACAGGGGCCAGATCATGCTCAAACTCCTCAGAAAAAGGATAGGATGACACGGTAGTCCTCTTTAGCTCGTTCACCTGGATCAATAATGACGGAACCCTGTCTCCAGCCGCCCCTCCCTCCCTCCAACTCAAAAGATAGGCACTGCCTTCCCTGGCAACCACACGAAAATAACGCTCTAGATTTTCAGCATTAAATAACGGGCTAAAAGGCAGGCCCATTAAAAAAGGCTCCTCAAGAGTGGTCATGAAATAATTAAAACCCTGCTCTTTTAAATATCTTTTAGCAGCTTCCGGCGGGCCGAACATAATTTCCTCGGCTTTAGGCCCCAGAGTAAATGACGGTTCACCTGCCATTCCCCGTCCGGGGAAAGAATCTGCCGGCCCTGGATCGTAACCTAGATGAAAGATCCGTTCGCTGCGCCCTATCCTATCCAGAAATTTACCGGCTCCGCCGATCGTAACGGACGTCCCGACAACACGCTCAGTTTCCCTCAAAGCGCTGGCAAATGAAAGCTTTCCCCTCGCATAATCAAAAACGGCGTTCAAGTGCGTCGGACTGATCCTATCGATCATAGAAGAAAAAGATGAAAACACTAAAATAAATAAAAACAACGCTGAAACTGTTTTTTTAAAAAAATCAGGCAGTGCACCCAAAAGGAGGTCTAAGATCAAAAAAGAGACGAGTACCATAAAAAAATACATAAATATGTACAGTCGCAGGATCGTATCAATCTGGATCACCTGCCCAAACAGGCCAGCGCATAATATAAATAGTGCGCAAACGATCAGCGTCTTATCCAAAACCAGCTCTTTTATTTTTTTGAATCCAATAAAAAGGCCTATAGGGAAAAGTATAGCGGGGAAAAGCTTTGAGATGGCATCAGCCCTCAGCATAGATCCGGCCCATTGGGGATTAAAATAACCGGCATTCGGCTGCAAACCCATGGAGTTTACCAGCGAAAAACCAGACCTGATTTGCATAAAATAGGCTATCCCTGAAGGCCCGACGGTCCTCAAAAATTTGGAAACATCCGCAAAACACCAAAAGAACTGGATAGGAACATCATATCCAAGTCCTGTTACAAAAAAATTTACGGCAAGCGCCGCGCAGATCCCCGCTATCCCCGCCAAAGAAATTAACAGTAGGGCCGCAACTTTGATCCTTGGCGCCTTTAATAAATAATACCAGGTCGTTATGCACATAAAGGACAGGATAAGGATCCCCAAAACAATAGGCTGATAAAACCCGATATAAAAAAAACTGAAGGCAGAGCACAAAAAATAAACTTTAAACGCTCCATCTTCGATTAATAACCGCGTGATCATCCAGATCATAAAAACGATATAGCCTGTCATCAAAACATGATGTTTAAAAAAAGACCCTTGATAAAGGGCTAGGAAAACAATAACCGCCGTTAAAGCCAGCAAGGAATTTTTTGAAAATCCTCGGCATAGCTGAAATAAAATGACGCAAGAGGCAAAAATAAAAAATACCGACACAAGCTGGATTGAAAAAACATCGCTTAAAACACCAGATAAGAAAAAAAGACCCGCGCCTTTGGAAAGATAATAATGATACCAGATCTCGTTTGGGCCCAAATGCCCAGTGCGGATGACCTCACGAAAATAAGGCAGGTAGTGTGTCCAAACATCGCCCTCGACCACCCCGGGATAAAAGCCATTCAAGATCAAAAAAAGGAGAGCGACGCCAGCAAGGATCCATGAAAATATAAAAAAAGAAGAAAATTGAGCCAAATCTTTTCGATAGACCTTCCCGGCGCACTCATAGAGAAGCTGCGCAGGACGACAAGCAACCGGTGCCGTATAAAAAATAAGTGGCACCACCAGAAACAACGCAAAGAGGATGTTCAGAAAACCTAAAAACCCTGCAATGACACTTATAACCGCAAGCAGTGAAGCGCCTGAAAAAAAATAAAGAATAAATTGATCAGCACCTCCAATGCCGGCGCCCGGATTAAAATATTTTTCTATCAAGAGACGGCCGGCGCCATAGCAAGCCAACATAAAATATAAGATGAAAATGAGACGGCTTAACTGATAGCCGGCCATCACGGAGCCTGTTCGATCAAAATCACGCCAGGCCAGATCTGTATTTTTTAAAACAAAAATAACGGTTAAAAACATCAACACATGGGTTAAGCGGCCTAAAAGTTCTGATGCCCTCGGCAATGACCCCGACGTGAACTTTAATTTTAAAGTAACACGCGCGGCTAATAGGAGGCTTAAAACAGTAAAACCAGAAATACTGTAAAAAATAACTATTTTTATGCCGGAAGAAATACCATGAGCTGTCTTAAAAAGACTAAAAAAAAGATAATAAGCATACCCGCCAACAACTGCCAGAACTGCTAAGTCCCGTAGTTTTTGCGCCTTTAATATCATGCCGTCAGAGGCCCCGGATATGCACTTATTATATTTTTCACTACCGTCTCGGCAAAAGCCAGGCTGCTTGTAAATGCGGGTGACACGGCGTTTAAAATATGCGTGGAGTTTTTGGCTTTCTCGATCACAAAATCCATCTCCAATTTTCCGGAGGCTTTATTTACCAACTGCGCCCGTATGCCCACTTTTTTGGACGGAATAATGTCTTCTAAGCGGACAAAGGGGGCAAGCTCCCGCACACACTTAAGAAATCCGCGCTTGGAGTACTTGCCAAACTCCGTCACCATGAGCTTGCGGAACCCATTTTTATTCTGCAGGACCATTTTAATCAGATCCCACGCGATACGCGGCGACTCCCCCGGATCCAAGCCGTCCAAGATCCCATAATTTTCACGCCCAAAAGCCGGGATGGCGGTAGGCCCCAACAAAACCTCCCCCAAAACATTGCGCGTTAAGTGGACGCCCAAAAATGGCAGCTCCACATCGGGGAGCGGATAGATCGAGCCGCGTATCTTAGCGGCCGCTTCCGGCTTCAAGGAATGATAGATCCCCTTAAACGGTAAGATCTTATAATTTAGGCCCGCCCCCATCGCGTGCGCAACATGGTCCGCCTGAAGTCCCGCGGCGTTGACCAAATGCCCGTAAGATATCGTCTCATTTTTTAAACGGAGAGTATTGTCTTTGGCGCTTGGCAGAGCTTGCGATGACTTTTGGATCACGACTCCGAGGCTTGTGATCTCGGCTTCCATTTTCTTGAGCACAGCTTTGGAGTCGATCACCGCGGTATCGGGAGAATAAAGCGCCTGCCCCACCGTCCGGGCTTCGGGCTCCAGTTGTTTCAGCCGCATTTCGTCAATTTTTTCTATTTTCACGCCATTGGCAAGAGCCCGTTGATAAAGGGCTTCCAATCCGTCGGCTTGAGAGGCGGAAGTGGCCACGATCACTTTCCCCGTCTTTATCATGGGGATCGAGTGCTCATGCGCATACTCGATAAGGCGGCGGGATCCCTTGACACAGACTTTGGATTTGAGAGACTCCGGTGTGTAATAGATCCCGGCATGAATGACGCCGCTGTTGCGGCCGCTGGAATGCATGCCAAGCGACGCTTCTTTATCCAAAAGCAGGATAGTTCCGGATTTTTTTAGCGCAAGAGTTCGGGCAACAGTGAGACCAACGATCCCGCCACCGACAATGACAAAGTCGTAGTGCTTCATCTATTCATTATAAATACAGCCAAAATCGCCGTTATAGCCTGAGCGGTCCAGAAACCACTGCCACTCTTCGGGGGTGTAAAAACACTGGCAGGTCAACTGCCAATACATCAGATTGACCTTTTCTTTTTCGTTGCGATAGGAGTCGACAACGATGTATTTTTTATTATTTTTTCCGACACGCTCGATCTCTTTGAGGGCTTGGTCCAGATCGAAATTAAATAAATTATGGAGCGTATTGATGGAGACGATAAGATCAAAAGTACGGCCGGGGTAAGGAAGCTTGACGGCGCTTCCGACCGTGAGAAATTTTTTTACTTCTTCTTTCGCGTTTTCGACGGCATAACGGGAAATATCGATCCCCGTGATCTCAAGGCCCGGCACGCATTGGGCAAGGTCATGCAAAAGAAAACCTTTTCCACAGCCGATATCCAGCACTTTGTGACCGCTTTTTAAGCCGTAGCGGTTCACCAGGTCCTGGGCAAATTTTTTCCAGCGGCCGTCATAACGGTAGCCGCCGTAACCGTATTTTCTATCACCGTCCCAATAATCTTTGTCAAAACGCTTGGCGACTTGAGCGCAGGCGGCCTTGTCCACGCCGATCACGCGTTCTTTCAAATAATCACGGGGGGTACTGCGGTGGATCGAACCAATAAGATCGACGTAGGCCATGCCCAGGATCTAAAAAGGCCCGACAAATTTTTTGACCATATTTTCCGTGGAAAAACCGTAGGAAGACTGCCCGCAGACCCGGATCACGGCAAGCTCGATCTCCCTGGCGCCGGGATAGAACATTTTTTCGATCGCCTGGCTGGAGGGCACCGCCGTATCCGGCCACACCACACGTGCCGGCGCTGCCTTCAGGAACGAAAATGCGCTTTCAGAAACCCGCGCGATGATCTCGCCGGCGATCCCGCAAGACCCCCAGTCCGGGTCCGCCACGACCAACCGGCCGGTTTTGGCGACAGACGATAAAATCATTTCCGTGTCGAGCGGAAAAATTGTCCGTGGATCGATGATCTCCACTGAGATCCCCGATTGCTCCAGTGTCTTGGAGGCTTTGATCGCCTCAGAAACCATGGGGCCTACCGCGACGACCGTGACATCTTTTCCGGGTTGGACGATCCGTCCCTTGCCGATAGGAGTCACATAATATTCTTGCGGAACATCCGCCTCATCCTCGTGGAGCCAGCGATGCTCGATATAGATCACGGGATCCTTATCCTCGATCGCCGCCAGAAGAAGGCCTTTGGCATCAATAGGATTGGAAGGCACCACTGTCTTTAAACCGGGCACGTGAGAAAATAGCGCGTGATGGCTTTGCGTATGCTGTGGGCCGTTGCCCCAGCCGCGTCCGACGACCGCACGCACCACCATCGGCACGGACTGCTGGCGGCCGAACATCTCATACCACTTGGCCGCGTGATTCACCAACTGATTCATCGTCAGCATCATAAAATCAATACGGTGATGCACCATCACGGGCTTGAGCCCATGCGTGGCCATTCCGATACAGGCGCCGTTGAGCATATCCTCGGCCAAAGGGCCCTCGATGACCCGGTCCGGGCCATACTTTTCCAAATAACCTGTCAGCGTGCCCCACACCGCGCGCGGATCGATGATACCGACTCCGGTCAATACAACCGTCGGGTCTTTTTCCATCGCCTGACCGGTCGCCTGCCAGATCGCTTCTCTAAATTTCATACGCGCCCCTCCGCGAAAATACTTGTCGGAAACGGTGACTTCTTCGCGAAATCAAACGCGTCATCGATCTTGGCTTTGATCTGCTGTTCCATCTCGGCGCGGGCGGCCTCCGTGACAAAATCCTTGGCCCTTAAAAGCGGGTCCCTGGCTTTCCACTCCTGGGCTTCTTTGGCGGTCCTGTAGCCGAGACTGTAATCCTCATTGACGCCGCAGTGTTCGCGGGTGCGGTAAGTTTTGAATTCAAGAAGTGTGGGGCCTTCGCCTTTGCGGGCGCGATCAACCGCCTTGGCGGCCTGCTCATAAACAGCTAACAGATCGTTTCCATCCGCTTGAACACCGGGAATTCCAAAACCCGCGGCTAACTTGTAAATATCCGGCTGTGCCTGGCGGTCGCGGATGTGCGTATTGGTCGCATAAAGATTATTTTCACAAACAAACACTAAAGGCAGTTTCCGTAAAGCTGAAAAATTAAGCACCTCATGAAAAACACCTTCCTCCGTGGCCCCATCCCCGAAAGAAACGGCGGCGATCGCCTTGCTTTTTTTCAAACGAAAAGCGAGCGCCGCCCCGATCGCGTGAGACATCGTCCCTGCCACGATCGCCGACGCGCCCATCACACCCGCTTGAAGGTCGATCAGGTGCATCGAGCCGCCCCACCCGCGGCTGCAGCCGGTTTCACGGCCGTGAAGTTCGGCGACCATTTTGCGGATGTCGCCGCCCTTGGCCAAATACCAGCCGTGCGAGCGGTAATACGGATAAATGATATCGATAGGATCCAGCGCCGCGCAAACCCCGGCCGCGATGGCCTCCTGCCCCATGCAGATATGGGAAGGCGAACGCATTTCATATTTAGGATACTCCTCGATGATGCGCTCTTCCATCCGTCTCATGAGGAGAATACGGCGGTACAGACCTTCTTTATCCACGGGTGTCATAAATTTCCTGTTTTAAAAACGCTCTTCATCGCCTTGAAGCAGGCAGCCAGAAACCTGCCCTTCGGGGTCCTATGATAACTCAAATCCCTGTTTTCCAAAAATCCCGCCTGCGTCATCCCGAGCAGCCTTCTTTCCACCATATTCTCGGGGCCTAATTTTAAATCCATCTGCTCCTGCGTCAAGGCCGCATCGCAAAGCAGCATCAAAAGCGACACCGCCACGCTGTTTCTGACGAAGGTGAACAAAAATAAATAAAGTTCACAGATAAACGCGTACAAAAGAGCGGCTGAAAACAGGGCCGGCGGCCGCATGCCGTTAAAAAAAAAGTAAGTCAAAAGCGCCAACCCGCAAACACTTCCGGAAAACAAAAATTCAAAAACCGCATTCCTGAACCATCCCGCGCGCCGCGCCAAGACCTGGCCCACGACCGCCAATAAAAAATAAAAAAGAACGTCCCCGAACCCCATGCGTTCTAGATCCGCCCGTAAGAAGGCCAGGCGGCCGCTTTAAGCGCCGCGGCGAACAGCCGGCCCCACTGCGTCAGACGGTATTTATTTTCACTCTCCGTCACCAGGCGCCAGCGCTCCAGCGTCTGAATGCGCCCCCGGATCTTGACACTTCCCAAGGACCTCATCGATTCCAATTGCGCCGCAGTGCACCCTTGTGCATCCCCGGCACTTTCCAAGATACGTAGAGAAAATCCGCCGTCAGCCAGCGCCCAAAGCTCCAAAAATGAAAGACTGTAGATCCCATGCAGACTCAAGAGCCCGATAGCGGACACACTATCTGCGGACCGCCCGATAAAAAACCACGCCCCCCAAAAAAGAAATGAAACCACGTGATACAAAAGGATCGGCTTTTCTCTTTGAAACAGCCGCAAATGCCGAAGCGCCAAAAAATAAATCGAAAAATGCGCGGTCAAATAAAAGAGAACGGGTAAAAACAGCGTCATCGCTTATAAAATTCGTGGATCAGGCCGGCCATGTGCTCAATTTCATCCTCCTTGATGTAGGGGTGCGCGGGAAGCGTTAAAATTTCCCCGGCCTGTCTTTCACACACGGGAAAATCGCCTTTTTTGTAGCCCAGATCCGCGGCAGCTTTCTGCAAATGAAGCGGCAGAGGATAATGGATCTTCGCTTCCACTCCGCACGCGATCAAGAACTTAATAAGCTCATCGCGCCGCTGGGCCATCACCACATAAAGTTGATAGACTTCGCGATATCCCGCGGGCCGGACGGGTATTTTGACCCGCGGTGCCAGATCCGCCAAAGATTCATCGAGGAGACGCGCGTTCTGGATCCGGCGCTTGATCAAATTTTCTACATCGTCCAATAAGCGCGTTGCGATCACCGCCTGCACCGGCTGTAAACGGCAGTTGACGCCCCAAAACTCCGCGTGGTCGCGGTCACGCAGGCCATGATTGCGGTAGAGCCTTAAAAATTCGGCGATGCCGTCCTCATTGGTCGCGATCATGCCGCCGTCCCCCCACACATTGAGAGGCTTAAGAGGATGCATGCTAAACCCATTGACGTGGCCGAAAGTCCCCGCGAAACGCCCGCGGATCTTCGCCCCCACCGCCGGACAAGCGTCCTCGACAACTTTGAGGTCTTTTTTAGCCGCGATCGCCATGATCTTTTCCATATCGGGCGATGCGCCCACCCAATGGACGGGTAAGATCACGCGGGTCTTTGAATTAACGGCAGGCTCTATTTTAGACACGTCGATCTGGTAGCGCTCGTCGCAGTCGACAAAAACAGGTTTGGCGCCTGCCGCCACGATCGCCCCGGCGGTCGCAAAAAAAGTATTGGGAGCCGTGATCACTTCGTCACCGGGCCGGACACCGGTAGCCTTGAGTGACAGGATCAGCGCGTCAGTCCCTGTGTTGGTGCTGATGACATGCTTGACGCCGATGTACCGGGCGAATTTTGCCTCAAATTTTTCGACATAAGGCCCGAGGGTGAACTCCCCACTTTTGACCAATTCTCTTAAGTCGGCAAAGTAGGGTTCGGCGTCGGCGAATTGTTCGCTTAGGTAGGAGTATTTTACCCGCATAGAGATCGGATGAGTTTTCATTTTTTAGAAAAACGATTATAACGTTTGCCGCAGCACAAAGCCAAAAAATAATGAGCCATGGGATAAAAGCCGGTGTGCACCACCTCATCATTCATTGAGAATAGGAACACTTGATGAAAATAGAGGCCCATGAGCGCGCGAAGCCCCTTGGCATCCTTGCAATTGACATGGCCACGCTTGCTGATCGGGGAAGCGTATTTCTGAGAAGCCAGCGACGGCATGCCGATGATCAGAGCGCCTTCGGCAGAAAGTGAACGGCATACATTTTTCATAAAAAACTCTTCTTTTTTGGGCGGGATGTGTTCCAAAACATCCAGTGAATAAATACCGTCAAACTTACCCGGAACCGGTTTTTTTAAAATGTCATGCACGCGTGTTTTTAGATCCCATTTTTTGTCCTGATGGGTTTTAATATTTTCGATAAACAAGGGGTCGAAATCAACAACAGTCAATTCCCCCACCTCCTGGCGCACCACGCGGGAATAAAACGCGTCACCGCAACCGACTTCCAGGACACGTTCTCTGCCGCTGAGCATTTTAGCCGCGAATTTATACCGCGAGAGAACGAACAATAAGTGTTTTGGATCATCATGCCAGGCCTGATTGGCTGAAAGCCCGAGCTTGGTCACACCGTGATCGCGGCGCACATCCAGAAAACGCTGATATTGAGATTCTTTTGTCGTCATACGTTCACCCGTACCGGTTTTTGGCTAAATTCCTGCCGGTTGAAGATCTTGATCTCTCCCACCAGTTTCAAATAAGTTGCGACCACTTCGATCAAATTTTTAAAAGATAAGGACGTACTTCCCGCCAGCCCGTTTTGCCGGCAGCCGGGTACTTCATAAAATGTGCTCCCCTGGCAGAGCAATTTAGTATTTACCTCAGCCAGTATGCTAAAACGGCTGGACTGGATCCTTAAAGCGCGCAGTTTCGCCGTGGCATAAATACAGGGGCTATTTAAGTACTGTACAAAAATGCCGAACGTCGCCATGTAGATCAGTGTAAAGAAATTGGAGATCATGTGGCGGCGCCTTCCGCGGATCTCATTGTTGAGAAAAAAAAGAAACACCGCCTCGGCTTTGTCACGGTGGGCAAATAAGCTTTGGATCGAAGAAGAGGAAAGGTCATTGTCCCCCGGCACCACCATAAACTTGTCATAGCGGGCCGCCTTTAGCGCCGCCTTGAATCCGGCCCCGAACCCCCGGTTTTTTTCGTGGCGGATAGAGCGGATAAACGGATATTTTTTTTCTAAACCTTCAATAACACCCGCGGTGGCATCCGTACTGCCGTCATCAACAATAATAATTTCTATGCCAAGGCCGCCGGCTCCTGCCGCGGCGTCCGTGATACTGCCCACCGTCTTCTCTAGATTGTGCGCCTCGTTCAATGCCGGAACAAAAATACTGACCATTATTTTTCCTTAAACTCCGCTCTTCCAGTGACTTGATTCTATCCGAAACACAGCCTAATTTACAGGGTTTTTAAGATTCGCCTGAAGATATTCGGCGGCTTTTTCAGTGACCGCCGACCGGCATAGCGGATGGTAATAATCAGGCCTTGAACTTAGATCAAAAGATGCTAAAGCGTTGACAACACGCACATCGGCGCTCCAACGCGAAACCGCGGATCGGTTTTCAACGGTCCCATGGGTCAATGACAGGCTGAATACGAGCGCCTCCCCCACCCGCAGAGGCACAGGCACGGCGTCCTTTAATTTGGAGGGGTGAATGATCTTCGGGGCATATAAAAAACCGAGTTTGCTTTTAGGTGAGCCCTTCGTAACAAGCGGATCCGGATTTTGGATCTGTGTCGTGGGGAAATCCGCCTCGGCGCTCACATGCGACCCGGAGATCACGGAAAGCGCTGCGGACGCGTCTATATCGACCAAAGGGATCCACACGGACAATTCGTAGGGCGAGCCGCCATAAAAAGTATCCCGATGAAAACCGACGTTGTCTTGAGGTTTTCCCGGGCGCACAATTCTTAAGTAAGGATTGCTTTGCACATTGATGTCCGGGCCAATAAAGCTTTTAAAAAAATCCGCGTTGGCGCGTATCACTTCGGGGCCCAGATGATTTTGCCGGAAATATTCGGTCAGATGCAACTGCATCCGGGTGTGCTCCTCATCCTGAGGAAAACTTTCATGGTAATTTTCAAGCGTCAACGCCGGATCCTTCGCGGCGCGGTGCAGCTCATCCAGGATATTTTGGCGCGCCCGGCGCACAGGCCCCGCGTCGGCAAGTGTGAGGACAAACCAGCCCTTTTGGCGGAAGGATGTTTCAATTTTGTCCAACATACCGACTATATTCATGAGCCTCCAAAAACAGAATTATCATATCTCAAAACACTGTCCGTCCGAAGATATTTTTAATACCGGTTAATGCCGTTGATAGATACTAAAGTGTGTAAGTAAAGGTCTTAAAAGTTCTGTTTATAGGATAAAAAGGAAAGGGTACATTCCTTGTTGCCCCTTGCAAAGGCAAACAAAGGAGATGTACCCAATGGAACTTAACTTCAAAGCAAATAGTACCACAGAGTGGCGGGAATATTCAAAAATGATGAAGTCTATGTTTTGGCAGGAGTTTGAAGCAAGACGACAAAAGGACGCCCAAAAGATAATCCAACGACAGATTAACGAAGAATTTGAAATGCAGATCGGCGCTTCTTGGAATGAGAAAGATTCAGCGACACGCCAAGACGACCGCAATGGCTACCGCAGGCGCTCTTTTGAGGTGATGAACGGGTTTATTCCCTCTTTCGTAATCCCAAGAGCCAGGAACATAGAAATTCATTTTAGCGTTTTTGGCCTCTGGGAAAGAGTGCAGCCTAAGGTCTTGGATGCAATGCTAAAAGCTTATCTTTACTCTAGGGGCTCTGGAAGCACCCAGGAGATCATCCAGGCTTTCGGACAGTCACGCTTCTCCAAGAGCTTCTTGCAGAGGCTTGTCAGAAGATTTGAAGTAAGTCTTAAAAATTATCATGGGCGTAAGATCGATAAGTTCTGGCCCTACGTCTTTATCGACGGCATGGCGATTAAGTTCTATGACGGTTTAGTTCTTAAAGAACGGGTGGTTTTAATAGCCATGGGTATGGACCGGGAAGGCAATAAAGAGATCTTGGGCTGGGTCACCGTAAGAAGTGAGTACGAGACGGCGGTGAGAAGTCTGCTTGTCTATCTCAAAGGCAAGGGATTAAAAACACCTGATCTATCCATCACCGATGACGCTAAAGGAATTATTGCGGCCCTTGAGCTGGAATACCCTCACGTCAGAAGGCAGTTGTGCGCGTTCCACAAGATAAACAACATCGACAAGCATCTGGAAGACAAAGAGAACAGGGCGGCGATCATGAGGCAGGCAGGAGATATTTACAAGCTCTCCTCTTCACGCCGCCAAGCCATTGAACGGTTTGGAATGTTCATGAAGGATTGGCAGCGTTTTGAACCGAAAGCTGTGAGGCTCTTTAAGCAGGGCTTTGAGAGAACACTCACCTACTTTGACTTCCCAAAAGAGGACTGGAAGTCTATCTACACCTCAAACCCAATAGAGCAACAAATTGGAAAGCTTCGTGATTGGCTAAGCCGGTTTAATTACTTCCGGGGCCAGACAAATCTGGACCTGGCATTGTATTCATACGTTCACTGCAAGAGTGGCAAGGAATTACCCTCTTCTAGCAAACAGGATCAGGCGACGGACTTACACACTATTTGTTGACTCGTCTTAATGCCGCTTTAAAGACCGATACCTCTGTTCGTAGCTAGTCAAGATGTCCGCTTTTTGTAGCACGTGATATGTCCGCTTT
>CAZBIH010000012.1:0-24242 GCA_964492015.1 uncultured Planctomycetia bacterium | reverse complement strand
AGAGCATTATGGCCGGATCGACCGTTGGATGCGAAGCGAGGCATTGTCGACGGGATTGGAGGGTATCTCGGCGCAGCTGCTTATCTATCTTGAGCGTCAACGCAGTCGTGCGGCGCACCCGGGGAATTTGGAGTCTCTGTTGTTGGAGCCGCAGAGCGATCAAAATAGTAAGTTTTTTTCAAAAATTTCCAAGCCCCACGCTCAGCTAGAGGCGCGCGCCCTGGATATTGGCGAATACTATAGAAATATTCTCAAGAATTTCGAGACGATCAAGCCGGCTGGAGTCGTGGGACGGAGCGCGGAAAAGACCGCCGCGACAGCCCCGCCGAATGACGGGGCGCGGTTGGCGGTGAAAATAGAAAGCCAACAACTGGATCGCAAGGGTGTCCGATTTCAAGAATTGACCCCTGGTGCGCTAAGTGGAGCGAGGTTGTCGGAGGGCGTAGCCGAAGCTTATGAAATTTTAAAAGCGCAAAACCTTTTGGGATTCAATGTTGGTGACATCACCTTTTTCCCCGATGGAAAAATGATGATGGTTCGGAATAAGGACGACACCACTCATCTCTTTGACCTCGAGACAAAAAAAGATCTTGGATCCCCCTTTGGATCCGGTATCTTTGTTAGGATTAGATTCTCTCCCGATGGAAAAACGGCGATAGTTCAATATCAGGACCACACCGTCAAACTCTTTGACCTTGAGACAAAAAAAGATCTTGAGATCCCCTTTGGACCCAACGTCGATAGTTTCATATTCTACGCTAGTAGCACCTTCTCCCCTGATGGAAAAACGGTGATAGTTCAATATCAGGACCGCACCATCAAACTCTTTGACCTTGAGACAAAAAAAGACCTTGGAATCCCCTTTGGACCCGATGTTTCTCATATCAGATTCTCCCCCGATGGAAAAATGGTGAAGGTTCGATATCAGGACTACAATACGAGCAAGCTCTTTGACCTTGAGACAAAAAAAGACCTTGAGGACATCATTGGTCCCGATGTCCATCGTGTCGCCTTCTCTCCCGATGGAAAATGGATGACAGTTTGGAATAAGGACAGCACCACTCATCTCTTTGACCTTGAGACAAAAAAAGACCTTAAAATCCCCTTTGGATCCGATGTTTCTGGTATCACCTTTTCCCCCGATGGAAAATGGGCGGGGGTTGGGTATAACCACGACACCACCAAACTCTTTAACCTTGAGACAAAAAAAAATCTTCGAAGCCCATTCGGACCTGGTGTCTCTGATATCACCTTTTCCCCCGATGGAAAAACGGCGATAGTTAAATATTACAACGAAATAAAACTCTTTGACCTTGAGACACAAAAAGACCTTAGAATCCCCTTTGGACTCAGTGTCCAGAGAGCGACTTTCTCCCACAATGGAAAAATGGTAAGGGTTGAATATTATAACTACCCACCCAAATCCAAACTCTTTGACCTTGAGACAAAAAAAGACCTTGAAAGCCTCATTGGACCTGATGTTTCTCATATCACATTCCCCCCCGATGGAAAATGGATGATGGTTTGGTATCAAGATGACACCCCCACACTCTTTGACCTTGAGAGCTTCTTAGGGAATCCTTTCCTCCAAGAGGCCCAGGGTCAATGGAAAGAGAGTGCTTTCTTTGGTTTTAAGATTCTGCGATTTATGATCCAAAGAGGTCTTACGCTGGATGAAATGACAGGCCTCTACGAAAGCTTCCTGCGCGCCCACATAACCGAGTTTAACAACAACACCACTGACTACAATCGTGGAAGAATCATCAAGCTTTTCCAATCCTCCCAGATTCTTGACTTCCTCACCACCCAAGATGCGGATATCAAAGCCCACCTTTCCTTTTACCTTGATCTTATAAAAGTGAATAGGCGCCTCGGACTCCAAATCTTTGAAGGAGTGTTTGAAGCCGTAAAGAAAGGAGTTATCTCTTCTGCTTTGCCGATTGAGGAAAAAGAAAGGACCCTTCAGTTTGTCCGTCTTACCAATGGCTTCAACCCCACCTTTTACCGGGTTTTCAGGGAAAAGGGGGAAGCAACACTAAAAGAATACCTTGCCTTCGGGGAAGAGGGGATTCTCAAAGACCAGGCCAGCCCCAAAGACTTTGAAGCTTTTAAAGAAAAAGTCCGCCAGGACGGCTATGACGCCGAGGAGATCTTACTCGCCGTGAACCAAAAGGTTATCCCCGCTTCCGGCGCCTCTCTCGTCAAGCAAGAGGAAATAAAAAGTCTGGCTCAAAAATTCTATGATTCAGGTGACAGGAGAGAGGACATTCCTAAACCCCTGAGGGATCTCGGAAGGTTTGGTGGAGGAAGTATCCAAAGGATGGAATGGGTCTTAAAAGAAGGCGAAACCTATGACTCGCAGGGAAATATAAAAGAGGTCTTGAATTCCTTAAGATACCCCGACTCCGGTAAAGACAAGGCCCGAGCTGACAGAGACACCGAAGAAGACCGGCAGCGATTCATCCGGTCATTGAAGGAGTTTCTCTCCGACTTTGAAAGTCCGGACAAAAGAAACGGAACTCTCCAAGTCTTTTTATCCTTCGTGAGCCATAACGACCTTTTAAAGGAAAAAATAGACCGTCTCCAGGAGGAAGGTTACGTTGCTCTGGAGCTTTTGGAACAACTCTTCCTCGACAAGAACAACCTTGCGGTTCTCTTAAAAGACACCTTGAAAGACAGCTTCACCCTGGATGGTAGCCAGGATATCCGGGGCATATCGTCTGTGAAGAAGGCTCTCCTTGGTGTCCCCCAGGACAAACGACTCAAGAATATTCCCAATATCCTCTCAAAGTTTAAAAGATCCGTGATTGAAGAAAAAATCCTTTCTAAGATCCCCGACAAGGAGATTCAAACCCTCATAAAAGACCTCCTTTCCAAGCGGCTTAGCCAGACCCCCGTAGAGATAGCAGAATCTCTCTTTGAGATCCCCATCAAAGCCATAAGGGCGGAAAAGGAGAAGTTCAAAGAACAAGTTTCCCCGACATCAATCGATCTTAAATTCCAGGTCGTAAAAGGCCCAGGCTTCGGGCTTTGGGGCCTCAATGCCGGTGTGTGCATCGCCACAGATCTTGCTCTTTGGGAGAACAAGAGATTTATGCTTCTTGCTATGATCGATGCAAACAATAAACAAGCCGTAGGGTTCATTCACCTCTATCTTCATACAACGCAGGCAGGCGAAAAAATTCTAACTGTACCCGGCATTGAGCCCAGTGTTGAGTTTCTGGGACAAGTCAGAGCAAGGGAAGTATATCCTATGATCGAGGAGGCCCTTCGAACGGTTGGTCAGGCAGGGTCATTTGATCGAATTGTCGTCCCCGCCGCTCTACATATCCTCTCAAATCGAAAGGACATAAAAGACTTGGTTGTCGAGAGCATCGGAGCCAGGAAAATAGATCTTTCTGAAGAAATTAATTGGAACACTGTTCCAACACCTTACCCCTTTGGAATCGGAAATAACTCGGACGATCTGGAACGAGACGGTGTTTATGAGCTTCCTTTTGATAGGCCCGGTTCTTCCGCCGCGCCTGCCCGCCGAAGCTCGGAGAGCGTAGGAGGGCGGTTGGCGCTTTCCACTGAATTGATCGCTCATGTCCGGCAAGCTGTTATCCGGACGGCGAAAGAGAACGGCAATTTAAAGGGCGTGATCTTATTTGAGCGGGTCATTCCCCCCGGAATTGATATGGATCAGATAGGAGTATCCTTGATCTTGGAAAATGGAAATATGCTGGCAATTCACAGGGATGATCTAAATATCTCAAAGTATCTTCTAGCGCCCGAAGGCAACAGGATACGTCCATGGCCGGATTTTAATTTTGAAATGCCCTATTTGCTTTCTGATCCCGGTGCGCAAAATATGTTCACCCTGATGTTCCTGACTCCGCCCGATAAGATGCCGGAGGGTGTTGGTGTTTACGGTTGGCCTACCTCCTTATCGGAGAGCCTGATCCGCAGATACACCGTTGTTACTCCTGATCCAGAGCAGGATGAAAGTATGAGTCAGATCATTCTTAAGGGTATCATACGGCAGAGATCCGGTGGAGAGGGCGCGCGGTTGGCCGCAGGCAACAATCTTTCTGATATGGATCCTTATGCGGATGCTAATGAAACGGATTTTGTGGCGGATCTGCCAAAGGAGATCGACAAAACTGAATCTAGTGATTTAGAAGATACACAACGGCCAAAAGAAAAATTAACGCCATTACAGTTATTTCGTTTGGCCAGGAAGTTAAAAGAGGCAAGATTTTTAGTCACGGGTAATTTTTCTCATAGACCAGAGATGGTATTGGCTTCAAAAGATGAGGCTGCGGTAAGGGCTCATTACGAGTCGCTATTCAACGATCTAGATTTGTACGATGATGAGATCCGTAAACTTCGCGAATCTTTGTACGTCGCCGAGACTAGTTCAGGGTGGTGGGCAGTTGAGATGCGCGATAGCTTTGTTTCTGAGATAGAAAATTCTGATTCGGTCAGTTTTGATAAACCCGCTTGGAATGCCGCAAAAAGACTAGCCGAATCGGCGTGGAAATCAGACATAGGAACCAGTGATATAGCATTCAATCAACTTTATGAAGTGCTTAGTATTAATAAAGCGATGCGACCCACAGTTAGAGCATATTTAAAAGAAAGGTCCGGGTATCAATCGTGGGCCGAGCCCACATTTATCCTCCAAAACTTAGATGATATCGCTGTTGATAAAGTGATAAAAAATATCGAACTTCAAAAAGCTCAAGAATTGATCAATTTTAAATTGTCGATAGCCGGTGATCCTGTAATTCAGGACCTGTTTACTGGCATAACAGCGCAGTACAAAACCAGGAGCATGGAATTGGGTGCTTCAGAATATATCGCGTACAAAATAGTTGGCGCTCTCAAAGACCATCATGTGGATAGAAAATTTTGGGGGCTTTTTCTGGAACCAGAGATGTCTCTTCATTATCAGGAATTTATTAAATTTTATTCTTCGCTACCGGAGCAAGCCGGTAAAGCCGGTCATGAACCTGCAAAAATGCGGGAAATGTTCGTAGAAAGTCTTGGCAGTACAACTGTCTATCGGTCTTCGTGGTTCGACGAAGTCAGTCCCGAAAGAATGCTGTCAGCGGTATTGCGGGATGGGCTCATCAGCACATTTTTTAATAAGCACCAAAGCCTGGATGCGGCCGAGCGTTCATTTCAAGAACTGCTCTATGAGCATGGTTTGGGAAGTCTTGTATTTAGTTCAGTTACCAGGCAGCCGCCGGATGGACAGCTTGAATTAGGCGCACATACTGATGAAATATTTATTTCTGTCAGTGAGCTAGAGGGTTTTGCTCTTGGTATCGGACGAGCTTATGCCATTACGAATAAAAGCAGAGGCTCCATTGCAGTTTATGAAATAAAAATCCCCCGATTTTATTTGATCGATTACTTAAGAAACGATGTTTTTGGGGGATCAATGGGCAGGTCAGAGGCTGACCGCAGAGTCTTGGTGGGTTATATGTATTTCAAAAATACTTCAACTGGCGAGGTCGTAAAAATAAAATCTAGCGATCCTAGAATTGAATCTATGGTTAAAGGAACAATTAAACCTGAGTGGATTCAAAAAATCACTTTACATCCTCTTTATGCGGAAGATCAAAAAATACCCCTTTCAAGATATTGGACCGATCCGTCGGAGGAGCGCGAACGAGGCGGAGTTGTAACAAACAATCCAAAAGTAATTTTTAATAGGGGTGAGGGTGCGCGACTTTCATCCTTCAATACTTCGCTTTCAGCCGTGGCAAAGCCGAATGCCGCGCCTGCCCGCCGAAGCTCGGAGAGCGTAGGAGGGCGGTTGGCGATCGGCAAGCATTTGCGGGAAGCAAGCACTGCGTACAGGGAAGCAGCGAAAATATTTGGTATTCCTGAGGATAGCAGCCTCTCTCGAAGCCTGACAGGAGATTTTGAACAAATTATTGCCGAGCCCAGTTTAAGCAAGCGCGAAAGCCTGTTTCGCGCATTAATCAAAAAAGAGGGGGGAAAGGCGGCTTTTTATGGCAGTATGAGTTTATTGATAGCCAGAGAAATCGAAGAGAATCTGATACCGAATTCTGGAAAACCTGATTTTCCAAGTCCCGGTGAGTTGAAATCCCTAAAGGTAATTCGTGAACTCAGCAATATACTCCTTAACGAAACAGCGACCCGACCTGGCATAACAGCTCAAGATGAATATTACAAAGCTTTGGATCAAGCGGATAAGAGCGTAGCTTCTTCTCTTGACGAATTAGGCCGCAGTGTTTCATTGGAAGGGTTGCGTGACGTGGTGAACGAAGCTTCTGTGGTAACGCTGGACACGGATATTTTTTCTAATCGGCTTTCAAGGGAAGTCAGAGGTTATAGGTTTGCTGGAGGGGAGAGGGAGTGGAGATTGTTGGTCACGAAAGAAAAGGTCAATGATGCTGAATGGATCACAAGGTCGCTTCGTTTCAAAAAGCAGCAATTTAATGTTTTTGGAGATGATGTATCCACGGATAAGGACGCTATGATCCTTGAGATCGTTGAAACTCTTGAAAGAAAATCTTCCGGTGCTGCCGCGCGGCTGTCCGAAGGAAGGCCGAAGGCCTCCCGGGACAGAGCTTCAAGCTCTGCCGGGCGTGCCGCAGCCGGTAGGCTGTGGCTTGGCGGAGATCCGGATGCTGCATTTGCTCGTCCGGAAGGCGCGCAGTTGGCGCTAAATCGGCGTCAATTTTTTGGGCGAGCAGGGAAGGGATTGGCCGCGGTGGCCGCTCTGCCTTTTATGACCAAACAATTAGCGGCGGAAGAAAGGCAGAAAATACGCCGCTCACCCCTTCCTTTTCCGGATACAGTAGTCACAAATCCCTCTTTCGAAGTTCAATACACGATCGGCGTGATTCAAAAGAGCATCGATGAGTTTCACGCAAAATTCCTGATCGTAGATGGCCAGGGCAAATTACGGATCAGGGAAGGCCGCTCCAACCAAGAATATAAAGACGCTTATAATTCGCTTCGCATCTCTATCGCGGCCCAAGTGGCGGGTCCGGCCATGGATGAGATGCTTAAGAATGGCTGGATCACCGAACAGGAGCGCCAAAGAGTTCGCGAATGGGATGAGGGTTTTGAGAGGGCGCTCAATAAGAAATATTGGACCTTGGCGAAGTATTTCGCGCATGCGGGGTATTATTTCGAAACCAGCGATAGTTACCCCAAGATCGGCGATCTGCCCGTGCCGTATTTTGATCTGAGGCCCGTGGTTAAGATCACGCCCGAGACGACCCATATCCAAATCGGTTCAGTCGATAAAACCGTCTCTTACGATGTCCGCTGGCTCGGCCCCAGCCTGATTCGGACGCCGGATGCTCTGGATGACAGGCTTTCTTCTATTCACGGGAGCGCGATGGCTCAAGGTTTTGGCCGGGTACTCATTTATGAAGATATTTTTGACACAGACGTAAAAGATGATATCAAGCGCTTTCGTTGGCTGTCGAGTGTGCTTCCCAGGAGCTTTGTGACGACTGAAAAAGCCAACTCGTCTATTTACACCGCTCGATTGGATCTCTTGCAATCGTACTATCGGGATCAGGGCCTCTCCATGGGAGCTTCGGACCGGGAGTTGGAGGATCGGTTTAAGACAGCCAACTACCTTCATTCGATCCATGATGAGGCCATTCACATTATGGATGGCGAGGAAAGAGCTTTGGCCAATGAAACCGACGAAGATCGACAGCTCATTGAAGCGCGTTCTTCTGTGGGCTCGGCGCTCATTTCCAGAGGCCATGTGAAATATATTGTTTCCGAGCACCTGTCTTGGGCGATCGGCTATGAAGAAGGCGTAACTTTTAGCCGGCATCATGACAAAGACCATTCGTTTGTTCGCAATCGCCTCGGGTTCTGGTTCTGGAAAGACCTCAAAATGCAAAAAAGATACGGCCTGCAGTTCGGCGCCGTCGACACGGCCGACGCCATTTCTCAATTCTCAGAGCTTCCATCCGCAGTCCAACAGAAAGTCATCAGGTCGCTCGGCCGTTTGTCCGAAGACGACCTGGTCCGGCTTTATGAAGGGATCTGGGATGAGCTTCAAGGAGAAGATAGCCCGATTCTGCGCGGCGCCGACACCCAAAATTTGACCACTCTTTATGAACCCCGCTGGGGGCTGAAAGAATGGCTGTTTGCTTCCTTGGCCAGTGTGGCTGTAGTTGGAACCGTTGTTTTGATGGTTTTAAATGTTTTTTTTGAATGGAAAATCCGTCGGATCGGTAAAAAAATCCGCCAAAGGCCGAAGCCTGATGATCAAAGCCAAGAATTGGCACAGCCCCTTCTTTTCGAAGCTTTGAACATTCCCTATAGCGGCGGGTTGGGAAAAGTAATTGAAAAGGCCATCCTTGCCGCCTCTGAATATGCTTCAAAAAATCATATTGGACAAATAAGAGTTTATTTCAAAGATGAAGAAATAAGCCGCGAAGGCAAACCGTTCAACGTATATGGGCTGGCGCTCAGAGTTATGAGACGTCTTTTCGGTGTGAATGTCAGTCCTGAAATTCCCTTTGACGTACGCACCGTTGGCGCCGAAGTAAGGGTGGATTCTTCGCGATCCGCCGCCGCGCGGTTGGCGACTCAAAGTGAATTAAAGGCTGAATTGACCCGTTATCTTAAAACTATAAGAGAAGAGTCTGAGAAAACAGCAGGGGCTGTCGATGCTGTTTTTGGTATGGCCCAGTATGTCACGATCGACGAGGGGACTGTGGCCTCAACTTTTTCTCATTTAGGTTTGACAGAAATCGAGATCACCCGTGTGGCGGATATCTTAAATAATAAGAAAAATTCGCCTGCGATGGAGGCTGACCCCATGGAGGAATGGCACAGGACAAAGTTGCTTGGAGCTTTGCGGGCGGTGGCGGATGGGGGAGTCAGGCATTATCCCGAGCTTGAAAAGATCACCGACGATCTGCCTTCTAACGAAAGGCGGGAATGGCAAGCGCTGATTTCAACTCACGTGATCAAACTTCGCGAAGCCGTGGGAAAGAACCCGAGCCCACAGATCTTTTATGACCTCATTCATGATCTTAACGCCCATTGGGCTGAAAAAAGAGGCTTCTTGATCCAATTTGCTAACTCCAGCACCGGCTGGGAGGAAAAGACCCTCTACCGGCTGGACCAAGTTCAGACGATCACTCTCGGGACAAAACAGGTCAAAGTCTATTTTGTTTCCGATCTCATCCCAACCGAGTCGCCGAGTTTTACCGAGTGGAGTCCAAGGGGTGGGTTCATGCTCTTCAATCTTGATCGGTTTAAAAGGATCTCTCACCGGTTCTATACGATCTCGCCCCCAGCCCGGGATATTTATAAGACGGAAAATGAATTTAAAGAGAATTTCTTACGTACGGCGCTTTTTGAAGAAGTAGGCCACGGTTTTGATTCGATCCTGGCGGCTGAGGTTGCGGGATCTGATCGGTCTGATGCTTCCATGAGTTTTGAGGAGCATTATCGTTCTTTTTCTGAGAAAAGGCTCATTCCCGGTTCTCCGCTAAAGATCCTTTTTGACCGTTCTCCCGAATCCTTAAAGAGAAGCATTGTCGAGCTTTCCGGACAAATGGCGGCGGGATCCCGAGGAGACCCTCGGATCGTGATGTTACGTTGGCTTCACAACGCCAGCGCCGGGCAGACAGACCCCGGCTATAAAGAGGACGTGGAATACAAGGCTCTGGTGGTAGGTTTCCGGCTTATCAGCGGAGCATTCGAGTCGGAAAGGAATACGGATCCGGCATTCATTGCCGAGGAGATCAGCAAGGAGTTTGATCTTAGATCTTTTATAAGTGTGATGAAACGGCCCGCGGGATCTCTTAAAGAAAAATTCCGCAGCCCCTATCAGAGCCAATATGCCGCGAATCCGTTTGAGGAGCAATTTTCGGGGATCGTGGACCGGCTATTTTTAGATATCCGCCGGATGTCCACTGCCGCACGGTTGGCGGTAAGATCAGTTGAAAGTTCAAAGTTTAAAGTTGGAAGGGAAAACCGATCTGATACAAGTTCGCTTCCAGCTCTCAACGCCCAACTTCCAACTCAACCAAATGCCGCGCGGTTGGCGTCATCCAAAGGACCGTTAAAAATAAATAAGATAGCCATAACCGATGCGCGCTTATTGGCGGATCATTTGAAAACCATTTCTGATTTTGAAAGTCTAAGTGATCCACAAAGGGCGGGCGCGGCAGGGATGATCTTGCGCGTCAGGCAAAAAGGCGGGGTGTTCACGGCGCCTGATTTTAGAAGCAGAATTTTGAATGAGAACAGAGCCGAAAGAGACCAATTTGGTTTAACGGGAAAAAATCTGCAGACACTTGCGGGCCAGCTAGATTATTCACGTGGAATTTCAAAGCGAATTATTCTTATGCTCGTATTATCCGCCGTATTTGGTTTTAGTGTGGCGGGGTATTTTTTTCAAAGAGCCTTTAATTTTGATAAAGAGGCACAACAAGTAGCTGAATCGGGAAGTATGACGGATGTTTTGACCGCGCTTTGGAAAGATAGGGAAGACCCCAGGATCCGCTCCTCAGAGGCGACGGCCCGGATAACGGATATTCTGATGAATGCCAACCCCTCCTTTTTGAATAACAGAAAGATCACCGTGCTTTATCCCGGATCCGGCGGCCATGTGACACCGCTGGAGATCGCCCACCGGCTTGTCCTGAAAGACCGGATCGACTCCGCGGAGTTCATATTCACCGATGTTGATCGCCGGTCCCTGGAGGATGTCCGAAAAACCCTTCAAGACCTGACCGTCGCGGGATTTTATGAGCGTGGTTCTTATCATGAGACTTCCAATAAATTTGGGAGCGGTGAGGAGTGGAGTCTGGGCGTTACTTTTAGAGGAAAACCCGTAACCCTTTTATTTGAACTGAACCGCAGTCAAGATTACTGGCTTCGTGAGCATTTGCAAAGAACCAATCTTGTTTACCATCACGATATTGATCTTGAGATGCCTGAATTTTTGACCCGGCTATGGACAGATTTTTACAAAGACGGAGTGGATCGCGGCGAGCTGGTGTTGATGCAGGAGGGGATGGAAGACGGCGGCGGCTTCATCAGGGAAGAGGGGGCGAATGAATGGAAGCCCGTTGCGGTTACAAAACTTGGATTGTTTGGACAGCTTGACCGGATCAATGAAGGGTTTGGACACCGCAGTAAATTGACACCTCTAGAAGAACACCTCAAACACGCTGAGCATACCGAAAGAGGAGATTACAAATTTAAAAGCGCCAATTTGGTCTCATTCGACGCTTCCCTGTTGTCAGGCCTTTCGGAAAGAGATTACCGGCTTCTCGTCGATTTTCAGAGCATGGTCGCCGTCGGTAGTCTGGAGCCGCAGGTGATCCGCAGCCGGGACGTGGCCAAAGCGCCCGAGCGGCTTAAGTTCAGCCAGGATATCGCGGCAATTATCCCAAAATTTATCCTCAGCAGAACCAAAGAGAACACACCGATGCGGGCCCAATGGCTGGCCGCTTTTGTGCGTTATCAATGGGCGGTGCTTGAAACTTTCAGGCCGCAGTTGGAGGCTAGGAGAAAAATGCCGCCATTCGGACTCTTTGTGACACGTGAATTTCGCAGAATTACCCAAGAGGACCCGCAGATCGACCTTTTAGAAAAGTCACGGTCGATATTGGATGAGTTAAAGACGGCGGGCCGGGAGTTGGGAGATGAGCCCTCCTGGATCAAAGCCATGGACGATTATATCAGAGCTGTCCGTCCTGGCGGGGCGCGGTTGGCGGAAAATAATTTGGGGTTTGAAAAGAAAAGAGATCACGATAACTTTATTTTAGGGCTCACCAAGAAACTCAAGCCGGACGCTTTTGAAAAATTAGACTCCGGTCAAATGGAGATCCTAGCCGCACGCTATCGGGAGGATCAACGCGTTATCTTCAAAAAGGTTAAAACTTATGCCCAGGTTCTTGCCATCTTGTTGGCTTGGGGGCTCTTTTCAGGGCACGATCCATGGATCATTAGCGGAGGTTCTGCCGCGTTGTTTTACGCGTCTGTTTTTATTCATGAAGCCGGACATTGGATCGTTGCCAAGGCCGCTCAGTGGCGAGGCCAATTAGAGGGCGCTAAATTTTATATTCTTTCAGGGCTTCGGCCGCGGGTCGATCTGCTTCGTCGATATGCGCTTGATCTCAAGCCCTCCTGGTTTTTGTGGATAGTGGCCGCGGGCCCCTTGGCCACCTTGGCCTCCGCCGGGGCCGGCATAGTTTTTTGGTACTTGTATCCCCAGCTTGATATTTCGCTCAAACCGCTTCTTCAGTTCCATATTCTTCTTAACGCGCTGAAGGCGGTTGAGAACTCTTTGCCGCGGCATTACGGCTATGATGGGGGAAAGATAAAAGCCTTCTTACGTTATGGATCGGTCTACGCGGCTGCCCAACAACACTACGGCACTTTTTCTTATCCGGCCGAGTCTTTTGAGAGAGGCGGAGGGGATTCGTTTTTTGTTCGTGTTGGAAGCAAAGTCTATTGGGTGGCATCTCGAGCGCAATGGGATGAAGAGCGCCAAAAAGCGGAGGAGACAAAGAGCCCAAAGCAAGTTTTTGTGCCTTACGATTCTGTGCACGAAGGCGAGATCAGCCTGCCTTATGAAGTGGAAGTCCGCCCGCTTCGTACAAAAAATAAAGCCGAATTCTTTAAATTTAAATCAGAAAACTACCTGGTGGCGGAGACGGTTGATTTTCCGTCCGAATGGCTGAGGCCGGTGCTCCGCTCTGGCGCGCGGTTGGCGGATAATTTAAGCAGCGCGATCGATTCTGTGCAGATCGATCCTGCTTTAGGCGATAAGGCCAAGCTGATCCGTGATGTCTTACAAAAAGCCATGACCAATCTTTTTGAGGTTGACTCTCCGGAATATTTTCGCGTTCTTGAAAGCCTCAAAGATTTAAGGTTTGCACGATCGTATCGAACCCGCAGTTACCACGGTGTGAGCAGCCATTATGCGCCTAATCTTATTTCTCTGATGCCCGCCGCCGATGAATATACGATCATTCATGAATTTGGCCATCACTTAACCTATGTTTTAAGTTTAAATGACCCAGTATCCGTGATGGGAAATATCACCGCAGGCCTTTATTATGCGGGAGAAAATCCACACGATGCTGCGAATTTCAGAAATGGGACTCAATCTGTCCATGATTTTTCAACGGGCGCATTGAGCGATCCCCAATTCAAACTGCAAATAATGCGGCTTTGGAATGAGCGTGAATATAGGGAGGGGTCTATAGGTGATAATCAGGAAGCCTATACCGCGGCAACTATTCTCGCGGCCACTCTCTATGAACTAAATGGCAGGGATAAGAAAAAAGCCATGAACGCAGTTATTCACCTTTCCAAAGAAGGCTGGTTCACCAAAGCGCTTGCCGTGGATCGCAAACTTAATTTTTTGAAAAATGCAACGGGTATTGGGTTTATTGCCTTGCTTGTGATGGGGTCTTATACCGCTACATTTGTTGCCTATCGAGCGACGAACTCGATCTTTTACGGAGTCCTTACTTTTGCGGCATCAATTATTTCTACGCTGCCTTTTTTATTTTATTTTGGTCAAAAAATATTTTCTTCTCAGGAAAACAAGCTATTTCAAGCCATTGATTGGGGGCCTCCTTTCGTCGCGAATGTTCAAACAAAAGAAATTTCGCTGCAGATCGAGGGAACGGAAAATGCTGGCGCGCGGTTATCGGCGAATACGGCCGCTGAAGACGAGCTTGTTCATACATTGCTAGGGATCGGTTCGAGTCAGACTGCTAAGAGTTTGGATCCTGTCACCGATGCTTCTTTGCAAACACAACTGGATCCCAAGGAACCGATTTATGCCAATCTCAAGAGGTTGGTTGGCCGCATAGCCAAAGACGAATCTCTGGTTTTGATCCCTGTCGGCTTCCGTGACTCCACACAGTGGTATCAGGTTGCTGTCCAATCTTCCCGTGGAAAAAGAGCCTTCAATTCTTATCTAATTCTGCAACCGGCAAATGCCCCCTTCCACGCGATGATCGATTCAATTAATTTCTCCGTTTTAGCAATTTGGATAGGCGGGGCTTACTTGGAGACTTCTCAGGGCCTTACGAGCTTTGGTTTTTATATCCAAAAGGGGATAGAGAACGCGAGGGTTGAGTTTGATAAAGCTCTCGAACGAGGAGATTCCGATAAGGCCGCTAAGATCATGGCGGAGCACTTTAAAATGCACGAATCAATCATCCAAAAGCGGCCCGAGATCGTACGTGTTCCTAAAATGGAGAATACTCTGATCACGAGTGAAGGCCCGGTGTTGGCGAATAACGCTGAAATCCTTCATTTCCCCATAGCAGTCGATGGTGTCAAGCGAAAGCCTGGGGACGTCCTTGAGGAGCCTTTCGTGGATTTCTTGACGATGATTATTTCTGAAGTGGCGAATCTATGGGCTTCAAATCCCGCCATGGCGAGTCAGATCATGCCCAAAGTTATTCGGTTGCTGGGAGATGAGAGTCCGATCGCCCATATTTTAGAACGATTGGAAAGCATTCAAAGTTCAAGGGATTTTTTGCTTGGCAGCACCATTGATTTATTTTTGATCCGAAATAGACAAAAAGCCGAGAGCCCCGAAGGGTTGACGCTGGAGGCGCTCCGCGAGGATGTTAGGTGGACATTTCTAACTGGCCCGCAGATCATTGCAGGTGCCGATAATCTTAACTATAGATTACGGTTGCTGCGCGAAAGCCTTTGGAATACCACCAATACTTCCAAAAAGCATCCCTCAAGGATAAGCCGCTTTATTCGCAAAGCCCTGCTTTTGTACGTCTTGTTTATCAAATCCCACCAAGCGTCTCCCGTAGCTGTGCCTGAACTGGAGCCGTTGCTGCCCCCGGTGCCCGTTGTTGTCGAAGAGAAGCCTCAGAAGCGGGAGTTGAGTCCCGAAACTCAGGAAGCGCTGAAGCAGTTTGAGGAATTTAAAGAGAGGGTAAAGGCCGGTGCGCTTGAAGCCTTGACCAAGGAAAATGTAATCCGGACATTGGAACGTATTGGCACGGCTCGGGAAACCAGCGAGCGAACGAGGCGCAACATAGCCCGGTTGTTGAGAGAGACTCCCGGTGCAGGCATCCAGGATCCCGACGAAGCGATACGCCGACTGTCTTCGGGCATTTTGTTCCGGATGGGAATGGAACACATCTTGCCGATACTGGACCTGGATTCAAATCGCTTATACGGCGCCAGAAATTTCAGTGAACGCGAAAGACTCGACGCGATCGAGGCGCTGGATACACTGTACACCCCGGAAAATGATACTGACGTGATCCCGCTTCTTTTAAGCTATCACGGAGGGATCAACGACGATCAATCAAGCGCGGTGCGAGAAAGAGCCGGAAGGCTTTTGGCGAGGACCGGGGAGCGCGGATTATTTGAAATAGAAGGAATTTTTAGAGGGGATTGGCCATCGGAGCGCAGAGTTTATGCGATACAGGCATTGGCTCACTTCACCGATCCCATGTTGATCGATGAAGTTCTCGAGATGTTAAGGGGACAAGTCACGACCAATCTTCCTGGAAGTTCCGCGCACAGCGCTGCTTTTGACAGTCTTGGGAGATTGGGTCAAGCTCTTGAGCGAGAAGGTAATGGCCGGGTTGTTGAAACTCTCAGAAGCTTGGCTCGAAGCAACAGAGGCAATGCGCCTGAAGTGGCTCGAGTTGTACGGCGCGTCCCTGCCGCGGCGCCACTTCTTTTAGAGGATCCGGAACAATTTACGAATAATCGAAGCGATCTAGACGCAAGAGTCAGAGCATTGCAGGCTTTAGGCGCCAGCGGGGATGCAAGCGTGATCCCTGTTCTTATGGAAGCTCTCCGGGACTCCGAAGATCTTATCCGGGATGCCGCCGCCGAAGCTCTTGGCGAATTGAGCTTTCCCGAGGCTATCAATGCCTTGAACACCGCTGGCGTTGGACTGCGCGATCCCAAAACTCCTGTGAAAAGATCAGCGATCAGGGGTTTGGGCAAGAACAAATTGCCGCTGGCGGTAAATCTGTTGACTTCGAATGCCGGTGCGGGGACTCAGGATGATAGCCCTTTTGAATTTAACAAGAACGAGCTGATCGATCAGGCTTTTAAATCTCTTGAGACCATGCACCGCCCGTCTGTTAATGATTTTATTTATAGAACACCCGGAAGAGGGTTAAGCGCCGAAAGTTTTCAGGAGCTAAGCCGGACCTTTGGTCTTTTGGGGCAAGTGGAAGGGGTTGGCGCCCTCGCCGATCTTCTCGGGAGGTACGCAGACGCGCCGGAGAAACGCGCGGCCCTCTATGAGATTATTTTCGCAATCGGAACGCCTGAGGCTTTTGAGATCGTCAGGGGTGGACTTCGTGATGGAAATTCAAGAGTGAGGCTGATCGCCGTATACGCGCATAAAAATCTAAGCGGCCCCGACATCATAAAAGCGCTGACCCAAGAAGGCGTGGGGCTCAAGGACCCTATTCTTCAGGTGTTTGGGGAAGCTGCCAATTTGATCGCGACGGGGGGTGGTTATGAAGCCACAGAAATTCTCAGGGGCGCGTTTATCAATGAGGATCCGGCTGTCCGCAAGATCATCGCTACGGCGATCGGGTCCCTGCAGGACCCAAGAGCCGTGAGGATCCTTGATGCGGAAAATGCGGGTATCAGCGATCCTGATCTTGAAGTCGCGGCGGCTTCGGCGGAGAGTTTAAGAAATCTTCTAAAGAGGCATCCCCGACAACTTACAATGCCTCTTGCTCAAAAACTCCTCGCAAGCATTAAGGATGACAGGTCCAGGATAGAAATGTTCGCGCTCCTGGGAGCGAATGAGCCGATCTTGCGGAATTTGGTTGCTGACATTGCTCGTGAGTTAGGAACGGGATCTCCGGCAACTGACGCAAATTTCAACCTTCTTATTTACGGCGCGGCTTCGCCGGTATTTTCCGTCGACGAGAGGATCGGGTATATCAAAATAGCCTATGATCGCTCGATGGGGATAGCCAATGATAGGTCGTGGATGCTTCATCTTTTGGGTGTTTACAGCGTTATCAAGCAAATGAGTCCGGCGGACACCGAATTATTGAATCAAAGGCATCCCGAGATCGCGGTCACAATGAAGAGCCTGCTTAAAAAGGAAAGTCTGCCCTATGATGAATTTCTGAAAGATAAAAAAGTACAGCTGCATTTATACAATCCTCTTGTTTCTGAAAACTATTTGTTTGACGAGGTGTTTACGGGACTGGGTTTTACCCGATCCGATGCGGGGAACGGGGTGCTTCGCTACACAGGCAAGATCAAGGACATCACATTTACCGTTGATTTGGACCCCACCCTTAATTCCGGTAAAATTTTTCAAGAGGTGAGCGATGGCAAAACGCAGGTTGGCTACGCGGGACATTCCAGCGCGGGTCTCGTCATCGACGGAGCGCTTCGAAACGCTGCTTCGCAGAAACCAGGGCAGGGCCAAGCAAAACTGATCCTACTCTTCTGCTGTTTTAGCGCGGACCGGTCGCTTCCCGGTGTCCTGCTCAATTTTCCAGACAGCCATGTGGTCGGTGTTCGGGGGATCACACACAACGGTTATGATGCCGCCGCACTCGGAGGGATCCTTAACGGAATCGCTGACAGGAAAGACTGGGAAAGTATTGGAGGATTGATCAGGGATAATTTGTCAAAACTGCCGGTGAAACAAAGAAAAGGCGCGAACCCCACGTATGTGCTCGCCGACGACGAAAACGCGATCCTGGAGGCATTCATCCTTACGTTTTCAAATGGAAGCCGCAACAGAGGTCTTTTCTATCAGCCTTCTTTGGGCCCTATCAACTTAAGAGATGACGGCGTTTTTGAATATCAATCATTTCCTATTGAATTGAGCAGGATCCAGCACCGCAAGGCTGTGAATGCGATTGAGGATACGGTTCGTTTGTTCAGACAAAATGATTTTTTAAAAGATGCCGCAGCGCCGGTCGTGTCTGGAGGGTTTTCTTTCCCACTTCAATTTAGTCAGGATGTTTTTATGATCTCACCCGATGACCCCAATACAATATCGATCAGCACCGCTTACGCAAATTCTTCCCGGGAAGCTTTAACAAGCATGTCGCTTTATGAGTTGAACCTTCATTTTTCAAAAACTAAAAATGAGAATAAGGTCGTGACCTCATGGGACCATCTAAGGGGACTCCAAGCAGTTGTCAGATACATGAAGGACAAGCATCTGGAGAGTCTATTTCCTGATTTCTTACGCAAATATGGGGAAAAATATGGCTATGGAGACGGGGTCACTCTGGAGGAGATATCAAAGACATTGGATGCGGACTCTTTGCAGTCTGGCGAGGAGGCTTTGAAAAGATTGTACAAGGCTTTACCCGGTGATCATCAAGAAATAGAGGCGGAGGATTGGAAAGCCATCTTTCAAGAAGAGGGGCTTTTGCCGACGGATATTGCACCCTCGGGGGCCAGGCTTGCTGCCAGATCAAGGCGCGTCACAAAATCTTTTGATAGATCTTTTAATCGTAGATCATGGTTAAAGCGCACGGGAGCTACTGCCGCAGCTGCTGTTTTCGGCGGGTATGCGCTTTGGTCCAGTAGTAAAAATTGGGGCCATATCGAGCTATTACTAACCCGTCACGCGGAAGCTACGGAGTTTAATAAATTAAAGGATGAAAAACTCAAAAAATCTATCATGGAAGCCGCGCGCCGCGGACAGCCGGTGGATTATTTTGTTGAATGGGTGCTTAGTACACATTCTCTCAAGTTTGCCATATTTGATGCGATCCGCAACGGTCCGCCGGAATTACGGCGTGATCTACTGCGTGTTTTTTATAATGGAAAGAGTCCGTTTAATCCCGAGCGTTATCGATTTTTTGATGAACAGTGGGGAATCTTCGCCAAGGCTGGCGAGGGGCTTGAGGGATCCCCGAAAAATGTCGCGCTCTTTCAAAGTATTTTAGAGGATTTCTGGAAAAGAGAGGAACTGTCTCCCATCTCGGAGGGATTGAAACAGCTCGAGACAGAAACGGGTCCGTATAGGGATCAGAGGGTGCGCAAAGAAGCGGGAGCGCTTGTGATGCAAGCCGCCGATCTTTACCTGGCTCAGCTTGACCAGTTTTTTAACTTTGAACGGCCCCAGCCTCCACTGGGCCATGAGACGATGTATTCGGAACCTTCTATTGCTTTTTATCTGGCTCAACAGGATTTTTTCATGAAAGATCCTGATATGGTCGACTTGATAAAGAATAAAAAGTTACTAAAAATACACCACGAGCGTTTCGTTGATCCAGATCAGTTTTTTAAATATTTGAGGCTTGAAAACCGCCAAAGGAATTTTTTTGGCGATATCCATGGCAGCAAATTTTTGGAAAGCCCTCATTTTGAGCATAGCGCGTCACATTTTCCCGCTGTATTTTTTCTGGGCAGAAACTTGACGGGAGACGCTGCTAAAAGCCCGGATCAATGGATCCGGCAGATCGCTTTGTATGCGCTTAAGTTTGACGCGGATAGCTGGGATGCGGTTGGGCTCCCAAGGGATGAATCGTTGATGGTATTGGCGGCCCCTCTTGCTGAACAAGGTCATCAGGTAAGCATTGTTCGAGGATATGCTCACGCAGAAACAATCTCTGTGCCTAAAAATTTAAAAACCACTACGCATCGTTTTGTTCCTTCCGGATGGGACGAGGAGAGTTATCAGGCGCGCCGCAGGATGCAAAGAGGAGAAAAGCCCTATTCGAACGAAGAGACGGGGGCTATGAGGCTCGTGCTGTCTGAGCGCTTGCTGAATTATGCTTTTAAAGAGTCTCTCAACGCGACGGTTGATCTATTAAAGATCCAGGGCAAGGTCAAAGCCGGCGGGTTGGTGTCATTTCCGGGGAAGCAATTGGATAACGATCAAAAATTTATCCATGCGGTTGTGCGCGCTTTTGAAGCGAATCCCGAACTTGCCGAAGAATTTTTAACTGAAAGCGTGAGTAATTACAGGCTTTACCAAGAGGCTTTGAATAAGCTCAACAAAGCCGGACTCAAGAGCGACGTGCTGACCCGTGTCCGCTACAACGGGATGCTCTATGCTGTCTACTGGGCTCTGGAAAAAATGGACGCTTTCAGAAAAGCCCCCGGCAATGAAATGAATTTTAAGGATGCCGATCTCGTGACAATTCACAGGTCTCTTAAAGACCTTATTGAAGCGGATCAGGCGAACATCACAGTTTTTTTCGGAGCCAAGGATTTTTTTGAGACGGTGAGAAGCGAATCCCTGAAAAAAAGCCCCAAGCAAAAATGGCCCTCATCTGGAGCACGGATGGCAGCTCCTTCGGAAGCAACAATTAGAAATTTGATCCACATCTTAGGGACCCAGGTCAAAATTGAATTTGAACCTGCCGAAGTATTAATGCTTTTGTCTGAAAAAAATCGTACAACCGAAACTTTCCGACGATTATTGGGCAAGTTGGAGTTGACTATCTCAGACGAAAGGAGAATTCAGACCATCATTGATATTTTAAACACGGAGCCTTCTATTCCTACTGCTGCTCGACCAGTTCAAAGTAAGTCTTTGTCTGAATATAGAGAGAACATTGAAAGCTATTTCAGATCGAGCCGCCAAGCCAATCAGGCCAATGTGGATGCGAGATTGAGGCGGAAGGTCCAAGATAAGTCGGTAAGAACGTCATTTGAAATGCAAGGGCGTCGTGTTCAGGCGATCGGGGAATTTCATTATGATCTGAGGAGCATCCAGCACGCTTATGAAATTATACGCTATGATCAATTTGTCCCCGACGCCCTGGCGGGCCGCTGGCTGTTTCTGGTCGAAGGCTTCAAAGACCCCAAGTTGCATGGCTTGGACGGAGGAACGATCGGATTATTCATAACCATTGCAAAGCTTTTGGGGGTATCCGTTGTGGATCCGGTTGTCTCTGAGGGAGATTGGTTTGTTATAGAAGAGACCGCCCGAAAAACCGGTCTTACGGAAATGGATGTAGCCGGCTACCTGGTCGCGGCAACAGCGGACGAACATAAGATAACCCATGAACAATCAGCTGAAAGATGGATGAGGGGTTGGGCCGGCAAGGGACGTGAAGACCTCATCCGGGCCGCGACAGAATTTGAAAACCAATCACCAGCGATTATCCGCGAAAAGGAGTTCGCGATTTTGAAAAATCTTGAGCAGATCTCCTCGGACGAAACATTTAAAAGAGTGAAGGCTCTTCTAAGTCAATACCCTGCGCCAGAAAACGTTCTTTTGGTTGTCGGCGAAGGTCATCTTATAGATATTTTGCAACAGAGGCAAGCCGAGCAAGTATCGCAAACTGCCGCGCGGTTGGCTACGGATAGCTCAGTATCCCTTGAAACCAAAGCACAGGCGATCGGATTGGCGAGACAGATTGTTTCCGAGATCAAGCCGCATCTGGAAGCGGCACGACAACAGTTAGATAAACTAAAGACAACAAAGGATATCGACGAAGCGCTAACCCTGTTAAAAAGTATTTTGGACGAAGCGGGAGGTATTCTTGCCGGTGTCAGGCGGCACAGCGTGAAGAATACGCTGATCCGAACGTTAACTTACGGTGCTCCCATCACGCAGTATGATATCAAAAATAAATCCGACGCTCTTTCGGCGATATTTTTCATTGTCCGGATGAGGGATGACATCATGCGCGAGAAAGGTGCCCGTGCCAAACTGCCCACCGAAAATGAATTGGAGCGCCTCCAAAGAGCTGTTGATAATCTTACGGAAATTCTAAGCCTTCTGAAAATATTATCTGGAGTCTCGCCAGAAAATATTCGTTATGCTGAACTGCCTGAAAACGAGGGTAATTATATTAAATTGGATGCGCTCCACGCTCCGCTTGCCCAAAAAGCCGCCGCCGCGCGCCTTTCCTTCGAGCAAGACGTAAAACGTCTCACCCAAATTTTCAACGTCACCGGCCCGGTGGAGAGCGCGGACGAAACCGATATTCCAAATATCGAAGAAAATGGATCCGTCCAATTGATCGCCCGGTGGTATGTGGGGACTCACCAAGAGCGGCACGAGAGGGTCTCTGTTCAAATCAACACGAAGCATACGATCTTTAAGATCGCATCGACGACCGACGGCGGGGCGGAAATTCTTTTTTATAACCCAAAAGACATCGATAAGGATGCGGATAAAGCAAGACCCTTTGGAAGGATCCCTCTTTCCGAGACGATGTTAGCGACTGCCAAGAATCAAAATAAGGATGCCGGGGAGATTCCCGCTGAAAAGGTTCTGAATGCGGAGGCCGAGGCCTTGGCGGCGGCGGTCAAAACAAGAGGGATCAATCATTGGGTTGCCAAAGAACTGCTTCCCGGTGTTTTAGCCGATCTTTCAAGTACTGAGCAAGTTGTGATCTTTCAAGCGGTAGATCGGACACGTATCGATAGTGATCCTGTTGCGGCTGCGGAGATGGAGTTTATCAAGACAACGATCGATGCGATCCAAAGACAGCTGGGCGATAAGTCTCAGTTCGTTCATTTTGTATTCACGGACACGAATGGGAACCCTGAAGGGGATACAAGTCAGTTTAACTCTGTTGATTATCGGAAGATCTATGTGGCCCAGCCCAACAAAGCGATCCTTGAACAGGCGATCAACAAAGCAGGTTTTCTCGCGTTGCCGGACCGCAAAAAAGAGCCGGGCTTGGTTCCTTTTCTTGCCGCGTACTTTTTGGCCATGGGGATCGCCTTGTCATCCGACCAGATGAGTGACCCCTTGGCGGCGTCCTTGAAGAGGCTGATCGGCACCGATGTTAGCCAGGCGGACTTTAAAGCTCTCCAGTTGGTGAAGGACTCCTCCGCTGTGGCTTTCTATGAACATCGAGCCGTCATGTTGGTGCCTGTCGACCTTAGGAATGTCCTTCGCGCCGCATGGCTTGCTATTGAAGCCGTGGGAGGAGCCGCGTAAGATTATGGTATACTTACGTCTAAAGGGAAATGATTGGTATCACAGGAAAGGACGGTTTTGAATGAACTACATCGTAGAGTTGGAAAAGGAATTAGACGGCCGTTGGCTCGCGGAAGTACCCAACCTTCCCGGAGTACTCGCTTATGGAGCCACTTCGGATGAGGCACTCGGCAAGGCGGAAGTTCTCGCGCTGAGAGTTTTGGTGGACCGGCTCGATCTTAAGAAGCGCTAACCAGCGCTCTTCCCTTGATACTCCTAATAGAAAATAAGACCTTGAAAAAAGCCAATGACTATGGTATAAATTTACCATAACCAAGGTAAATTTGATGCTCAATCTCCGCTCTAAAACAAGAAATAAAATACTCAGCTACTTTTTTCTCAATCAAAAAGGCAGAGCTTACGTCAATGAGCTGGCGCGCCTTCTTGAAATCGACCCAAAGAATCTTTATCGCGTACTGATCGATCTTGAGAAGGCGGGAATTTTAAACAGTGAATTTCAGGGCAAGGAGAGATTTTTTTCCCCCAACAATAAAAACCCTTTCTACAGGAGTTACAAAAAACTCTTCCTGAAAACAGCCGGTTTAGGATCACTTTTAAAGAGCCTTTTAAAAAACATCCCGGGTCTGTCAGAGGCCTATATTTTTGGCTCCTATGCTCAAAATGCGCTGAATGCGCAAAGCGATATTGATCTTCTTCTGGTCGGGGAGCATAGCGCCCTTGAGACGCAAAAGGTTTTGTACGTAGTACAGAAACAAATCGGGCGAGAGATCAATACGGTCCATATGAAACCAAAGGATCTTGAGGCAAAGAAAAAGTCCAAAGATTCTTTCATAACCTCTATTTTTAAGAAGCCCATGGTAAAAATTTTATGAATTTAGACAAAAATTTCTTTGTCTCTCAAAAATTTTCTGTAGCCGACTTGGAAAAATACAGAAAATCAGCGGGAAGAGGCCTTGAAATAGCAGGAGCTTCTAAAGATCCTGAAGTTATGTTTCACTTCGCTTTTATGGCGCTGATTAAAATAGGGATCTATACTCTGGCAAAAACCGGCCATAGGATCAAAAGCCGCCCGGGACATCATCAAAAAATCATTGAATATCTGAGCCAAGCCTTTGACTCCCAAGAAATTTTATCTGTAGGTGACAAGATGCGCAAAGACCGCAATCTTGACTTTTACAGTGCCGATCTCGTTTACTCCAGAGAAGATGCGATTGAATATCTAAAATTCATAAAAGGTGTTTTTAATAAACTTTAGCCTGCCCGCGATTGATCCAGCCCATTCCTAAAAGGTATCTGACTTAAGAATGAGCCGGATTGATTGACACCCCTCAATCACGAGTGCTAAAATCACTAGTCTTTCCGGGAATCT
>CAZBIH010000011.1:24006-25767 GCA_964492015.1 uncultured Planctomycetia bacterium | reverse complement strand
AAATAGATCAGGATCGCCAGCGCGATGCCCAGCACCAGCATCCCGCCCTGCATCCACCGGCCCGAATGGGTGAATGTTGAGAGTACGCCGTGTTTGTAGCCCAGCGTAAAAAGAATCATCACCGCCGCCGATAGAAGAACTTTAAAAAATACTTCCAAAATCATCTTCTCTTCAAGGATGCCGATCTTTCGGATCAGAAAATGATACAGAAGTGCCATGTTGGCGGTCGCTGAAAGGGTCGAGGCAAACGTCAAACCCCCGATCTTCATGGGAAACATAAATAGAAGGCTCAAAGCCACGTTCAGCGCGACTGAGAAAAGCATGATCTTCACCGGGGTCCGGGTGTCCTGCAGGGCGTAAAAAGCATTTGCGAAGATCTTGATCATGGCGCAGGAGAGAAGCCCAAAGGAGTAATAAAAAAGCGCGCTGGACGTGATCGACGTCGAATAAGCGTCAAATTTTCCATGCTCAAAAATAATACGCACGATCGGCTCTGACAGCACGACAAGGCCCGCGGAAGCCGGAAGGATCACGAATAAAAGCGAGCGGACCGCCATCGAGACTGTTTTCTTAAAACCTTCCATGTCCTTTTGCGCTGCTTGCGTCGAAAAGGTCGGAAGCACCGCCTGCGCTAAGGACAATCCCAGCACCGCCAGGGGCAGTTGAAATAACCGATTCGAATAATAAAGCGCGGATAAGCCTCCGGGGCCGATGATGGTTTCAAATGACGCCAACACGGAATCCACCACCACATTGATCTGATACAACGCGGAACCCAGCGCGCGCGGTACCAGAAGCTTGCCTATTTTTTTGACATACTCTTGTTTTAGATCAGGTTGGGTGAGTTTAAAGCCACTGCGTAAAAGCGGTGGGATCTGAAACGCCAACTGCAGGACTCCTCCCAAAAGAACACCCACGACAAGCGCCGCGGGCCCATATTTTTTTTCAAAAAAAAGCGCTGTGACGATCATGGAGACATTCAAAAGCGCCGGGCCCACGGCTGAGCTCGTGAACTCTTTTAGGGAGTTCAGTACCCCCATCGCCAGGGCCGAGAGTCCGATCAAAAAAAGATACGGGAACATCAGTCGGGTCAAGGCGATCGTCAGGGGCAATTTCTCTGGGTCCAGTGAATGGGCAAAACCGGGCGCCAAAAGCCCTACGATCTGCGGCGCAAAATAAGAACCCAACGCCGACAAGACGATCAAGATCGTTCCCATGATCCAAAACATCGTCGAGACAAGCTTCCAGAAATCAGCGGGTTTGTTCTGGCGGCACTCCGAGAATACGGGTACAAACACGGCATTCGCCGCCCCCTCCGCCACCAGATCCCTCATCAGGTTGGGGATCTTGAAACTGACGACAAACGCCTCAGCCCCGATACCGGTCCCGAAGACAGTCGCAATGAGCACATCCCGGACAAAGCCCAAGATCCGGCTGATCCCCGTAAAACCGCCTATAATTCCAGCGGATTTGACGACATGGCGATGAGTTGACATAGAATGGTATTTTCTGTAGAATTACCCAGCTAGACACATTTTAACACACAAATTTAAAGGGACTTATGGCACATAGAAGATCATCGATCAAAAAGATCCGCATCGACAAGAAGCGGACCATCCGCAATTCCGGCATACTCTCGGCCCTGCGCACCCAAATGCGCAAGACCAACAGCGTGATCGTTCTGAAAAAAGCGGACGAAGCCGCCAAAGAAACACGTGAACTCTTCTCCCAGCTCGACAAAGCGGTCAAAAAGAACCTGGT
>CAZBIH010000011.1:17115-23906 GCA_964492015.1 uncultured Planctomycetia bacterium | reverse complement strand
AAAAATTTCTGCTGAAAAAAAGAGTGAACGCGAAGCGAGGAGGCGACCTCAACGGGCGAAGCGCCCCGCTCCAGAAGGTCGGCGGCTTGCTTCATGCGTTCCAGCTGGCCCGCCAGGACGGCGATCATCTCGGGGGCACGGACACCTTCACGGAAAAGGCGTGTGGATTTTTCCAAGGCGCCTTGTGTATTTTTCTGAAAAAGGTCCTCCGCGATAGCAAAGACATCCTCCTCAGCGGTTTTCCCCAGGAGTTTTTCCACGTCCTGCGCGGCGATCACCGTTCTTGGGTGGATAAAAATAAAAAGTTGCTCGAGCGAATTCTGAAGCGTGGCGGTGTCCCTGCCTGCTTTGTCGACCAGCCGGCGCGAAGCCTCGCGGTCGATGGTGCCGCCTGCTTTCCGCGCACGGGCTTCGATCCACCCCGGCAGGTCCCGGTCGAAGGGCGTGTGGCAAGGCACCCGCGTGCTGGCGCTCTCAAGATCCCTTAAAAAAACGCTTTTTTTAGTTCCGGCCTCATCCGTGGAAAAAAGAAAAATGCTCGTTGCCGGCAAACGGTCCAGCGCGCTCAAAAGAGTTTTGCGGTCGGAGTCTTCGAGCTCTTCGATCTGCCAGAGAACAGCGATCCTCTTCTCGCCTAAAAACGGAGCTGTTTGGATAAAATCAAGGATAGGCCCGATAGAACCCGTCTCGGCCATATCCCATTCCTGGGTATTTAGGGGCGCATCGGACGGATTTTGGAAAGATTTCTTTTGAAGCTCGCGGATGAATTCTTTTTTGAGAAGCCGCTCTTTGCCGACCAGGAGGAAGCAGGAGCCCATCAGAATAAGCTCTACCAGATTTCGATCGTCTTATCCACCGCGCGGCGTGCCGCATCCTCAACGGCCTTTTGAGCCGCCTCGTCTTCGCTGATCGCTCGCGGGCCTGACAGGAAAAAGGACGAGTCGCCCACGACCGATTCACGCCACAAAACTTTTTGTTTGCCTGTTTCCGTGACAGTGACATCCAACCGCACGCTCAACCGGTACTCCTGAATATCTTCTGAATCCGAATAGCGCAAAGCGTCTCGCCGATAATCCACAAGCTCTGCTTTTAGGATGAGGTCGGCTTTTTCGGGAGAACTGACTTTCAGATTGCCGTCAAAAATAAAACGATTGATGATCGCATTGGTGATATCCACTTCAATGCCGGGCCGGTAAACGCGAAAAGGTTCTTTGTCTGTTATTTCTCCTGAAAGGTTGATGGCGTTGACCACAGGCGCCACATGGATATTTTTAAAATCTTGGGAAAGCAGGGATTTTTGCGTATATCCGGCACAGCCGGAAAGTAGGGCCGCACAAAAGGCCGAAAATAAAATGGACCGAAACCGTTTTACCATAACAGGAATTTTTTTGGTTTGGCGGGCGCGTCCTGGGACCGGGAAAGATCTTCAAGGCGTTTTTGCGCCAACGCGGCCGCGGGAGTTTCGGGGTATTGGGTCACAAGCTCCTGGTAATACACTTTGGCGCTGGTCAATTTTTTTTGTTTGTCATAGAAAGCGGCTGTTTCATAAGAGGTCATGGCTTTGCTGGCACGCAAGACCTTGATCGATTCCTCAGCTTCCACCGACTGGGTATTTTCAGGATAAGATTCTTTGAAACTTTTAAATTCCTCGATCGCGCGGGCCGCCGAGTCCTCGCTGTAACTGGCTTTTTTGGAGGCCTGCATGGAAACGTAAGCGATCTGATAGCGCGCCTTGGTCACCAGGTCGGAGTTGGGATACTCGTCCACCACGGCCTGATAAGCTTTTTGGGCCTCTTCATAAAACCCGATGTTTTTGTGCACTTCCCCGATCTGAAATTGAGCCTGGTCCCCATAACTGCCAAACGGCGCATTTTTCACCACGTGGGTATAAAGCTCGATCGCTTTGTCTCTTCCGGAAAAAGTGGGTATACCCGCCACTTTGATCTTCTCTCCCTGGGCAAAACGGCCCGCGATCTCAAATTCTTTTTTGATCGCATCCTTGATGCGGTCGCTGTAAGGGTAACGGTCGATCAGTTTTTGGTAAGCATCGGCGGCCTTGGCAATATCGCCCTTTTCTTCCAGGCCTAAGCCCACAAAATAGACGCCCTCCGCAGCCAGCCGTGAATTGGGAAAAGCTTCGGGAAGCTTTTCAAACTCCTCGATCGCGCGGTCCCAGTCCTTATCTTTATAAAACTGCATCGCCCAGTCGTATTGCTGGTCCGGAGTATCCTTGGCTGCTTTTTTGGGGTTGATCCACTTCCCCAGATCCGGACTCCAGATCCACGCCGCCTGACAGGCAGAAGGCAGAGAAAGCAAGCAGAGAAAGAGGATGAATATTCTTGAAAGGTTTTTCATTGTCTTAAGGGCTCCCGGATCATGAATTTTTATAGCTTATACTGCCAAACCGGGAAAGTCAATTGAGCGTCCTAAAAAATTTAACTAAAATATCCGCCTCCAGATTCACCCGGTCACCGGATTTTAACCGGCTGAAATTGCTGAGCTTAAGCGTATGCGGGATCAGATAAACACAAAAGTTCTTCTTCCCTACCGGCCCCAGCGTAAGACTGACGCCATTGACGGTAATAGATCCTTTTTGGATCAAAAAAGGCTTCAGTTTTAACGGGTAGGCGATCTGAAAACAAATATCCGATCCTTGACGCCTGATCCCGCGTATCGTTCCGACCGCATCCACGTGCCCCTGAACAAAATGTCCGTCGATACGGTCGCTCTGCCGGAGTGCGGGCTCAAGATTCACAACGGCCTCTTTTTTTAAACCGCCGAAATGAGTCCTTCGTACTGTCTCTGCCACAACATCAAACCCCAAGACACCTTTTTTCTTTTGGGCAACCGTAAGGCACACGCCATCCACCGCTACGCTGCCGCCCACCTTCATGGAGGGAAAATTTTTAGGCAGTTGGATCCAAAGGCGCCAAGCATGCTTTTGGGGAGCAAACCCCTTGATGATGCCGCATCCTCTCACGATCCCGGTAAACATTAAAATCTTCCCCGAAGCAATAGATCATTACCGACAGGCTCGGCCCTAAGATCACGCAGATTCGCGGCTTCTTTCAAAAATTGGATCCCCTCGCCGCCGACAGAGCTTAAAGCGTCTTTCCCGCCGATGATCTTGGGCGCCACGAACAAATAGATCTCATGGGCGATCTTTTCACGAATAGCACTGCCGATAACTTCCCCGCCGCCCTCGATCAAAAGATTCACGATCCCGCGAGCCCCCAGCTCGGTCAAGAGCGCCTTCCAGTCGATAAAACCTTTCTTTTTTTCGGGCAACAGCAGGACTTCCGCCTTCCTCTCAAGACGCGTCCAAGGCTTCTGCGGCGCGCGCTTGGTGGTGACGAGGATCACCCGGTCACGCGACGTTTTTGAAAAGATCTTTGCGTGGGTGGGGGTCCTTAAGAAACTGTCCAGCACCACTTTCACCGGGTAACGCTGGATCGATGCCAAGCGCGTATCCAGCCTCGGGTCGTCTTTCAAGATCGTATTGACACCGACAAGAATGGCGTCGGATGACGCGCGAAGCTCATGAGAAAAAATGCGTGATTTTTTTCCCGTGATCCACTTGGAATCTCCCGAAGCGGTCGCAATTTTGCCGTCCAAGCTTTGGGCGGCTTTGACGATGACATACGGTGTGCGATGAGTGATCCAGTGGCAATAATCGCGGTTCAGTTCACGGGCGTCTTCTTCCAACACGCCGCAATCCACTTGGATCCCTGCCTCTTTCAGCGCGCGAAAACCCCGGCCCGCAACAAATCGATTAGGATCTTTCATCGCGGCGACCACACGCTTGATCTTACTTCCCAAAATAAGGTCCGTGCAGGGAGGCGTCTTGCCAAAATGCGCACAAGGCTCAAGATTCACGTAAAGGGTGGCATTTTTAGGATCTGTCTTACAGGAAAAGATCGCGTTAACCTCGGCGTGGCTCTGGCCATAACGCTCGTGAGCTCCCTCGCCGATGATCTTGCCGCCTTTGACCACCACGGCACCCACCAGAGGATTGGGGTGCGCTTTCCCGCGGCCTGCCTGCGCCAAAAAAAGCGCGCGTTTCATAAAAAAAATATCGCGAGATACCATTATTTTTTGGAAGGGACCTCGGTTTTGGCGATGCGGTCCAGGATGCCGTTCACGAATTTGGAAGAATCTTCCTCGCCGTAACGCTTGGCAAGCTCCACCGCCTCGTTGATCGCCACTTTGACCGGGATATCTTCGCAATAAAGAATTTCATATGACGCCAGCCTCAAAATATTGCGGTCCACATAAGCCATCCGCATCATGGACCAATTCTCCGCGTAGCGCTCGATCATCGGATCGATCTTTTCCAGCCCGTCCAGCACGCCCCGCACGATCTTTTCGGTGTATTGATGGACTTCGGGATCTTTTTTATCGGATTCGATGACATTTTTTTCGGGCTCATTGAGCGCCGGATCGCTTTTGTCCTTCCAAAAATCTTCCAAAGCCTCTTTTAAACCGGCGTCGCTTAAGTCCATCTGATAAAGGATCTGAAGAGCAAATTCCCGGCTGCGTGTGCGTTTTCTCATTTTTTGGGCCTCATTTTTTTTAAGAGGCTGGCCATTTCGATAGCTGAAAGAGCCCAATCCCTTCCCTTGCTGGTGTGTTTGATCCCCGTGCGGCCGGCCGCGTCCTCGATGGAATCGGCGGGGATCATCCCTAGGATCACCGGCACTCCGGTATCTCGAGAAAGCTCCCGCACGCCCTTGGCTGTCTCCAGCACCACCTGGTCAAAATGTTTGGTTTTGCCGCGGATCACCACCGCCAGCGTGAGGACCGCATCTAATTTTTTACTTTTCAAAAGATGGGCCGAGGCTAGAGGAATTTCAAAAGCGCCCGGCACATGGACCACGGTAATATCTTTCAACTTTGCGCCGCAACGCTCAAAAGTATCCAAAGCGCCTTCCAAAAGCCTCTCGGTCAAAAATTCGTTGAATCGGGAGACCACCACGCCGAATTTCATGCCGCGCGCCGAATAATCGCCTTTGATCTTGGCAGTTTTAAATTTTTTAAGCGGAGTAGACGCGAGTTTTTTTAGCACAAGGTCACGTCGAAACGAGAAAATGCCCGAGTTTCTTTTTTTTGGTGTTCAGGTATTTACGGTTGTGAAGGCCCGCCTTGATCTGGATCGGCACGCGCTCCACCACATGAAGGCCGTAGCCCTCAAGACCGACGATCTTTTTGGGATTGTTGGTCAGAAGCCGGATCTTGCGTATCCCCAGATCCGCCAGGATCTGAGCGCCCACTCCGTAATGCCGCAGATCGGCGTCAAAACCCAGGCGTTTGTTGGCTTGAACCGTATCCAGTCCCTGGTCCTGCAAAGAATAAGCTTTTAATTTATTTAAAAGACCGATCCCGCGCCCTTCCTGCCTCATATAAAGAAGCACGCCTGACTTTTCTTTGGCAATGCGCTTAAGCGCGTGATCCAATTGCTCCCCGCAATCACAACGTTTGGACCCAAGAACATCTCCGGTAAAACATTCGGAGTGCACACGCACGAGGACCGGCTTACTGGAATGGATATTTCCCAGCACCAAGGCAACATGATAATCGCGGTCAACGGTCGACTCGTAAGCCACGAGCTTGAACTCCCCGTATTCGTTGACCATGCGGGTCTCGACCGCTTTGAACACCAATTTTTCTTTTTTGCGGCGATACTCGATCAAGTCGCGGATCGCGCAGATCTTAAGCTTGTGTTTGCGGGCGAATTGGGAAAGCTCCGGTGTGCGCGCCATCGTGCCGTCATCATTCATGATCTCACAGATCGCGCCGGCAGGCTCAAGGCCGGCCAACCGCGCCAAGTCCACACAAGCCTCCGTATGGCCTGCGCGCACCAGCACGCCGCCCTCACGGGCACGAAGCGGAAATACGTGGCCCGGCCTCACCAGGTCTTGTTGGGTAGTTTTGGGATCGATGAGCGCTTTCACGGTCCGCGACCGGTCATACGCAGAAATTCCCGTCGTCACGCCGCGGCGGGCGTCGATAGAAACAGTCCAGGCAGTCTTGTATTCATCGCTGTTGTTGGAAACCATGAGGTCAATGCCGAGCTTCGCCAGGCGCTCGCCCGTCATTGGCACGCAGATGATCCCCCGTCCGTGCCGGGCCATGAAATTGATATTTTTGGGCGTGGCAAAATCCGCCGCCACCACGAGGTCTCCCTCGTTTTCACGGTCCGCATCATCGATGACGATGACGATCCTGCCTTTTTTGAGATCCGACAATACTTCCGGGATCGTATTAAATTTCATTTCGTTCCTTCTTTATTTAAAAAATTAAAAATAGTCGCTTAAAAACGACCGGATCTTGGCGCGCGCCTGATCCAGAGTGCCTTTTTCAGGACGCAAGTCCCGAGTTTTATTTTCAATTTCACCCGCCAACTGCAAAAGCCCCGCGATCGAAGCGGACGAGGCCTCGCTCAAACGCGTCATTCCCGACGGCGCCGCGCTGCGCGACGGAATATCGAGGCCTTGCTTTAATTCCACATGACGGCGGTCGTCCCCGGAAAGCTCCCCGGTCAGGACCACCTCCGAGATCCCCGGATATTTTTTCTTAAATTCCTGGCAGAGAGCTAACAGCACATCCGAGGCATGACCCCATTCGGAAGCGGTCGACAGAATCGTGCGGTATTCCAAGATCCTCCCGCTGTCCATCACCAACCCGTTCAAATAATCTTTTCCCAGATCCCAAACGATCCTCTGGCCTCGCCTTTCCTCGGGATTCAAAACACCATAAGCGCTGGAAAGCCCCGACAAAACTCCCGTCGCCTG
>CAZBIH010000011.1:7013-17015 GCA_964492015.1 uncultured Planctomycetia bacterium | reverse complement strand
AGCTCCCCATTGTCTTTTTTATCAGCGATCACGATCAGCACGTTGTCCGCGCCGACTTCCATCGCCGAAAAAGATCTTACCGGAAATAATTTTGGAAAATTCTTCAACGTGGGCCGATCACGACATCGTCAAAACGCAGATCGATATAGCGGACTTGGGTGGGATCCAGCGGGACACTCCGGAGTGTTTGGTCTAAAATTTTAAGCCTTTCCATGTAGTGGCCTCCGCCAAAACGAATCTCAATTTGTCCATCGACCAATACCCAGATGTTGTTGGGGTCGCTGGTATTCACAAGAGTCAGCGCATGCCCCCTTAAGAAACCTGACTGGCGGATCACTTCGGCCAGCTTGACGGCTTTTTGGGCCACCGGATCCTTCAACACCACCCCCACAAAAAGCCCTTGCGGCGGCGGCGCCAAGCCCTCGATCACGGTCAAATTACGAAAAGGAGCGCTTCCGGCCCCCGGCAATATCACCCGGTCCCTGTCGATCTGGACAAAACGCGAAGAAAATAGGACTTGGGCCGCCGGAGTGCGCCGCTTCAAAACGACTTCCAGCTGATTGGGCAGGACTCGGCGCACAAGGACCTCTTTATACTCCGGATGTTTACGCTTGATCACTTCCTGCACCCCGATGAGATCCAAATGGATCAAGCTCTCACCTTTTCTTAATTCAGAAAACTCGAAAGCCTGTGCGGCGGTCATGGGGCCGGCATTTAAAATTTTTACCTGATCCAGCTGAAATGTCGAAGAGTTAAGCGCATAAGCGATCACCGTCCCGAATAAAAGTCCTGCCGCGGTCAGAGACAGAATATACGGAAGCGAGTAGAAAAACCCCTGACGCAAACCGCTCAGCATCCTCACAGACAGAAGAGCATTGCCGCTCGGGGATCTTTTTCTCGTTTTTAGTCTTATTGGTTTTACCATTTTTACCTTGTGGGAGCTCCCTTGACAGATAACTGCATGATTTTAACACAAAGATCCCCAAATTCTATCCCTGCCGCGCGGGCCGCTTTTGGCAGTAAACTTTTCCCGGTAAACCCGGGGATGGTGTTGATCTCCAGAACATACGGCCGGCCATCAGCTAAAATAATATCCACCCGCCCCATCACCCGGCACCCAAGCGCTCTGTACGCCCGCAGCGCGGTGTCGCTGACAAGATCAGCTTCTTCGCGGGTGAGGCGCGCGGGAAATTCGTATCGAGTCTCGGAGCTGTTATATTTTGCCTTATAATCATAAAATTTTTCTTGCGGGGTCACCTCCACGATGGGCAACGCCTCGTCCCCCAGGATCCCCACGGTCAACTCGCGGCCTGAAATATATTCTTCTGCGAGCACCGTCTTAGAATATTGAAAAGCCTCCGCAAACGCCTCGGGCAGGTCTTCTTTTTTAGACACGATGCGGATCCCGACGCTGGATCCCGCGCTTGCCGGTTTGATCACCCATGGAAAATGGTTTGGCGTAAAAGCTGACGCCTCCGACGTGCTTTTAAAAATTTGAAATTCAGGAACAAGGATCCCCTCTTTCTTAAAAAGAGCCTGGGCGATGGATTTGTCAAACGCAAGCTCACTGGCCCTCGGCCCAGAACCCGTATAAGAAATGCCCGCCCGATCCAGCATTTCTTGAAGTTCGCCGTCCTCTCCGAAGGTCCCATGAAGCGCGATAAATACCATGGATACCTGCTGACTTTTTAGAGTTGTGACAAAATCCCCGACGGGATCTAAAAATAGTACGTCGTACCCCTTTGCCTTGAGCGCCTCATACACGGCTTTGCCTGAAATAAGAGATATTTCCCGCTCACACGATGATCCGCCGGCAAGGACGGCGATCTTACCGAACTCACCGGACGCCGTCCCAGAGGGAGGGGTTGTTGGGACGGCGTCCGACATGTATCGAACTTCCGTTTCAAGCTTGATCCCGGATCTTTCCAAGACCATCTCTTGCACTTTCACTATCAGGCTCTGCACATCCTTGGCTGTCGCACCGCCGAGATTGATCAGAAAATTAGCGTGCTTCTGGGAAACCTGCGCTTTACCGACGGCAAATCCCTTCAAACCTGCCTCATCGATCAGGCGGCCGCTGGAACAGCCAGGGGAGCTTTGAGGATTTTTAAAAAGACACCCGGCGCTGGCGTGCTGAAGATCCTGCGTCATCCGGCGGTGATCCCGGTACTCGTCCAATTTTTTCTGTGTCATTTCTCGGGGCGCCAAGGGAAATGAAAAAAGAGCCTCCAGAACGACCCCGCCCTTAAGCCCGGAGGACCTGTAACCAAAACGGATCTCATTTTTCTTCATAAAATGGGTGCGGCCGTCCAGATCCAAAAATAAAATTTCTTTAAGAGGGTCTGCGACGCATTGATCGTGGCTTCCCGCGTTCATGGCCACGGCGCCGCCGATATTCCCGGGGATCCCGGACATGAATTCAAAACCACCCAAGCCTTTTTCAAGGCCGTATTGAATGAACAGCGTATTCAGGACCCCCGCTCTCGCCAGCACCTGGTGGGTGCCGGGGCTGTGAAGTTGGCAAAAATAGGGCGAATTCAAATGAATGACAACCCCCCGCACCCCTTCATCCGCCGCGAGGATATTGCTTCCGGCTCCAAAAACTTGTACACGCAGGCTGCGCACACGGCACTCCCACAAAATACTTTTTAAGTCTTCGGTATCCTCCGGCTCTATCCAATACTCCGCCGGGCCGCCGATCTTAAGCGAAGTGTGTTTGGACAAAGGCTCCTCGCGAAGCACTTTTCCGCGGATGCCGCGAAAAAAAGAAAGCTCTCTAGCCACCTGAAAAACATCTCCCGCGCCCAGAGCGATCACAAGATCCCCGGAAAGCATTTCTCGGCGCATCGTCTGCACCACCTGCGCACGCGGGACGTAACGGACATTCCCATGGCCGGCGTGCCGCACAGCCTCGCAGAATTTTTCGGCGGAAACATCCGTCATCGGTTCTTCACCGGCGGCGTAAATATCGGTAACAAAAAGTTTATCTGCGTCGCCGAACGAGCGGGCAAAATCCTCCAACAACGACGCCGTGCGCGAATAACGGTGCGGCTGAAAGACCGCGAATATCCTTTTTTTGGAAAGCGCACGGGCCGCTGCGAGCGTTTTTTTAATTTCTGTCGGATGATGGGCATAATCGTCCACGATCATCATGTCGGGACTTTCATACTGGATATCAAAACGGCGCTCGGCGCCTTCATACCGCGAGAGAGCCTTCTGTGCCGTCTCGAAACCGATCCCGCATTCCAAGGCCGCCGCGATCGCCCCGAGCGCGTTCAGAACATTGTGCCGGCCCAGGATCTGAAGCTGAATATTTCCCAGCGGCTGTCCGTGCCGCCAGACGCAAAACGAGACCCCTCTTTTCCCCTGCGGACATTCTTGGACATCCGACGCATGAACATCGCAGTCAGCTCCAAAACCATACAACACAACGTCCGCTTTGCTCTCACCCGCAAGCCGCTTCACACAAGCGTCCTCCGCACACCCGACCCATTTTCCTCCGGGTTTCAAACGCAGAATAAAATCACGGTACGCCTCTTCCATGCGGGCCGTAGTTCCGTAGTGGTCCAAATGATCTTTTTCAATGTTGGTGATGATCTCAATGTCCGGCGTAAATTTAAGAAAAGAAGCGTCGCTCTCATCCGCCTCAAGGATCATCTCTTGGCCCTGCCCTGCGCAGGCATTGCCTCCCAAAAGATCCACCAGGCCCCCGACCACCACCGACGGATCGCGTCCCGCTTCTTTGAAGATAAGCCCTGTCATCGCGGTTGTGGTCGTTTTCCCATGAGTTCCGGTCACAGCGATCGTAAATTTTTCCCGGCATAAGGCCGCCAGCGCGTCCGCGCGATGAATGATACGCACCCCATTCTTAGCGGACGCGACGCGCTCCGGATGATCTTCTTTGATCGAGGAAGAATAAACCACCAATCCCGCGCCCTCAATGTGCCTCGGATCATGGCCGATCAGCACTTTGGCGCCCAGCGTCTCAAGATCCGATAGGATCGATGTCTTTTTGATATCGCTTCCCTGCACCGGGTACCCAAGAGCCAGATACAAGCGCGCGACCCCGCTCATCCCGATACCTCCCAGGCCGATGAAATGGATCGCTTCCTTGGCATTCCCGTTCTTCAAACCCATCCCGCGCACTCCTCTATAAAATTCATCAGTTGGATCCGCGAGTTTTCGCTCGCCGGCACAGGGGGTTTTTTCATTTTTATTTCTCTCAAAGCCGTCTCCGTAAATTTTTTTAAAACAGGCGCCAGCATTTCAGCCGACAGGTCTTTCTGCTCGATCACCCAAGAATTCCCGCTCTCCAGAAAAGCACGCGCATTTAACAGCTGATGCCCGCCGGCAAAAGGATAAGGCACCAGGATCGCCGGGGTCTGCTTCGCCTTAGCTTCCGCCAAAAAAGTAGCGCCCGCGCGCCCAAGCGCAAAATCAGCCGCGCCGTAAACCAAGTCCATGCGCTCAAAAAAAGAAAAAGCGCGGGAAAAAACTCCTTCCTTCGCGCACGCCTCTTCGGCCAAAGCCGTCGACATTTTTCCCGTCAAATGCACCGCCTGAAGCGACGACCTAAGCTCTACAGGAAGCTTCGCCAGGGACTCTAAAAAAACCGTATTGATGGATTCCGCGCCCTGGCTTCCGCCCAGCACCAGCACCGTCACTTTTTCGGGTGAAAAACCAAAAAATTTCAGCGCCTCTTCACGGCAATCCTTTTCGATCGAGGCGCGGATGGGGTTTCCGGTGCGTTTCATGAACCGGTGAGGCGCCAAATACGCCCGAGTCTCTTCAAAACTCAGCGCCACTGCGTCCGCAAAACGCATCAAAACCTTATTCGCGAACCCGGGCATCACGTTCTGCTCGTGAATCACGGTCTTGATCCCCAGACAGCGTGCCGCGAGAATGACCGGGAATGAAAAATGCCCGCCAAAACCGACAACGATCGACGGTTTTTCAGTCCTTAAAATTTTATAGGACTGCCGGAAACCTTGGAGTAATTTTAACAGAAACGCGGGGCTGAATAAAGAGTATCCTCCGCGAAAAGGCGCGCTTTCCACCGGGATCACTTTTTCGCCGGAGATCATACGGAAAATGGCATTCTCGATATCTTTATTCCCGCAGACGTAAACCAGGCGAAGGGCCGGATATTTTTTTTTAAGTTCCTCCGCCACGCTGAATGCCGGAAAAATATGCCCGCCGGTACCGCCGCAGGCTAAGAGCACACATCGATCAGGCATGCGCCGGTTTTTCTTTTGAAATATTGATCAAAAGGCCCAGCGCGATCATATTGGCCACAAGAGCCGACCCGCCGTAGCTGATAAATGGAAGTGAAAGCCCTTTGGTCGGCAAAGCGCCTACACTGACCCCGATGTTGATCACCGCCTCAAAACCGATGAGGCTCACCAGGCCCAGAGCCAAAAGCTGCGTAAAATAATCTTTGGCGCGAAATACGATGACCATCCCGGAAAAAATAAATACAATGAACAGAAGGATCACCGCCCCCGCGCCGACAAACCCAAGCTCCTCCCCGATGATCGAAAAAATAAAATCCGTGTGGGACTCCGGAAGAAAAAAAAGTTTCTGCTGGGAATTCCCCAGTCCCCGCCCGAAAAGGCCGCCGGAACCCAGAGCCAAAAAAGACTGGATGATCTGAAATCCCACACCTCTGGGATCGTCCCAAGGGTGAAAAAAAGCGAGTATCCTTTTGCGGCGGTAAGACTTGGCCAGCATCGCGAAAAGCAGCGCGGGAAGCGCCGCGGCAACAATGCCTGCCAGGTACTTGATGGGGAAGCCCGCAGCAAAAAAAAGAGTGAGCATGACGATCGTCACGGTGACCGCGGTCCCAAGGTCCGGCTGTTTCAAGATCAGGCCGGCGGAGATCCCCAACACAAAAAGCGCCGGGAATACCGTATGCTTCAGATCCCGCAAGCTGTCTTTTTTTCTCTCCAGGAAGTCTGCCATATAAAAGATCAGTATAATTTTTAAAAATTCCGAAGGCTGGACACTGAACCCAAAAAATTTAAACCACCGCCGAGCGCCGCCTGCTGCGGAACCGATAGGAGGGATAAGGACCAATACCAAAAGAATGATCACCGCGATCAGCATATTTCGGGAGTGTTTTCGCAGCGCCTGTGTATTGACTCGTGAAGCAAGCCATGCAAGAGTCGTTCCAATGCCCAAATAGACCAGATGCCTCAGGAGAAAATAGTTAGGGTCTTTCATGACATCCAGCGCGTAAATAGCGCTGGCGCTGTAGATCATCACGACGCCGATCGCCGAAAGGATCAGCGCAGACCCGAAAAGAAGCGATCGGGCGCGTGTCAGCGGTTCCATCGCGCCTCCAGCTCGTGGAATATTTTCTTAAAAGTTTCGCCGCGGTGTTCATAGGATGAGAACTGATCAAAACTCGTGCACATCGGCGAAAGAAGCACCGTATCCCCCGGGCGCGCCTCTTCGTAAGCCAGGCGCACCGCCTCGCGAAAATCCTTCTCGATCTTCACCGCGGGCAGATCCTTCCAGGCCGCCGCGATCTTTTCTCGGGCCTCGCCGTATAGGATCACTTTATGCACTTTCTCGCGGATAAATCCCTCGATCTCGGAAAAAGGCGCGCCTTTGTCGCGTCCGCCTGCCAGCAAGATCAGCGGCGAGCCGGACGCCAAGATCGCCGCACGCGTACTTTCTAGGGTCGTTGATTTAGAATCATTGATAAAATGCACCCCGCCCGCCTGTCCGAGAGGCTCGATACGATGCTCCAACGTCTTAAAACTACTCACACTTTTTTGTATTTTCTCCCGTGGGATTTTTAAAAGTGTCGCAACCGCAACAGCGGCCATGATATTTTGAATATTGTGCATGCCTCTCAATTGAAGATCAGCCCCGTCCAAAAACGCTTTCTGCGCCTTCCCGCGCCGGATAAAGACCTGATGATCCTGCCAAAAAATTCCGTCAGCAAGCGGTTCTTGGCTATAAAATAACACATCGGACTTTGTTTTCTGCGCCATCGAGCGGACGACCGGATCATCATAATTCAAGATCAAATGATCCCCTTTTTTTTGATTTCTAAATATCTTTTCCTTGGCATGAACATAATTCTCAAACGTCTTATGCCGGTCCAGATGATTGGGGCTTACATTCAGCAATACGGCGATCTCGGGACGAAATTGCGGGCTGTCCTCCAATTGAAACGAACTCAACTCCAGCACGACCACGGAGTCTTCCCGGATCTGGGATACAACGTCCAAGAAGGAGTATCCGACGTTGCCGCAAAGCACGCTGTGCCTGCCCCCGTCCTCGAGAATGCGGTGGATCAGATTGCAAGTCGTTGTCTTTCCATTAGAACCGGTGACTGCAACGATCAGGCCTCGGCAAAAGTAAAAAGCCAGCTCGACCTCGCTGATCACCGGGATCTTTTTCTTTTTGGCGAATACCAGCGGCAGGCTTTCTTTGGGAACACCGGGGCTTGTCACGATCATCTGGGCATCCCTCAAGAAGGCTTCTGTATGCCCGCCCGTTTCCACCTCAACCCCTAGGCGCCGCAAATAGCCCGCATTTTCAAGCACTTCATCTTTTTGCGAAGCATCCGTCGCCCGCACACGCGCTTTTTGCGTCAAAAGAAATTTAGCGGCCGCGAAACCGCTTTTACCCAGTCCAACAACGGAAATTTTTTTGTCTTTAAATTTCATTGGATCTTGAGCGTTGCCAATCCCACCAGAGATAGGAGAATGGATACGATCCAAAAACGAATAACAACTTTTGTTTCTTTCAGGCCCAAAAGCTGAAAGTGATGATGGATCGGTGCCATTAAAAAGATCCTCTGCTTTCGGAGCTTATAACTTGCCACCTGCAAGATCACCGACAACGCCTCCATCACAAAAATTCCCCCGACCACCAGAAGCAGGAGTTCTTTTTTTGAAAAGATCGCCACAGCCCCTAACGCTCCGCCGATACTCAAGGACCCCATATCCCCCATAAAAAGGCTGGCAGGGTGCGCATTGAACCATAAAAATCCAAGCCCCGCGCCAAAGAGCGCTGCACAAAACACGGTCAGCTCTCCGACACCGATAATATGCGGAATGTGCAAATAATGGCTAAAGACAGAGTGTCCGCCCACATAACTGAACACGCCGTAGGTCATTGCGATCGTAAGTGTGCATCCGATCGCCAGGCCGTCCAAACCGTCCGTAAGATTCACGGCGTTGGAGGATCCTGTGATCACCAGCGCCACGAATAATACATACAGCGGCCCCAGCGCCCAAAACCAATTTTTTAAAAAAGGGATCGCCACATCCGCCCACACCGGCGAGTCATGATACAAATAAAACCCGATCGCCAACCCCAACACCAACTGCCCGGCAAGCTTATAAGAACCCTTGAGGCCCTTTGAATTTTTCTTTGTCAGCTTCAGGTAGTCATCGGCAAATCCCACGGCCCCCAGCCACAACACGATCGCCATGCAAAGAATGACATACCGGTTCCTTAAGTCTGCCCATAAAAGAACTGACAAAAGCAGGGCGCCCAGGATCATGAGCCCGCCCATCGTCGGCACTTTCTCTTTGCCGGCGCTGGCTTCATACAGCTTGGAAAATCCGGGACGCTCTATCCCCTGTTTCAGGTTGAAGCCCGAAAGAAAGCGGATCACGATAGGCCCGATCCAGAGGCTGATCAAAAACGCCGTGATCCCGGCCATCGCCGCTCGGAAGGTGATGTATTGAAATAAATTAAATCCGATAAAATATTTTTTTAAAGGATAGAGGAGGGCGTAAAACATTCGAACACCTTTTCCATTTTCATTCCACGGGACCCTTTGACCAACACCCAGTCGCCTTCAGCGACCATCGACCGGCAGATACGCCCGGCCTCAACGCTGTTTTGAGCGCAATGAACACGTGAGCTGTTGAACCCATTTTTGAGCGCTTCCTCGGCCGCAAGCCGTGAGAGCGGGCCTGCGGCAATGATAAAATCAAACGTCAGCTCCGCCAGCAGGGATCCCATTTGACGATGCAGATCCTCAGCCTGAACTCCCAGCTCCAGCATATCCCCGAAGACAACGCCCTTTTTCCCACGCGTCTTAAAACTCTTCAATGTCTCCAGCGCCGCCCTGAAAGAAGTCGGGTTGGAGTTGTAGCTGTCATCGATAAATTGCACCCCATCGATATTTTTGAGGTCCAAGCGCCCCGAAATCGCCTTGAACTCCTTCAATTTTTGACGGACCCTGTCCCGATCCGCCCCCATCGTCACCGCCGCCGCGATCGCAAGCATTGCGTTCAAGATATTATGACGCCCGACCAGGGGAATTTCAAAAATTTCTTTTTCGTTCAAGCGAAACGAACTGCCGCTCTCGTGGCACCAGATATTATCGGCAAAAAAATCGTTGCCTTCTTTTTGAAAACCCACCCTCAAGACCCGATGAGCGCCGCTTTTGACATTTTTTAAAAAAGGGTCTTCATTGTTCAGCAAAAGAGTGCCTCCCCGGGCAAGATTTGTCAAAAGACCCAGTTTTTCTTCTAAGACCCCTTCAATGTTCTTTAGTTTTTCAAGATGTGAATACCCGATCTGGGTCAGGATCCCGATCTGCGGAGCTGCGATGGACGAAAGCCGCGCGATCTCTCCGGGCTGGTTAGTGCCCATTTCCAAAAGCAGAACTTCATGCGAGGCTTCCAGCTGAAGAATGGTCTTGGGCACACCGATCAGATTATTTTCTGTGCCGCGATTCTTCAGGACCGAGAACTGGGTGGAAAGCGCCTGCGCGAGAAGTTCTTTGACGGTTGTTTTGCCGGAGCTTCCGGTGACGGCGATCGCGGGGATCTCAAACCGCCCGCGGAAAAATTTTGCCAAGTCCCCGTAAGCCGCCAGCACATCGGGAACAACGATGACATTAAAGCTGTCCGCATCTGCGGGAACCTTCCCGAGATCGGAAATGACAAAATGAACAGCCCCTTTACGTGCCGCGTCGTCCACAAAAGCGTGCCCGTCAAAATTCGGTCCGCGAAGCGCGAAAAAAAG
>CAZBIH010000011.1:0-6913 GCA_964492015.1 uncultured Planctomycetia bacterium | reverse complement strand
AGAGAGGAAAAAAGCTTCGTCTTGGCTTCAAAATAGGCTTCCATCGTCCCGTGATAATCTAAATGGTCCTGCGTCAGATTGGTAAAAAGAGCCGCGCAAAAACTGATGCCGGCCGTTCGTTTTTGATCCAACGCGTGCGAGGAAACTTCCATCACGACGTATTCGCACCGAGCCTCCTGCATCTGGGATAATATTTTATGTATTTTAAGAGGGCCGGGCGTTGTCTCCACCGCCGGAATTTCCTTGCCGGCAAAGCGGTAGCTGACAGTGCCGATGATCCCGGTTGGATGCTGGGCCCGGATCAGAAGGTGCTCAAGGATATAACTGGAGGTGGTTTTACCGTTGGTACCGGTGATGCCGATGAGTTTGAGCTTATCCGCAGGGTTCCCGTAAAAAATAGCCGCCAAGTGAGCTGCCGCCAACCGCGCGTCCGGCACCAGGAGGACCGGGACAGGCAGTGATTCTAAGCAGGCCTTGTCCGCCACCACCGCGATCGCTCCGCGGGAAACCGCCTCCCGGATAAAATCGTTCCCATTTTTTTTGGTCCCCTGGATCGCGATGAAAATAAAATTTTTCTCTGCCCGGCGGGAATCCGTTTCAAGCCCCGCGACTTCCACGCGCGGCAAGTCCTCTGGTTTTGTAACGGGTAGGCCGGCAAGGCTAAAAAGTTTTTCAGGGAGCATCAGTGTTTCGCCGCTGTTTTTGCGCGCCGGCCGGAAACGGCTTCAGCGGGAATTTCGGTTTGCGAGATCTGCCAATAACCCATGATCTCCGAAGCGATCTTGGAGAATGCCGGTGCCGCGGTCTCGCCGCCGAAAATGATCGGGTGCGGCTCATCTAAACTTACGCAAATAACGATCTTCGGTTCATCATAAGGGACCATCCCCACGAATGAAGCAAAAAAATGATCGTGAGAATAAGCCCCATTGGGCATGATCTTCTGGGCGGTGCCTGTTTTTCCCGCCGCCCGAAAACCGGGAACTTTTGCTTTTTTTCCCGTGCCCTTGGAAACAGCGCCCTCCAGAACCGTTCGCACCTGGATCGCCGATTCCCGGCTGATGACTTGCCTGACAGGTTCGACCGGGTAAACTTCGGTCACTTTTCCATTTTCATCATCAATGTAGTCCACGATACGCGGCTTCATCAAAAGCCCATTGTTGGCGATCGCCCCCATCGCCATTGCCAACTGTATCGGAGTGACCGCAACACCCTGTCCGATGGGAATATTGATAATGGAACTGCGCGACCAATTCCGCGGATTGGGAACGATCCCCGAGACCTCCCCCGCCAGCGGGATCCCAGTTCTTTGGCCAAAACCGAATGCCTTGATCGTTTTGTAAAGTTTATCCCCGCCCAGACGCATTGCGCCCTTCACGGTCCCGATATTGCTTGAGCGCTCGATCACCTCACGGAACGGAAGAACACCGGAGCCATGATGATCATGCAGGACCTTCCCCGCCACTGCCCAAGAGCCGTTCTCGCAGTTGAATTTTTCATTCAAGTCGAATGTTTTATTTTCCACGATCGAAGACAGTGTGATCGCTTTGAATACGGATCCGGGTTCAAAAATATCGGTGATCGCGCGGTTGCGGCGGGTTTCAGGGTCGGACTTTTTGGAATTGTTCAGATCATAGGCCGGATACATCGCGATCGCCAGCAAATTTCCGGTCTTGGGCTCCAGCACGACAACGGAGCCGCCCTTGGCGTTGTATTTTTTACAGGTTTCTGCCAGGATCCTTTGTGACAGAGACTGGATCACTTCATCGATCGTTAAATGAATATTGCGCCCATCGATGGGAGGAGTTACGTCTACCTGCTTAGAAACAAGTTCCCTCTGCTTGGCGTCTTTTTGCGCCAATCTCCATCCGGGCACCCCTTTTAAATAACTGTTGTACTGAAGTTCTATACCCTCAAGGCCGTCATTATCGATCCCGGTAAAACCCACCAGATGGCAAGCGGTCTCGCCCTTGGGAAAAACTCTCTGGGATTCTTTGACAAATTCCAAACCTTCGATCTTCAACCGCTTGATCGCCTCCACTTTGGCCGGAGAAATTTTCCGCGCGATCCAGACAAATAATTTATCTCGGTTAAGCCGGCGAAAAATTTCACGGCGCTCAAGCCCAAGAATGACCGAAAGCGCGTCCGCGACCTGCGCTTTATTTTTGATCTCCCGTGCCACTGCGTAAAGCGAATCAAGCCGGACATCCAAAGCCAGCTCTTTGCCCTTCACATCCAGGATACGGCCCCGGACAGGCTGCATTTCGACGATCACACGGGATTGGTTTTGGGCAAGAGAGCGGTAACTGGCAGCTTTAAATATCTGGATAAATCCGAGGCGCGCCAGGAGGATCAGCAGCGCGAAAATAAAAAAGAAAAAAATAAGAAATAAACGTTTTCTGGAGAGCACCTAGTCTGCTTTTTTGCGGTAAAATTAACTCGAAGATTCTTTGGCTTGCGCCTCTGCCGTTCCTACAAAAAATTTGGCGAACATCGACGGATGAGCCCACAAAATCCGTCCCCAGGACTCCCGGTGAATAGGCCCTTTCGGCCCCGTTAACACAAGTGTCTGCCACGTCTTCGGTGATTTAAGCTGTACATTCTGAGCGGTGAGCTTCTTTTCAAGATTCGCCGGCGACTTCAAACGTGCGATGTTGTACTTCAGCGCCCGGCCGCGGTCAAGGAGCTGGGTTTTCATTTCTTCCTGCTCGCGGATCTTGTATCCGACCTGAAACGTCTGCACTTCCGCATAAACATAGACAAGGCAGGCAAAAGTCACCAGAACCACACCCGAAACGAATCGTCTCACGGCCGGCTCCTTTTAAGCTTTCATGAACGCGCGAAGTTTGGCGCTACGCGAACGAGGATTAACGCTGATCTCGCTCTCCGCAGCCACCACAGGTTTTTTGGTCATCACCACTCCCAGTTCATCCTTTTGCCAATCCCTAAACACATTCTTTACGATCCGGTCTTCTAGCGAGTGGAATGAGATCACCGCCATCCTCCCGCCTTCCTTCAAAAAACCGGCCGAGCCCTTCAGAGATCCTGTCAACGCCTCAAGCTCATCGTTCACCGCGATCCTCAAACCCTGAAAACTTCTCGTCGCCGGATGGATCCTTCCGTAGCGATAACTTTTCGGCGACGCGTGAAAAATAATATTTTCAAGTTCCTTCGTCGTCCGGATGCGCTGGACCCTTCGCGCCTCCACGATCCTGTCTACGATCCTTCGCGCCAACCGCTCCTCGCCCAGATCCCAGAGGATCTGCCGGATCTTTTCAGGCGGATAGTCATTCACGATCTCTTCCGCCGTCAGTCTTGAATCCGGGTCCATCCGCATATCCAAGGGCCCGTCCTGCTGAAAACTAAATCCGCGCCCCGCGTCATCCAACTGAGGGGACGAAACCCCCAGATCCAAAAATATCCCGTCCACCGCCTCGATCCCCAGATCCGTTAGCGCCTGGGCGATCTCCCTAAAATCCCGGTGCAGAACGACCGCGCTTTTTCCGTATTTCTCAAACTTCGCTGAAACTTCCCGCACCGCCTCCGGATCCCTGTCCAGGCCGATCAGCCGGCCCCCCGGCAGGATCCTTTCCAGGATCTTCTCGGCGTGCCCGCCTCTGCCTAAAGTGCCGTCGACGATACACTGGCCTTTTTTAAGATCCAGATGATCCAGGACTTCATTTAAAAGAACGCTTACGTGCGCCACAAGCCCGAACTTCCGGCAGAAACGGCTATTACCGGTTCCGAGCGGAGGACTTGGAAAAAAACAACGGATCCTGAATATGCTTAGCCATCAGGATCCGTTCAAAAAATTTAAGATCGCCGCTGATCATCGACATCATGTGCCGACGCTTGGAATTCTCAACCGATTCATCGCCGTAAAACCCATGGTTCCCCTGATGAGCCCCCGCCGCTTCTTTTCCCGGTTGCTTTTTCATGAAGCCTCCCCTGGTTTAGCTTTCCGAACCTTCGCCGCTGTTGAAGATCTGCTCAGCCGTCTTTTCAAAAGAATCCTTCGTGTTCTTGTAAAACTCTTCCCAATTTTCTTTGGCCCATATTTCCATGCGATTGGATACTCCGACGATCACGGCATCACGCTTGATGCGGGCAAATTCTTTCAGATAATCGGGGACTAAAATCCTCCCTTGCTTATCGCAGGTAACTTCGCAGGCACCCGAGAAATAAAGCCGGTTGAAGTGCCGGGCTTGGGCGCTGGTGAACGGAAGCGCGCGGAATTTGGCTTCTTGCTTGCGCCATTCATCCTCCGCGAATACAAAGAGACACGTATCAAGCCCTCGAGTAACAAAAAATCGTTCGACATAATTTTCTTTGAAAACCTCCCTGAATTTGGAGGGAATAATGATCCGGCCCTTTTCGTCAATGCTATGTTCGTGCTCTCCGTAGAACATGGAACCGGCTCCCCACTTTCCCCCACTTTATGGGTTTCTATGGGTATATCGTACCCCCGGAGGCCTTTTCTGTCAACACCTATTCTCATTTTTGTTCTCTTTTTTGAAGCTTCTCGGCCATGGCATTAATATGGTCTGACAACTCCCGGAGCTCGTCGGTCTTTCTTAAAGTCAACTTGACATCAAAACTGCCTTCTCCGATCGTATCCAGCGCCTGATAAATTTTGGGCAGTGGGCCCGCGATACGATGTGAAAAAACAATGGCGCCCCAAAAAATAAACGGCGCCGACGCCAAAAGACTCATCGCCGCCCAAAAATAAACCGATTGAAAAATAACGACCAGACGCGCCTGCGGATAAACATTGGCAAGCTTCTCACCCATCAACATGAAGGTGGTAAAAAAAATAGCCCCGCTAGTAACAAGAGCGGAAATAAATGCAAGCAGGATAACAAAGCGCGCGAAACGAAGCTGCATGCCGCGCTGAATAAAATATTTTTTGCGTAGGATAGGCGCCATCTTATCTCCTTGTGAGCATCGCGGACCTGCGGACTGAAAGCACGACAGCGCCCTGGTCCGCATCTTTGATAATTTTTAAGACTTTCCCTAAAGGCATAAAGCGTGTCGATTCTCTATTGACCCACTCCACTAGATCCCCCTCGCGGATCCCGGCTTGATCCGCGGGGCCCCCTGGCACGATCTTCAAGACCGATATTCCCAGGGAATCAAGCTTAAGATCAAGGCCTAAATTTCCTGAAAACTTTCCCTCACCTGCTTTTTGGATCCGGCATTCCCTTTCATATTCAAGGATAAAACTGGAATACCGCGGCTGTATCATTTTCTTGGCGACAACCGCCGCCGCAAGATATCTCAAAGATTCGGCATCGATCGACACCAGGCGATCCCCACGGCGAAGGCCCGCGGAGGCAGCATCCCCTTTGGAGGTCACCTGGCCGGCATAGACCCAATCGCTTTTTTTGATCAGCGTCAATCCGAGGCTTTCCCGCAACGAGTTCACATCTTTTGAAATCCGTTTCTTCACGGCAAGCTCGGGTGAGCGGCCCTGCCCCCAGGAATCATAGATCGCCTGCTGTTTGTCCATTTCGCTTTGAGGGCCCTCAGTAGTCGCCGCCCAAAAACGGCTCTTCATCGCTGCCGACGCTTTCTTGGCCTCTTCGTAGGCAGGGTTGATCTCAACTGCTTTTTCATAATAGGCAAGCGCTTCGCCGTATTTATTTTTCGCTTCGTAGGCGCGGCCAATTTGCATAAAATTTTGCTCGGCATCATCGTATTGAATATTTTTAATGCCGGAAAGAAGGATGGGGATCTCACCTTTCTCTGTGCTCAAAATAATACGGTCCGTGTGTTTTTCAACGACAAGCCCTTTGATCTCTTTTTCATTTTTCAAAAGGATGGTATCGGCAAATGCCGACGAGGGGGCCCAAAGGAATGTTGAAAGAAATCCAGGAAGGAAAAAAAATAAAATAAAAGATCTACCGCGTCTTAAGCACTCCACCTTCAATGTCTTATCGCCCCGCGCAAAACGGTTAAAAACGGCTCCAATGGGTAAACACTATATGTTGTATGCTATCAAAAAATAAACCCCTATGCAAATAAATTGAAGTGTAATGATTACTATGGGTTATATAAAAATTAATAACTTTTTTGGGAGGCTAAAGCGGACTTCTCGCGCCCGGTCGGGCCGGGGGCGCTTTGTTCGATAGATTTGAACGATTGTTCCGGAGAGGAGTATCCCCGGTCCCTATTTCCAGCAACACGATTCAGGCTCTCGGCAGGGTCCAGGTCTTCTGAGGAAACAGAAAAAACGTCTTCTTTGAGCATTTTTCTTTTCTCTGAAAAGGCGTCTTTATTTTCTTTTTGAAGCGCTTTCAACGTTTCGTTGGGCGCCAAGTTTTCGGCAAAAACCAAAAAACCCGGCGTGAACGTTAAAAACATGAAGGAGAGAATTATTTTTTTCATTTTTTTAAAAAACTACCCGCCCTCCCGAAAAAAAATCAATTTCTCGAAAGAGCGGGGTTTTTTACAGATCTGTAAGCCGGGTTCTGTCTCCACTCAATTTCTTGAGCGGGAGATGATCATCTGTCTAGCCTTGTCATTACTGACAAGATCGTCAGCGGTTTACCCGGGAATCAAACGAGCGAGCCGCTCATCTTCCCCTATTTAACCTTGCTCCGCGTGGAGATTGCCCGTTTCACTCTTACCTTGCAGTAAGGCTCGCCCGCCATCAAATCGACGGCGGGCGCCCGCTGATGCTTTAGTAGCGGGCGTCTCTGTTGCTCTTATCCTGTCACCGCTTGCGCGATGACGGTGGGTGTTACCCACCACGCTGCTCTTGGAGCCCGGACTTTCCTCTCTAAATCAGGTTAGAGGGAAGAGGAGAGAGGCTAGAGGAAAATGAATTCCTCTTACCTCTTCCCTCTAGCCTCTCCCCTTAAAAAGAGCGATCATCCGATCTGTAAAAAAGTGTTGTCTAAAGCCTGATTGGCGG